>JASGFV010000039.1:0-20584 GCA_047605365.1 Gordonia sp. (in: high G+C Gram-positive bacteria)
GAGCTCACGCGGCGCCGGCAGCTGGGAGCGTCCGGTGCGAGTCATCGCGGTCCGGATCGACGACACGGTGAAGTACACGGCGCACAGCAGGGCGCACGCCGTCCACGAGACGACGATCCCGGTGGCAGCCGCTCCCGCGGACAGAAACCACAGCGGCACCACCTTCGACACCGAGAACGCGATGTTCTTCGCCGCCACCGCCGGTGCGCGGCGCAGCCCGGTCAGGATCGGGTCGGACAGCGCGAATGCGGTGAAGACAGCCACCATCAGCGGAAAGGCGAGACGCTGGCCGGTGGTGTGGAGGAGTTTGTCGGCCATCGGCAGCCAAGCGAACACCGCGCCGAAGAGCAGCGCAGCGACCCCGCTGACCAGGAAGCCGCCGCCCACCGCGACGCTCGTGCGATCGCCTGCCAGCGGCAGGAACCGCTCGTAGGCGCCGCCCAGCGAGAGGCACGCGAGCGACGACAGCATGGTCGCCGTGCTGATCAGCGCGGACGCGCGACCGACATCGGACGCGTCGAACAGCCGTCCGGCGAAGATCCAGTAGACCAAGCCCAGGGCCCCGGTGGCCGCCGACGACGCCATCAGCGCTCCGGCGTTGACGACCAGCCGGTCGCGAACACTCACGTGAGAACTCCTCGCCACGTCCACCGCGGTCCGACCTTGCGGGCGAAGAGCGCGCCGCTGTCCAGGGCGCGCGGCAGATCGTCTTCGGTGAGCGTGCGCGGATGCCAGCCGTCGGAAGGCCATTCGATGTAGTGCTGCCCGTGGACGTTGGGTCCGTCGCCGCCGCGGATCGCCGCGGCGAACGGCGAGTCCGAGAGCAGCGAATGAAACACGTACTCGTCCGGGCACAGCGAGTAGCGGAAGAACTCGACCCAGTCGCGCTCCGTCGCCAGACGCTCGCGCAGGTGCCGTACGGCAGCGCCGGTCAGCGACCACCATGTGGACCCCTGAACCAGCGGCCGGGTGTCCGGAACGCGGCGGCGGAGTCGTGCGGACGCGATTCTGAGCCGAGGATGATCGGGAAAGTGGTACCTGTCCACCTTGGTCCAGTGCGAGTACGCCGGGTCGTTCAGGGGCTGGTCGATCCGGATCAGTTCATCGTCGGTGGACCACGCCTCGACGACCTCGTCGAGTGGGCGAAGCAGAACGTCGGCCCCGGACAGCAGCGAATGCCGCTGGTAGCCGTCTCGGGCGGTCGCGAGGGACTCGACTGTGGCGCGGACTTGACTGAATCCGCCCCAGTTGACGCGGACTCGCGGCGCCACGAACCGGGCCCCACCGGCCGCGGCTTCGGCGAACGGACGCTCATCGACCTTCGCGTCGATGTGCGCGTACACGTCGATCCGCTCATGAGCGAGCGAGGCGACGAGGTCGCCGAAGAGGTGCGGCTCGGTGTGCGCCATGATGTGCACGGCGAATCGCGGTGCAGTCACTGTGCCGCCCCTGTGTGCGAGACGTCCTGGTGCGCCGCCAGCGCGCCGGCGACGACCTGCGCGGTCGCGGTGACGTGCGGGGGCCGCAGCATTCCGGTGTGGTCGCCGGGCACCCGGCGTACGCCCCGGCAGTCGGTGGCGACCAGCGGCCACCACTCGAGCGGATCGTCGTTCTCTTCGGCGACGACGACGGTCACCGGACCGTCCCACGGGGTCAGCCGGTGCAGCAGAGCGCTGCGTCGCCCGAGTTCGTGGAAGAGCGGCCACTGGACGTCGGCCGGGCGCTGGATCCAGCCTGCGGTGAGGAGTGCCAGGCGCGTCTTCCAGACGGCGGCGCGGTCTGGGGTTGCGTGGTCTGTCAGAGAAGTCTCTTGACTTGTCTCGGCTCGTGTCCCCGCTCCCTGAGCTTGTCGAAGGGGCGGGAACACGATCGGTGAGCGGGCGCGAAGCCCGTCGTCGAGCACGGTGTCCAAGCAGACGATGTGCTCGACGGTCTCGCCCACGGCGGTCAGGCGGCGCGCGACCTCCATCGCGACCACGCCGCCCAGCGAATGGCCGACGAACCGGTAGGGGCCCGACGGCGACGCGGTGCGCACCTGCCGCAGCGCGCGGCGGACCGCCCGGCCCACTGTCCAGTCCGGCAGGCCGCGCCGATCCAGCGCATGACTCTGCACGCCGATCACCCGGAAGCCGGGCAGGCGACGGGCGAGCGGAGTGAAGGCGTGCGCGGCCTCGCCCGCGCCGGCGAAGGCGAAGAGAATCGGCGAACGGGCCGAGTCGGCGGACGAGAGCTCGACGACGTCCCCGCTCGGTGCGCCTCCGGCCGAGTGCGAGTCGATGGCGACGGCCAATTCGGTCAGCGTTCCCGCACCGCTGAGCGCGGCCAGCGGAAGGCGGACCGAGAAGGCTTCTTCCAGACGGTCGAGCAAGGCGACTGCCGTCAGCGAATCGCCGCCGAGCGCGGTGAAGTCGTCAGCGCCGCCGACGTCGTCGACGTGCAGCAGGTCCTCCCAGAGTGGAGCCAGGAGCTTCTCTGTCCGCGTCGCGGGTGCTCGGTGCAGTGGACGACGAGGGGGTTCGGGCAGCGCGGTCCGGTCGACCTTGCCGCGTTCGGTGCGCGGCAGCTCGCCGATCAGCACCAGGTGCGCCGGATGCATCCACGGCGGCAGCACGGACGCCACGTGCGCGCGGATCTGCGCCGTTGACGGAGGACGCTGCCCGGCGAACGGCTGCAGGTAGGCGACCAGTTCGGGCTGCGGGTCCCGGCGAGCCACGACGACGGCGTCGGCGACGCCGTCGGCCGAGCGCACCGCGGCGGTCACCTCCGAGACGTCGACGAGGTAGCCGCGGATCTTCAGCGCGTCGTCGAGCCGTCCGGCGAAGCGCAGCTCGCCGTCGACCACCGATCCGGCGTCGCCGAGCGCATGACGGCGCACGCCGTCGTCGTCGCACGGGAAGTCCACCAGGCGGCCGTCGGCGAGATACCCGTCGGCGAGGAACGGCGAATGCACTTCGAGGCGGCCGACCGAGCCGGCGGGCAGGAGTCGCCCGTCGTCGACGTCATGGACCACGACCGACTTGGTGGCTGCCAGACGGCCGGGGATCAGCGTGCCCGGCGGGACGGCACGGTCCGGGGGAAAGGCGTTGAACGCGAGATTGCCGGTCTCCGACGAGCCCGCGCGGTTGATGTATGTCACGGCCGGCAGGACGGCGCGCAATGCGGCCACGTCGGACGCGTCCGGGGCCTCGCCGCAGGTGCAGACCAGATCGAGGCCGTCGCAGCCGGCCGAATCGCCGGATGCTGCGGCCTGGGCGGTGAACGCGCGCAGCAGCGCAGGCGATAAGTGCAGGCCGTGCGGCGGGTGCGCGGCGAGAGCGCGCCAGAGTCCGTCGACGCCGTCCCGGCGCGGATCGGTCAGCACCAGGCAGGCGCCGGAGAACAACGCCGTCAGTGCGATGTCGAGCCCGCCGCCGAACGAGACCGGAAGTGCCGAGAGCACCCGCCGGCCGGGCCCGATGTCGAGGTCGGCCGACAGCTCCTCGACCTGGTGCCGCCACATCCGGTGTCCCTGGCGCACAGCTTTGGGCACGCCGGTGGAGCCGGAGGTGAACATGAGCACTGCGCAGTCGAGCGCGGCGACCGGCGACGGCGCCGCGCGTAGCGCGGGATCGTCGCCCAGCAGCAGCGCGCCGGAACGGTCGACGACGTACTGGCGACGAGCCGGGGGGAGCGAACCGTCGAGCGGCACGGCGGTCCGGCCGGAGACCAGCACCGCGAGAAGGCGCGCGACGGCGTCGACGACGGAGTCGTCGGCGGATCGCTGCGCCCCGGGCAGCGCGACAGCGATCGGCCGGCCCTCGGGTGCGGCGTCGACCGTCCGCCGCTGACTGGCGACTCGCTCGCCGAGCTCGGAATAGGTGAGCCACTCGGTGTCGTCGATCAGTGCGACGTCATTGGCGCACCGATCGACGACCCTGACGAACAGCTCGTCGAGGCAGAGCTGTCCCGGTGAAGCAGTCGGCTCAGCGCTCTTCACAGAACTCGGTGATCGGCAGGCCGACGTGACGCGCCTCGGTCGGCACGTAGCCGAGCAGCACGTCGCCCGGCTTCAGCTCGGTGACGTTGTTGACGCTGCCGCCGGGGCCCAGCAGCCGCACGTGCCAGTCGTCCTGCGCGATCACGTTGACAGTCTTGCCGCCCGGCGACGTCGCGGTGATCGAGATCAGCGGACGACGCTCGATCTTCACCCGGCCGATGCGGACCTCGCGGACCGAGCCGTCGCTGCGCACTGCCAGAATCGGCTGGCCGGCACGCAGTTCGCTGACGTAGCGGGTGCGGTTCTCCGGGGCCAGCACGTACGAGTGCACCGCGCCGGCGTTCCAGCGGAACGGGCGGGTCGGCATGTACGGCAGAGGATGGGTCTCGCTGCACGACAGGAACATGCCGCTGGCGAACGAGCCGATCAGGCAGCCCTCGTCGAGCTCGAGCAGCGAGCAGGTGTCGATGCAGGCGCGCTCGCCCATGCCGATGTGCTCGACACCAGTGATGGTCAGCTCCGAGAGCTCGATGGCCTCGTCGCTGGGCTCCAGGACGGCGGCCAAGGCGACGACGTCGTCGGCGTGACGCGGGGCCAGCAGCAGGCCGTCCGAGCCGTGCTCCAGGACCAGTTTCACGATCTCCGCGTCAGTGATGTCCTCGACCACTGTGACCGTCTTGCCGCCCGAGTTCTCGGCCGCGGCGATCACGATCTCCAGCGGAATCTTGGTCGGGTCGGTGAAGGTCAGCAGGGTCCACGGAACCTGGCGCACCAGCTCACAGGCCAGCGTCAGGGTGGGAGCGTCGGAGACGACGACGTGCACGCCCTCGGGACGGTCGCCGGTCTTCATCCTGTCGGCCTCGACGAGCGTCAGGTCGGCGGCGCCGGCGTCGGCCGACTTGGCGTTCTTGGCGGCGAGAATCCGGCGGACCGTGGGCGGCAGGGTGTCGAGCACGGCGGGGTCGTCGGCGACGATGCCGTCGAGCCCGTAGTTCAGTGCGGCCTGCACGACGGCGTCGCGTGCGGTTCCCGACAGCTTGCGCACGTCGACCCAGGCGAAGTGCTTGCCGTCGCGCTCGGCGCCGTCCAGGCGGGCCAGCGGCGTGACGGAGTCGGTGACGTGGTCGGACTTGTCGGAAGCTGCGCCGGGCGCCCCGGCGGCGATCTCGGTCGCGAATTCGGTGTCCACGTCGGCAGTCATGTCGTCCTTTTCAGTCGTCGTCCCGCGGATACGCGCAGGCCCTCGACGAGGTACATTAGGCTACCCTTCCCAAAGGGGCCAACCGGTGGCGGCTGAACGTGACGAGACACACTTAGGGTCACCTTGCTATGGGTTGCCTCAGTTGATTCACTTGTTCGGATGACCTCCTCCTCGCGTGACGCCGCCCTGGGTCGCAATTCGCTTGCGCTCACTGTGTCGGCTGCGGCGACCGCGGGTCTCGGCCTGGTCTACTGGATCGTCGTCGGACGTCTGTATCCGCCCACCGAGGTGGGTGCTGCGGCGGCCGTGATCACCGCCGCGACGATGCTGTCGGCGTTCGGCAATCTCGGGCTCGGCGCCTACTTCGAGCGTTTCCTGCCGGTCGCCGGGCCGGTACGCACCCGCCTCGCGGTCCGCGGGATGACTATCGGCGCCGTCGGCGGCCTCCTTCTCGGAGTGGGCTTCCTGCTGGTCGGCCCGACCGGCGACATGTTCGCCAACACCACCCAGCGCCTGCTGTTCCCGATGTTCGTGGTCGCCCTGTCCAGTTTCGCGCTGCTCGACCACCTTTCCATCGCCATGCACCGCGCCGACTGGGCTGCGACCAAGAACATCGTGCACGCGGTGGTCAAACTGGGTCTGGCTGCGGGTGCCGCGGCGTTCATCGGCCGCACCGGCATCACCCTGACGTGGATCGGGACGGCGGTGGTCGTCGGAGCCGTGCTCGCCGTCGTGGCGTTCGTGCGGCTGCGTGCGGATTCGACGGAGGCACCGCCCGCCGACCTGCCGCCGATGAGCGAGCAGCTGCGCTTCGCGGCAGGCAACTACGGCGTCTACGTGGTCACCGCGCTGGCGCCGCTGATCCTGCCGATGATCGTGATCGCGCGTGTGGGCGCGGGCCACAACGCCTACTTCGCGATCGTGTGGTCGCTGATCACCGCTGTCACCGTGCTGCTGACGATGCTGATGGGTCCGTACGTCTCGGCGGTGGCCGCTCAGCCCGAGCGGATGCGCGAGCTGAGCACGCGGTTCGCGACCATCATGCTGGCCGTCGCCGGCCTGGCGTGCGTCGGTCTCGTCGTCGCCGGTCCGATCGTGCTGTCGCTGGCCGGATCGGACTACGCCGAGCACGGTGCCCGCGTGCTGCAGCTGGCGGCGCTCGCGCTTCCGCTGGCCGCGGTCAACATCGGATTCACCGCGCTGAGTCGTGTTCGACGACGACTCGCCCCGGCTCTCGCCGTCCAGATCGTCACCGCGACATTGATGCTGACCCTGACCGTGCGCTGGATCGACGGCCACGGCCTGATCGCCGCGGCATGGGCGATGCTCATCGCCGAGGGCGCCGCGGCGGTCCTGGTCTCGGTGCCGCTGATACATGCATGGCGGGGGAGCGGCCGCTCTCGGAGCACGGTCGAGCCGGAGCCGGAGCCGGAGCCCGAACTGGTCGACGACGCGCCCGCTCACTGACCGCTCAGACCACCGCAAGCAGCACACCCACTGTGATGAACAGCAGACCGAAGAAGCGGTTGAGATTTCGTTGACCGCGCTCGGTGCTGGTGAGGCGGCGGAAGCTGCGTCCGAGGAGGGCGAAGACGAGCCACATCACCACGATGTCGACGGTGACCAGAGTCAGCCCGATGACCGCGTATTGGGTGAACAGGCCGCGTTCGGGACGGACGAATCCCGGGATGAAGGCGAGCAGAAACACGATCGCCTTGGGATTGAGCAGATTGACCCACACGCCGCGAACAAACATCGAGCGCGCCGATTCAGGCTGAGGCGGTGCTTCGTCCTCACGAGCCACGACGGGCTCGGCCAGGAACTGCAGGACGCCGAGGTATCCGAGATATGCCGCACCGGTGTATCGGATGACGGCGAATGCGGTGGGGGAGTTGGCGATCACCACTCCGAGTCCGGCGGCGACGATCAGCAACTGGATCAACAACGCCGTCTGCTGGCCGAGAATGCCCCATGCTGATCGGCGGAAGCCGACGTTCATCGCGTTGGTCATGGTGTTGATCGCGCCGGCGCCCGGAGTGAGACTGATCATCAGGCATGCGGCGAACAGCGCCAGCCAAAGCGATAGGGTCACCTGACAGTCAGTACCACGTTCGTGCCGTGCCCGTTCCGCCGATCCGAGGTCTTCGCCGATGCAGAGTTATGTTCACGACGGTCTGACCTTCGACGTGGTCGACTCGGGGACCGCAGACAACGGGACCGTCGTGCTTCTGCACGGCTTCCCGCAGACGGCGAAGTCGTGGCGCGGCGTGGCCGAGCGGCTGAACGCGCGCGGCTACCGCACTGTCGTGCCGAATCAGCGCGGGTATTCGCCGGGCGCGCGACCACGCGGTCGGCGCGCCTATCGCGCCGTGCTCCTGGCGGGCGATGTGGAGGCCCTGATCGAGCAATTAGACTGCGGCCCTGTGCATCTGGTCGGTCATGACTGGGGTGCGGCTGTCGCCTGGGGTGTGGCTGCGCGTCGTCCGGAGCTGCTGGCAAGTCTCACGACGGTGTCGGTTCCGCACCCGCGCGCGTTCATGGAGTCGCTGCTGCGCAGTTCTCAGGCGCTTCACTCCTGGTACATGCTGGCCTTTCAGGCGCCATGGCTGCCGGAGCGGCTGGCTGCGCGACGACCCGCGATCCTGCTGCGTCTGTTCGAGAGCTTCGCCATGACCGATGAGCAGGCCGCCGACGTTCTCGCCCTGATCGACGGCGGTGGCTTCGGGTACGCCGTGAACTGGTATCGCGCAATGCCGTTCAGCTCGCCGAAGCAACTCACCCGGATTCCGGTGCCGACCTCACACGTGTGGAGCGACGACGACGCCGCCCTCACCCGCAAGGGCGCCGACCTGACCGGCGAGTTCGTATCGGGCCCATTTGAGCTGCACGTCCTCGAAGGCGTGAGCCATTGGATTCCGGAGGAACGTCCAGACGAACTCACCGACATCATCGTCTCGCGCGCGGAGTCGGCCAGATCCTGACCGGGCAGTCGGCAGCACTGAGCGAGCCGTCACCGTGTCGAGATCGACCTTGGTGACTCGGCGGTCAGGGAGTCCTCGCCCAGGGCCGCGACGCCGGCGCCGACCTGCACGCCGGACGACAGCGGTCGGTACGGAAAGGATGCCGGGTTCGCGTCGCGAATTCTGCTCACGGCGTTGCCGAACCTTGCATGCGAGCGGTCAATGATCCGTACGGTCGAGACCGGTGAGCGTTCGATCGTTCGCCCGATCCCAAGTACGGCCCGAGAGCAAAGCGGACCCCGAAAGGAACACCATGAGGAACATCGCCCATCGCCGCACGGCCGGCATCGTCGCCGGACTCGCCGCGGTCACCCTGATCGCCGCCGGTTGCAGTGACGACAAGAAAGACACCGCCTCGTCGACCACGACCTCGGTTGCGGCTTCGGAAGCGAGTACGTCGGCGAGCAGCTCGGAGACCCCGAAGTCGGAGACCAACACCTCGACCAGCAAGGGCGCCGAGGAGAACGGCGACGTGAAGCTCAAGGCGGCCAACGGCACCGAGGTCACGCTCACCGGTCCGATCGCGGCCAAGTACTCCGCGGCCACCGAAGCGCAGAAGAAGGACCTCGGCACACCGCTGGCAGGCGACCACAATGCCGGAAAGCGCGAGAGCGGCGTGGTGTTCCAGCAGTTCACGGGCGGCGTCATCACCGCCAAGAACGATGAGGCCGGAACCCCTGCCTACATCACATGGGGCAAGATCCGCGACGCGTGGAACGTCGAGCGTCTGCCCGACGGCACTCCGGCCAAGAGTGGCGAGAAGGGCTCCAACGGTTCGGCTGGTCCGCTCGGTGTCGCTACCAGCGATGAGACCACCGAGGGCGACCTGAAGGTCTCGACCTTCGAACACGGCAAGATCACCTACAACACCAAGACCGGCAAGGTCAAGGTCACGGTCAACGGCAAGGAAGTCCCGGCCGAGTGACCGGCGGCCCTCAGGCCGACGTCTGACAGCGACTGCGAGAACGACGACGAGCCCCGGCACCAGCCGAGGCTCGTCTCTTCGCGTCCGGCGCGCTGCTCGACGCCGATCGCCAACGCCGACGTCATCTCCATCTCGATGACCGCCGGTCGAACCAGGGTGGCGAACCTTCGCCGGGACCCGCGTATACGGGGCAGCGGCTCCGCTTGGGGCACCGGTCACGCCAGCCGCGTGATCCGTACTCCCACCTGCAGATCCGAGGCGCCGCCGCCGGAGTAGATACCCTTGATCGGCGGCACGTCGGCGTAGTCGCGCCCGACGCCGACGGTCACGTGCCGGTCGGTGACCAGGGCGTTGTTGGTCGGGTCGATTCCCCACCATCCGCCGGTCCAGACCTCGACCCAGGCGTGCGACTCGCCTGCGACGGTTTCGCCGATCTCCGCCGACGACTGCGGATGCAGATAGCCGGACACATACCGGGCCGGGATGCCGAGGCTGCGCAGCATCGACAGGGTGATGTGCGCATAGTCCTGGCAGACGCCGATGCGATGCTTCCACGCCTCGCGGGCCGTCGAGTGGACTTCGGTGGTGCCTGACTCGTAGTGCATGGCGTCGTGGATCTGGGCGACGACGGCTTCGGCGGCGACGGCCGGCGGCATGTCGTCGGCCGCCTTCCGGGCGAACTTCGACAGTTTGCCGCTGAGCGGCGCGTAGTCGCTGGCGCCCAGCCACTCGTCGTGCTCGTCGAGTACGTCGTCTTGAGTCAGCAGGTCCCAGGTGGCGGACGTGTCCTCCGGGGAGCGTGCTTCGTCGTCGACCTCGACGACCGCGGTGCCGGTGACTTCCAGACTGTCGTGCGGGGCGTGCAGGTCGAAAGCGGTGACCAGCGAACCCCAGTAGTCGGTGTACCTGTAGAGACGCGCGGCCGGCGTCGTGTCGACGTGATCGAGCATCACCGTCTGCCGGCTGTCGGACCGCGGAGTGATCCGCGCTTCGTTGAACGACGACGTCGCGGGACTCGCGTAATGGAATCCGGTCGTGTGGACCACGCGGAGCCGAGTGCTCACAGGTCTTCCTTTCGGTCGGCGAGTTCGGTCAGGCTCGCGCCCGTCCAGGAGACGTACGGCTCGATGTGGAAGTGCTCTTCGGCGATCGACTCGGTGACGGCCTGGCACATCGACTGCAGCTCGAGCAGGTGATCGGACAGGTCGGCGATCAGCGAGTCCGGGTCGATGAACTCGAGCCGGCTCCGCGCGCGTCCGAGCAGCGTGAGCGCACGGGACTGCTGGCCGACGCGGTTCGGACGATGGTCGAGTTCGGCCAGATGGCTCTCTGCGACGCAGAGGGTGTGGAACACCGACCTCGGGAACAGCCGGTCCAGCAGCATGAAGCGGACGACGCTGTCGGCGTCGACCGCGCCGCGATAGGCCCGCACATACGTGTCCTGGGCGCCCGCGGCGATCAGCACGCCCATCCACGACGGCGAGCCCGCCAAGTCCCCGGACCGCGAGTGGAGCATGCGCACGATCATGTCGACCCGCTCGATCGACCGTCCGAGCAGCAGGTAGCTGTACCCGTCGTCGTGGCTCAGGGTGGCGTCGGTGAGGCCGGCGAACATCGCGGCGCGCGCCTTGATGTACGACAGGAAGTAGTGCGGCCCGAGCCGTCGTGCGCGACGGATCGCGGCGGGCACCTCGTTGTACGTGGCGTTGAGGCACTCCCACATCTCGCTCGACGTGACTTCTCTTGCGCCGCGGGCGTTCTCGCGGGCAGCGCGGACGAGTCCGACGATGGATCCGGGCTCGTCGCGGTCGTAGGCGAGTGCGTCGGCCAGGGTCCACACGGTCATCGGGTCATCGTCGTCGGGCAGGTCGAAGCCCATCACCGCCATCACCTGGCGGACCGTGTGCGCGGTGTCGATGGTCGGGTCTTCGAGGAGTTGCTGGACGGCGACGTCGAGGATGCGGGCCATGTCGTCGGCGCGCTCGACGTATCGGCCGACCCAGAAGAGGGAGTCTGCGTTGCGCGCGAGCATCATCGGTTCGTGCCCTCCGTCGCGCGACCCTGTTGTTGCTGTTGTTGCTGCTGTTGATCCGTGTTCGACGTCGTGGCCGGGTCCATCGCCGGTCGAGGCGACCGGGGCAGATCGGCGACGACGCGCCCCTCTTCGACCTCGGCGGGCTCGCTGGAGCTCCGCGTCGCCAGCACCCAGGTGTCCTTGGAGCCGCCGCCTTGCGAACTGTTCACCACTAGCGAGCCCTCGGTCAGCGCGACGCGAGTGAGACCGCCGGGCAGCACCCACACGGATTCGCCGTCGTTCACCGCGAACGGTCGCAGGTCGACGTGCCGCGGGCTCAGACGTTCGCCTGCGACGATCGGCGTGGTGGAGAGGTTGATGAGCGGCTGTGCGATCCAGCCTCGTGGATAGTCTCTGATCTGCTGTTTGAGCTTCTTGATCTCGGCCTTGGTGGCGCTGGGGCCGAACACGATGCCGTAGCCGCCGCTGCCTTCGACAGGCTTGACGACCAGTTCGTCGATGCGACGGATCGCTTCATCGCACTCGTCCGGCAGCCAGCATCGCAGCGTCTCCACGTTCCCGAGCTTCGGTTCTTCGCCCAGGTAGTAGCGGATGATCTCCGGCACGTAGGTGTAGACCAGCTTGTCGTCGGCGACGCCGTTGCCGACCGCGCTGGAGATCACCACGTTGCCGGCTCGGGCCGCATTCACGACGCCGGCGACGCCGAGCATCGAGTCGGGCCGGAACTGCATCGGATCGAGGAACGCGTCGTCGATGCGCCGGTAGATCACGTCGACGCGCGATTCGCCGGCGGTGGTCCGCATGTAGACGACGTTGTCCCGGCAGAACAGGTCGCGGCCCTCGACGAGTTCGACGCCCATCTGGCGGGCGAGCAGCGAGTGCTCGAAGTACGCGGAGTTCGCGACGCCCGGGGTGAGCACGACGACGGTCGGATCGCTGACGTTGCCGGCCGCCGACGCCTGCAGTGCGCGCAACAGATGACTCGGGTAGTCGCGGACCGCGCGCACCCGGTGGCTGGCGAACAGGTCGGGGAAGACACGGGCCATCGTGCGGCGGTTCTCCATCACGTACGACACGCCGGAGGGTGATCGGACGTTGTCTTCGAGGACCCGGAAGTCGCCCTTCTCGTCGCGGATCAAGTCGATGCCCGCCACGTGGATCCGCACACCGTTGGGAGGCCGTATGCCCGCGGCCTGACGGTGGAAGTGCTCGCACGAATAGATCAGCCGTCGCGGGACGATCCCGTCGTCAAGGATGCGCTGTTCGCCATACACGTCGTCGAGGAACATCTCGAGCGCGCGGACGCGCTGGGCGATGCCCTCTTCGAGGCGGGACCACTCGGCGGCGCTGATGACGCGGGGCACCGGATCGAGCGGGAACGGGCGTTCCTGACCGGACAGCGAGAACGTGACGCCCTGGTCGATGAAGGCGCGGCCGAGGGCGTCGAGCCGGACCTTCATATCGGCCGGGGACAACTCCTTGATGGCGGCGCCGATGCCCCGGTACGGGGGCCGGACTGTGCCGTCGGGCCGGAACATCTCGTCGACGGCGAGCTGGTCGAGTCCGGCCTCGTAGCTGCCGAACGCGGCGGCGCCGCTGGGGATGCGCACACCGTCGACGGTCTCAAAGCCGGCGCGGGCGGGGGTGGGCACAGCGACGGTGTGCGAGAGATCCATGGGTCCGATGTTGCCTCACCGACCCCGATCTACGGAGCGGTTCGGGAAGGTCGACGTCGACACTGCGAGGGGCCTGTGGATATCGACGACGGATCGGGTCAGCGGCGTCGAGGCGACATGCAGATCGGACAGAGGTCGAATCTCCTCGGCTAGTCGTCAGTGGGTCGAAGCTCGGTGCGTCCTATCACGAACTGGCCCAGGTAAACCGGTCCTCGATAGCTGCCGTCCGGTGATCGATTCAGTACATACCGCGCGCCGTAGGCGTCGACGAATCCGCCGCGGGGAGTGGAGACGATGCGGAAGCGTTGCGGACCGAGCGGGCCGTAGTCGGTAAGCGTCGTGCCGTGAATCGCGATGTAGCTCCTCGTCGTCGTGCCGAGCAGTTCCGACGTCGATCTGTAGCGGCCACCAGGAACGTTCGCCGATGCCTCGGGCGCCGTGGCGACGGTCCCGAGGAGCGCGCCGGCGGTCAGCACGCCGACAGCGGCGAGTCGGACGGACGGTGAACGCATCATCGATCTGTTCCCTTCGAAATACGGCGGCTTTGTTCTACGAACAGTCGAATGGTTGCGACTATTGTCGCAGGAACGCGGCACTACGCGGCCTCAAACCGGTCTTGTTCTCATGTCCAGTGCAGCGGGCGACGGTGAGGAGCCCTGGCCGAAGGCGTGACCGCTACTCGGGAGGCTGCTGAACCAGCATGCCTGGACCGAGTTCGGGCGCCACGTCGTGCGCGGTCAGTGTCTCGCCACAGGCGTCGCAGGTGAGCGTCGCGTGGGCTTCGCCGCTGCAGTTCCGGTGCGGGTAGACGACCGGCGGGCCGTCGGGCGCCATGTGTTCGTCGCCCCAGTCTTTGATCGCCATCAGAATCGGGTAGACGTCTTTGCCCTTTGCAGTGAGTCGGTACTCGTCGTGCGGACCGTCGGCAGCCTTCTGCTTGACGAGAATGCCGTGTTCGACGAGTCGTTCGAGCCGGTCGTTCAGGCGAGATCGTGATATCCCGAGCGCGCTCTGGAAGCCGTTGAATCGGCGAACTCCGGCGAACGCGTACTTCAGGATCAAGAGCGTCCATCGGTCTTGAGCGCTCCGCGGACGGGGAAGGCTTCGACGCTCGGGCACAGTCTCGGTGGTCAGACCGGCATCATGTACGCGGCCTCGGCACCGGGGGAGTTGGCCGGAATCGCGTTCGTCGCAGCCAACACACCGGACTTCCGGGTGTACCCGGGCATCACCAAGCTCGCACCGATGATCGCTCCGACCGTCGCCGCCGGAATCGCAGCGATGGTCGGCTACTACCCGGGTGACACGCTGAGGTTCCTCGGACGCCAGCCGAGAGCACTGATTCAGGACTGGGCGCGCCTGGCCCGCACCGGCAGTTTCGACGCCATCGGGCACGGCGCGGACTATTCGGACGAAATGCGGTCGGTCGACCTGCCAGTGCTTGCAGTCTCCGTCGAGGGGGACAGGATGGCCCCGCCGTCTGCGGTAGAGGCACTGGTCGGCCACCTGCCGAACGCCCGCGTGACTCGCTGGCACTGCGGTGCCGACGACTCCGACGGCCGCGTCGTCGGACACATCGGCTGGATCTTCCACGGGCGCCGGATCGCCGAGGTGGTGGGCGATTGGCTGCGCGGGCTGTGACCGTCTAGCACCGGTTCGGCGAGCCACCGCGGTTCATTCGACCGCGACGGCACGCCGAATTGCGGACATTCCGGTGATACCGTGAGAATAGGTCGATGACCACAACCGTCGCCGTCTATCTGCTGATCACCTTTGGACTGGGCGGTCTCGCGATGGCCATCCGGCTCCCACCGCTGGTCGGGTTCCTCGCCGCGGGGTTCGTGATCAACGCACTGCACGTCGAGCATCTGGCGCAGCTGGAGATCGTGGCCGACCTCGGTGTCACGCTTCTGCTGTTCGCCATCGGCCTCAAGCTCAACGTCCGGATCCTGTTTCGGCGCGAAGTGTGGCTCTCGACGTCGATCCACTTGGTGCTGAGCGTGGTGATCGGCTTCGCGTTCCTCTGGGTGGCGGCGCTGATCGGCATCCCGATGCTGACCGGCCAGGATCCGAAGACGATTCTGCTGCTCGCGTTCGCCCTCTCGTTCTCCAGCACCGTCTTCGTCGTCAAGGTGCTCGAGGAGCGCGGTGAGAGCAACTCGCTGTACGGACGCGTCGCGATCGGCATCCTGGTGATGCAAGACATCGTCGCCGTGGTCTTCCTGACTGCCACTGGCGGCCACCTTCCGAGCTGGTGGGCGTTCACGCTCGTGCTGCTGTGGCCGCTGACCCTCGTCATGCGCAGGGTCTGGAGCCGACTCGGTCACGGCGAGATGCAGGCCCTGTTCGGCATCACGATGGCGCTCGTCGCCGGTTACGCGTGGTTCTCGGCGGTCGGACTCAAAGGCGATCTCGGCGCGCTGATCGTCGGCGTTCTGCTGGCGTCGCACCCGGCGTCGTCGGAGCTCGCTCGATCACTCTTCCACCTCAAGGAACTACTGCTGGTCGGCTTCTTCGTGTCGATCGGCCTGACCGGGCTGCCCGACCTGCCGACCGTCGAGGTGGCGCTGCTGATGCTCCTGATGCTGCCGCTCAAGGCGGTGTTCTGGATGGGTCTGCTCGCGCTGCTGAAGATGCGGTACCGCTCGGCGATTCTGTCCGGCCTGAGTCTGATGAACTTCTCCGAGTTCGGCCTGATCGTCGTCTCGGTCGGTGTGACCGCCGGAATGCTCGACAAGGCCTGGCTGGTGGAGATCTCGATCGCAGTCGCTCTGAGCTTCGTGGTGTCCGCACTGGTCAACGGCCGCGGTCACCTGATGGTGGAGAAGCTCGCCGCACGACTGCCCGCACAGAACGATGAGAAGCTGATCCCCGAAGAGCGGCCACAGGACGCCGGCGACGCCGAAGTCGTCGTGCTAGGCATGGGCCGCGTCGGCCTGGCCGCCTATCAGCGACTCTCGCAGCATCACGGCCTGAAAGTCGTCGGAGTCGACTACGACGGTCCGCGCGTGGAGACCCTGAAGAGAGAGGGCTACCGCGCGATCGAGGGCGACGCGACCGACCTCGACTTCTGGAACCGTCTGCACCGCTCGGACTCGGTCCACACCGCGTTGCTCGCCATGCATCGGCACGGCGCCAACGTGACCGCGCTCGAGTGCCTGCGCGAGTCCGGGTTCGAGGGCCAGGTCGCCACCGTCGCCCGGTACGACGACGAGTTGCAGTGGGCCAAGGACCACGGTGTCGGCACGGCCTTCAACATCTACGCCGGCGCGGGTCTGGAGCTTGCCGATCAGGCAGTGGGCCTTGGGGATTCGGAGCCTCCGCTACCGGATCCTCCATCGCCGAGCGGGCAGTAGGCGAGCCGGTCGGGGTTCGCTGGTGGTGTGAGTTCCGCCTCGCGTCATCTTTGGCATCTGTCTGCACTGCCACTACCCGACATAATGTATCTTATCGGCGTTGCGGTTGGCCGGGGTCGGGTGGAAGGCCTGACGCCCGAATGGGACACGCGTAGTGGTGTCAGCTCAGGATCGACGCGAATATCACGTCGATGAATCGCCGCAGCGGCTCGTCGCTCTTCTCGGCCCGGGCGCGCAGCAGCGCGCCCTCCCAACTGTCCAGCAGGAAGTCGGCCACCGTGGCGGCGGGCAGCGTCGTGGTGATTGAGCCCTCGCGCTGGGCCTGGTCGACGCAGTCCTTCATGAGGGCGGACCAGGTGGCGAAGTGTGATGCAAGACGCGTCCTGATGAGGTCACTGTGGTCGGCGGTCTCCAGGGTCAGGTTCCCGAGGAGGCACCCGCGGACGTATCCGCCGGCGGACATCCGGGACATGCGGCCTTCAGAGTATCGACGCAGTCTCTCGACAGGCGGGGTCTGCTCGTCGCACAGGATCGCACGCATCGCGCCGAGGACTGACTCGAAGTACGCGTCGACGACCTCGGCGCCGAACGCCTCCTTGCTGTCGAAGTGGTTGTAGAACGACCCCTTCGGCACGTTGGCGCCCGCGACGATGATCGCCGAGGCCACCCAGGCCGCGGCGTGGGGCCAGGGCTACCCGAACACGCCCGGCATTCACTCCCCGAACAGATCGCAGGCTGGAAGAGCATCACCGATGCTGTCCACGCCGCAGGCGGTCTGATCTTCCTGCAGATCTGGCACACCGGCCGCGTGTCGCATTCGAGCTTCCAGCAAGGCGGCGCACTGCCGGTCGCGCCGTCGGCCATCGCGATCGACGACGGCGTGGCCTTCACCGCTGACGGCGGCCCGCGCCGTTCGAGACACCTCGTGCGCTGGAGACGGCCGAGATCTCAGGCCTGGTCGCAGAGTTTCGGCAGGCTGCGACCAACGCCGTGAGCGCAGGGTTCGACGGCGTCGAGGTACACGGAGCGAACGGCTACCTCATCGAGCAGTTCCTGCACTCGTCATCGAACCGTCGCGACGACGTCTACGGCGGCACCGTGCAGAACCGGGCGCGGCTGTTGCTGGAGATCACCGACGCCGTGATCGACGTGTGGGGCCCAGACCAAGTCGGAGTGCGCCTGTCGCCGTACGGGACGGTCAACAGTGTCGGCGACGACGATCCGGCCGGCCTGTACGGCTACGTCTTCGCGCAGCTCGCAGAGCGCGGGAAGGCGGTCGCCGCCGGCCGGGCCGACGCCGTCGCATTCGGCCGGCACATCGACTACCCGGCGCTCGATCGGTGCTAGGTTGGAACGACCGGGGTAGAAACACGGGCTGCCCGCTCGTGCGCACACGTGACTGGTTCAAGTCGCCACTCCTTCGAACGAGGTCGCGCCAGGCGCGAGACGTCGAGGAGGAACGATGCTTGCAGTCCAGTTCTCACGGTTCGGCGACCCGAGTGTTCTTGAACTCGTCGAACTTCCCGCTCCGCATCCGGGTGACGGCGAAGTGCGGATTCACGTCGCCGCCGCGGGCGTCAACGCCAGCGACTGGAAGAAGCGCCAGGGGTTCATGGACCCCGAGCTTCCGCAGACCGCCGGATACGAGGCCTCCGGAATCGTCGATGAGGTGGGCGACGGCGTCACCGGCACCGCGGTCGGCGATCGTGTCTTCGGAGCCTCGCCGTACGGTGCCGCGCAGGCCGGATATGCCGTCCTCTCCGACTGGGCGCCGCTTCCGGCCGGCTTGAGCGACGTCGACGCCGCCGCGTTGCCCGCCGCGGCCGAGACCGCCGCCCGTGCGCTAGACCAGGTCGGCGTCTCGCAAGGTGACACGCTGCTGATCAACGGCGCGTCCGGGAGCGTTGGCAGCGCTGCGGTTCAGCTCGCGGTGGCCCGCGGTGTCACGGTGATCGGCACCGCGGGCGTCGCCTCCCGACCGGCACTGACCGCACTAGGCGCGACCGCGATCACCTACGGCGACGGGATGCCCGATCGGGCCCGTGCCGCTGCCCCCGGTGGCATCGATTTTGCGCTCGACGTCGCAGAGGCTCACCGGGCAGGCGAGTCCTGCACGGTCAAGGGCAAGATCGTGCTGCTCGTCGACGATTCGGCGCGGGACCAACCAGCCGTCGCCCCACCGGGCCACGCGCGACAGTCCATGCTGAACCAGACAAACCATCTGTCCGCCGGATCCACCCGGCTGCCGCGCGGGCTGAAGCTCACGCTCGGCACAGGCCGGGTGTCCGACCACCTGCGGTCGCTCAAGCCGATCCGCGCCAACACGTTCGACGTCGCGGCCCGGGCCCAGGCCCAGGCCGCACGGCATATGCCGGTCCCGCAGTCGGTCTGACACCCGGCGTCGACCAACGACAAGCACAACCAACGAAAGAAGCAGGCAGTCCATGAGCCAGCCAGTGTCCGTCACCATGAAGGCCGTCGTCGTCGACGACGAGAAGAACCTCCATGTCGACGACGTCGCAACGCCCACTCCGGCTCCAGGCGAAGTCCTGGTCCGCGTCGCGGCCGCCGGCGTGAACCGCGCCGATCTGCTGCAGCGCCGCGGCCTCTACCCGCCGCCGGCCGGCATCAGCGAGGTGATGGGCCTGGAGGTCTCCGGCGCCGTCGTCGCACTCGGATCCGACGTCGACTCGGCGGCGATCGGCGACGAGGTGTGCGCCCTGATAGCCGGCGGCGGTTACGCCGAGTACGTCGTCGTCCCCGCGGGACAGCTGCTCCCGGTCCCCGCCGGGGTCTCTCTGGTCGACGCCGCGGCACTGCCCGAGGTCGCGTGCACGGTGTGGTCGACGATCGTCATGGACGCCGGGCTCAAGGCCGGCGACCTCCTGCTGGTGCACGGCGGGGGCGGCGGAATCGGCACCCATGCGATCCAGGTCGCCAAGGCGATCGGCGCCCGCGTCGCGGTGACCGTCGGGTCGGAGTACAAGGAGCAGCGGGTGCGCGAGCTCGGCGCGGACATCGTCATCGACTACCGCGAACAGGACTTCGTCGCCGAACTCGGCGGCAAAGCCGATGTCATCCTCGACAACATGGGTGCCGCCTACCTGGCGCGGAACGTCGACGCCCTCGCCGTCGGCGGCCGCCTGGTGATCATCGGCATGCAGGGCGGCGTGGTCGGCGAGCTCAACCTGGGCGCCCTGATCGGCAAGCGGGCCCGCGTCATCGGTCTGAACGTGCGCAACCGCCCGAACACCGGGACCGGCTCGAAGGCTGAGATCGTCGCCGCGGTGACCGCCGACGAGTGGCCCCTGGTGACGCGGGGGCTGATCGCACCGGTGATCTCGAAGATCTTGCCGCTCACCGAAGCCGATCAGGCGCAGCGGCTGCTGGACTCGAAGGATTCGGTGGGCAAAGTCCTGTTGCTGCCGACGGAGCACTGACCCGGCGATACCGTGGCAGCCATGCGCATCGGAGTGTTCATCCTTCCTGACCGCCCCTGGGCGGAAGTCCGGCCGCAGTGGGAGCGGGCCGAGGAACTCGGCTTCGACCACGCTTGGACGTTCGATCACCTGGTGTGGGGCGGACTCCCGAACTCGCAGTGGTTCTCGTGCGTTCCGACTCTCACCGCGGCGGCGACGGTCACCGAGAAGATCGGCCTGGGATCGTTCGTCATCTCCCCCAACTTCCGTCACCCGGTCTCGCTGTCCCGGGAAGTGGAGTCGCTGATCGACGTCTCGGGCGGCCGCTTCCTGGCCGGGCTGGGCGTCGGCGGCTCGCCGGACGACGGCGTGCTCGGTCAGGAACCGCTACCGGTGCGGCAACGCGTCGACCGTTTCCAGGAGTTCGTCACGCTGCTCGACGCCGCCCTTCGCGACGACCACCTCACATTCGACGGCGAGTACTACCGGGCCCGTGACATGCGGCTCGCGAAGGGTGCTGTCCGCGACCGCGTGCCGCTGATCCTGGCTGCCAACGGCCCGCGGTCGGTGCGTTTCGCCGGCCGGGCCGGCGACGGCTGGGTCACCACCGGCACGCACGCCGACACCGTCGACGAGTGGTTCGACGGTGTCGCCCGCAACTGCCGAACGCTCGACGAGGCACTCGTCCAGCGCGCCGACCCGCCGGCCGATTTCCGACGCTACCTGAGCCTGAGCATGTGCCCGGAGAGCCCGATCGAGTCGCCGGCCGCGTTCGACGACGCGGCCGGCCGCGCCGCCGAGCTCGGCTTCACCGACGTGATGCTGGGCTGGCCGCGCGACACCGAGCCGTACCGCGGCTCCGAGCGGGTGCTCGAACAGATCGCCGCCGCGCACCTCTCCTGACGCGGGCCGGCCCGGCCGCACGGCGGTCAGCTGGCCGGTGCGTACTGCTTGCAGGCCGCCTGCGCCTTCTTCC
>JASGFV010000040.1:0-20493 GCA_047605365.1 Gordonia sp. (in: high G+C Gram-positive bacteria)
CGTGCGACCCAGATGTCCGCCGAATCGTCCGAGCGTGAACGTCGACGCGCTGCCGAGGTACTCCTCGACGTCGAACCCGCCGGACACCGCGATGTACGTGCGCATTCCGGCTTCCACCGCGCCGACCGAGAGCACGTCGCCGTCGTTCACCGCGATCGGCTTGTAAGCGGGCACAGGCCGCCCGTTCACGGCGATCGGCGCGGGCGCACCGGTCACGCAGACCCGGGCCGCTGCGGTGAACCGCAGCGTCGGGCCGAGCATCGTCGCCTCCAGGGCGGGCGCGCCCTCGGGGTTGCCGACCGCGGTGTTGGCCAGCCGGAACGAAAGATCGTCCATCGGGCCCGACGGCGGCACGCCGACCTGCCAGTACCCGGTGCGCCCGGGCCAGTCCTGCACGGTGGTGGCCATGCCCGGCGTCAGCACCTCGACGGCCAGCGACACCAGCGTCGGGGCGGTCATGACGCCTCCGGCCGGGTCACGATCATCCGCACCGGGGTCGGATCGAATCCGTTGCAGGGGTTGTTCATCTGCGGGCAGTTCGACACCAGTACCAGCACGTCGATCTCCGCGCGCAGCACCAGCTTCTTTCCCGGCGCGGACAGGCCGTCGACGATGCCCAGCGTGCCGTCGGCGTCCACCGGGACGTTCATGAAGAAGTTGATGTTCGGCACGATGTGCGCCTTGGTCAAGCCGCGGCGCAGGCCCTCGGCCAGAAAGTTCTCGCCGCAGGCGTGCTGGTGCTTGGTGTGGTGGCCGTAGCGCAGCGTGTTGGACTCCTGCGAGCACGCGCCGCCGACCGTGTCGTGGCGGCCCACCTCGTCGTCGACGATGGTCATCATCGGATCCCCGTCGTCGCTGCGCAGCACCGAGCCGGCGGTCAGGAAGATGTTGCGCTGGGCGGCGACGGTGACGCCCGCGTTGTATCGGATGCTGTAGTCGTCGGCGCCGTAGAGCAGGGTGTCGACCGACTGGTTGCCGCCGAGGTCGACGATGGTCAGCAGGTCGCCGGCACGGACGACGGCCGACCAGGGGGCGTTGGCCGCGACGACTTCGTCGAGCACGGGCTGAGTCAGGGCGTCGGTGTTCAGCGTGGCGGTCATCAGATCTCCTTCGAGAGGGCGGCCCAGGAGTCTTCGGTGTTGGCGAAGGCCCGCTGGTATTCGGGGTCGGTGTCGGGCACAGTCGCGGCGAGCCGGTCGAACTCGCCGGGCGAACGCCACGCGAGCACCTCGACCGGTCCGGTGGCCGCGTCGGGACCGGCGAGCGGATGGGCGGCGGTGGCGACGGCGACGATCAGCGGCAGATGCAGCACCAACTCCACCGACGCCCCGGCGCGTCCGCCTTCGCGAAGTTCCAGCGCACCGTCGTCGGCCACCCGGACCCGGGTGAACAACGACGCCGGGGTCGCCACGTCGGTGCGTCCCAGCCCGAACTTCGACGCCGCCAGCAGCAGCAGATCCCGGCCGGTGCGGTCGGTGCCGCAGAACAGGTCGTGGTCGCCGCCCGCACCGGTGTCTTCGGAGTCGGCGACGACGGTCGCCAGCACCCGGCCCTGATCGCTGAGCAGCGGGTGTCCGGCGCCCAGGTACGCCTGCCACGGCACCTTGACCGTGTCGGCGACGTTGAGTCGCTCCGAGAGGTTGTCGACGCGCCAGAGCATCAGCTGTGCGGTCGCCTCGCCGGTCAGGTCGGTCAGTCGCAGCCGCGTGCCGCGTGCCAGCATCTTGACCGAGTAGTGGTCGCCGGGCACGGTCTCGGCCCAGGTCAGCGAGGCTGCGTCCACGCCGGCCGGCGGCGCGTCGTAGGCGGTGGGCGGAACGGTGGGCCGGGGCACGCCGGCGGAGGCCTCGACCTGGGCCCGGGCGTGGTCGCGTGCGGCGGACGTCGTCGCAGTGTTCGGGGCTGCGGTGCTCGATGCGGTCATGTCATCCCTCGGGTTCGGAACTTCCTGTCAATTGACAGTTAAAGGGTTTTCGATGACGCGACCGAGTCGCCGTCGTTTCGGCTTCGATACGGCGCGTAACAGGTTTGTTTCGCGCCCCGACCCGGTTTGCTCCGGTCTGCCGAGCACGAGAAGAATCACCATCCATGAGCCTGTCGGAGCTGCCCTCCGCCATCGACGCGGTGCGCGCCGCGGGCGATTCGGACGACCTCGCCGCCGCCGTCGACGACGCCCGCTACTCACTCGCCGACGTGTCCGGCGAGCTCAGCGCAGCCGAGGCCGGCACCCTCTGGTCCGAGCTGGTGATCGCGGCCGTCGGCACCACCGTCGCCCTGCACGAGCCGCCGGGCGACGCCGACTGGCACTGGTATGTCACCGGCAGCTGCGGGCGCGGCGAAGGGCTGCCCGGCTCCGACGTCGAGACCCTGGTGGCCTTCGACGGCGACGAGTCGATCGGCCCCAAACTGCGCGACGTCGCAGGCGACGTACACCAGCACCTCGCCGAGCTGGGCTTCGCTCCGGACGGCAACGGGGCCACCGCGAACCGGGCGCGCTGCTGCCGGTCGCTGGGCGACTGGAAGTCGTCGATCGTCCGCTGGACCGCCGAACCGGCTGCCGACCGCGGCGTCGTCATGACCGGCCTGGTGGCCGACGCCGCACCGGTCTCCCGCGGTTCGACCGGTCCGGCCGCGAACCCGCTGGCCGACGCCCTCGCCGAACAACTCGCCACCCGGCCGCCGGTGCTGACCGCGATGGCCCGCGACGCCTCCGTGGTCCGCGAGAGCATCCCGACCCGGCTGACCATCCTCACCCGGCCACGCGAGGGCGTCAGCCCGAAGGCCTCGGTGATCGACCCGGCCGTCCGTATGGCCCGGTGGAATGCGCTCACCTCGGGTTCCTCGGTGCGGCTGTCGTCCGAGCGACTCGCCTGCGCGAGCCCGTCGGCCTTCCAGCCCCAGGACCGCGAGACGCTGGGTCACGCGCTCGACGCCGCGTCGGCCATCCGCTGGACCATCCGCCGGGACCGCTGGGTAGACGGCAGCTTCCCCGACCGCGTCGCCCTGACCAGCCTGCGCCCGCTGGATCGGGCGCGACTGCGCGGCGCCGGACGCGACGTCGTCGGCATCCAGCGCGTCCTCCGCTACCTGGCGTCCTTCCCGTGACCGGCGTTCCCGTGACGGGGATCGTCGAGAGCGCCGTCGCCGCTCAGCGATTGGAAGGCTGGGAGCCCGCTCCCGAAGACCTCGCCGCGCTGACCTCCCTTGCCGATCAGCAGTGGTCGATGACCGACTATCTCGGCTACTGCCGTCGCAGGCACCGCGACGACGACGGAGGCGGCCCGGCTTCGGCGTCGATGTTCGCGCGGCGTCAGCCCTATCTGATCCGCGGCACCGACGTGCTGGAGAACAGCCTCGGCCTGCGGACCGCGCGCGTGCTGGCCTCCGCCGAGCACGCGATCAGCGCCGGCCGCACCGTGCAACTGCTGCAGCGCCCGCCGTCGACCGTCACCCCGCGCGACGTGCACCGCCAGCTGTTCGCCGACGTCTACGCCTGGGCCGGCGAACCTCGCGTCACCGGAATCAGCAAGGGCGGCACCGCATTCGCGGCCGTGCACGAGGTGCACGACGGCCTGCTGCGGGTCCAGCGCGACATCGACGAGGCCTGGGCCTGCGCCACCGGGTACGACGACGCCGCGCTCACCTACCGCCTGGCCCGGATCTACGTCGACCTCAACGCGGTGCACCCGTTCCGCGAAGGCAACGGCCGCACGGGAACCACCGTGCTGCAGTTGATCGCGGGCCGCTCCGACCGGCGGCTGGCGCTGGACCGGGTGAGCCGCCGCGAATGGGTCGATGCCTCGCGCGCCTCGCTGGCCGGCGGACCGCTCCCCGATCCCGAACCGGTCCGCACGCTGCTGGCCGCCGATCGGGTCGTGCGCCACGCAGCCTGCTGCACCCCGACGACACGCATGAGCTGAGACCGCGGCCGCACCGGACGCCGCCTGGACCCGGATCCACTCCGAACGCGCACGACTCGCCGCCGTCGGGCTGACGTCGGGTGAGTCGGGCAGGTCTAGGCTCTCTGCATGAGTCACCGCATGCCGGAACCGGACGTTCCCGACGACCTGCCCGCGGCGCCCTCTCCCGTTCCCGCCGAACCGCACGCCCACTCCCACGGGCACGTCCACGTGCACGCGACCGGCCCCGTCGAGAATCTGACCCGCTACGCCAAGCCCGCGGTGGTGGGCGTACTGGTCGCCTCGGCGCTCGCCGTCGTACTCGGCATGTTCTTCCTGTGGCCCGGACATTCCGACCATCCGATCCCGCTGCAGTTCCGGTCGGCCGACGGCGGACCCCTCAAGACCGCCGACGCCGTCGTCGTCGCACAGACCAGAGCGTCGTGCGACGCGATGCCCGACTCCGGCACCGCGAACGGCCAGTACCCGAACATCCCGGGCGGCGGGGGGCCGTGCATCGCGTCGACCGTGAAGCTGACGTCCGGACCCGACAACGGCCACTTCGCGGTGCTGATGGTGCCGACCAACGCCGCCCAGTCCGGGACCGGCCCGGACCAGACGGCCGACACCGATCCGGCGGTCGCCGACCAGCCGCAGCCCGGGCAGCCGACATTGCACGTCGACGACAAGCTGCGGCTGAGCATGACGACCGGACCCGACGGAGCGACCCGCTACGCGTTCTTCGACTTCCGGCGCGGGAGCCCGCTGATCGTCTGGGCGGCGGCGTTCGCCTTCGCGGTGATCGCGGTCGCCACCTGGCGCGGCGTGCGCGCCATCATCGCGCTGGTCTTCGCGTTCGCGGTGCTCGGCTTCTTCACGCTGCCGTCGATCCTCGACGGGCACAACGTCGTCGCCGTCGCGGTCGTGTCGTCGGCGCTGATCCTGTTCGTCGTGCTGTACCTGGCGCACGGCTTCAATCTGCGAACGTCCTCCGCGCTGCTCGGCACGCTCGTCTCGCTGCTGCTGGCCGGGCTGCTCAGCTACTGGGCCATCAAGAGCCTGTCGCTGACCGGACTGTCCGGCGAGAACACCGCCAGCCTGCAGCTGTATCAGGGCTCCATCTCGCTGTCCGGGCTGCTGCTGGCCGGCTTCGTCATCGGCACCCTCGGCGTGCTGAACGACGTGACGATCACCCAGGCGTCGGCCACCTTCGAGCTGGCGGCGATGCCCGGCCAGACCCGCCTGTCAGCCTTCCGCGCCGCCATGCGGGTCGGGCGCGACCACATCGCCAGCACCGTCTACACCCTGGTCTTCGCCTACGCCGGCAGCGCGCTGCCGCTGCTGCTGCTGTTCTCGGTGGCCGCGCAGCCGTTCAGCTCGATGATCACCGGCGAGGAGGTGGCGATCGAGCTGGCCCGCACGTTCGTCGGCGGCATCGCCCTGGCCATGTCGGTGCCGTTCACCACGGCGATCGCCGCGTCGCTGGTGGCTCTGCCGACCTCTCGCCGCGCGGCCGCACACTAGAACTGCACCCGGTGCCGCGCCGTAGAATCGGCGGACATGTACGTCAAGGTCTGCGGGCTGCGCACCGCCGAATCGATCGAGGTCGCCGTCGACGCCGGAGCCGACGCGATCGGCGTGGTGATGAACAAGACGAGCCCGCGGGCCGCCGACGCGCCGACCGCGCGGCAGGTGGTGCAAACCGCGGGCGGTCGCGTCGACACCGTCCTGGTGGTCAACGACATGCCCGCGCTCGATGCCGCGCGACTCGCCGCCGACCTCGGCTTCTCCGTGCTGCAACTGCACGGCGCCTACACCGCCGACGACTTCGCCGCCGCGGCATCGGTCTTCAGCCGCCTGTGGCGCGCGACGTCGCTCGCGCACGACCCCCCGCTCACCGTCGGCGCCTACGGCGAGGAACGACTGCTGCTCGACGCCCCGCGCCCCGGCTCCGGAGAACGGTGGGACTTGTCGGCGCTGCGGGACCGCGGCCTGACCGGGGAATGGCTGCTCGCAGGCGGACTGAACCCCGGCAATGTCGCCGACGCGATCGCCCAGGCGCAGCCGTGGGGCGTCGACGTGTCGAGCGGCGTGGAGTCGTCGCCGGGTGTGAAGGACCTCGACGCCGTGCGGGCCTTCGTCGCGGCGGCCCGGTCGTAGCCCTTCGACAGGCTCGGGGACTCAGGACGGCTCAGGACTCAGGACGCCAGCTGAGCCTGTCGAAGCCTCTGGCGCACCGAACTTCAGGGATCACCCGAGGGAAAACCCCGATGTGCCGGGAATCCCGGGCGCGGATCATGGATCTGTGCCCAGCGTCACCGGTTTCGCGGTTGCGGGCCAAAGTGTTAGTCAGTAACACTCGTTAGCAACACGCATTTCTTGTTCCCCGCCTGAAAGGCTGCGTCATGTCCTCAGTCCTCTTTCGCCTAGGACGGTTCTCCTTCCGTCACAAGTGGTGGGTGATCGCCGCGTGGGTGGCGGCACTCGCCATCGTCTTCAGCCTCGTCAACGCCCTGCAGCCGAAGTTCGCGCAGGACTTCGAGCTGCCCGGCACCGACTCGGGCACCGCGATGACCCAGATGCAGGAGTACTTCCCGGCGCTGACCAAGTCGCAGTCGGAGGCGTCCACCACCGTCGTCGTCGCCGCAGACGACGGCCTGGCCAAGCACACCGATCAGATCAACAGCCTGATCACCGATCTGAAGAAGCTGCCGAAGGTCACCGACCCGCAGTCGATCGTCGATCCGGTCACCGCGGCTGACGCGAACAAGAAGGTCGCCTCCCAGGTCCTCGGCGACGACGGCAAGGTCGGCCTGATCACCGTGCATCAGTCGATCGACCTGATGAACGTCGACGTCGAGAACAAGGAACAGCTCGTCGACATCCTGAAGGAGCACCGCGGCGACGGCCTGCAGGTGGAAGCCTCCGGCGGCGTCATGCAGGCCCAGGAGCAGGGCGGTTCGGCCGAGATGATCGGCTTCGTCGTCGCCTTCGCAGTCATGATCATCGCCTTCGGCGCCCTGATCGCCGCCTTCATCCCGCTGGTCACCGGCATCGTCGCGGTCGGCCTCACCATCGGTCTGCTGACCTTGTCGGCCGAGTTCATGAACATCAACCAGGCCGCCACCGGCATCGTCACCATGCTCGGCATCGCCGTCTCGATCGACTACGCACTGTTCATCGTGACCAGATATCGCACCGAGCAGAAACGCGGCGGCGATCCCGCAGACGCAGCGGGCAGAGCCGCGGGCACCGCGGGCAGCGCCGTCGTGTTCGCAGGCCTCACCGTCCTCATCGCCGTCGCCGCCCTGTCGGTCATCGGGATCCCGATGATCACCCAGATGGGTCTGGGCGCCGCACTGGCGATTCTGATCGCCGTGCTCACCGCACTCACCTTGATCCCAGCCCTCCTGGGCGCGTTCGGCCGCTTCGCCTTCACCCCCAAGATCCCGTGGATCAAGCACGCCGAAGAGTCCGAGACCGCCGACACCCTCGGTGTGAAGTTCGGCCGGACCGTGGTCGCCAAGCCGATCCCGTTCATCCTGGTCGGTCTGGCCGTCCTGGTGGCCGCCGCCATCCCGGTGAAGAACCTGGAGCTCGGCCTGGACATGTCCGGCGACGATCAGATCGCCGCGCAGCAGCTGATCAGCAAGGGCTTCGGCGACGGCGTGAACGGTCAGCTGTTGGTCGTCGTGCACAACGACAAGAACGGCGACGTCGCGCCGGCCGCGACCGAGGCGGTCGCCAAGATCAAGGAACTGCCCGGCGTCGCCCAGCCGCAGACCGTGACGTGGATCGGCAACGGCAAGAACCCGCAGCAGCCGAACGACGGCGCAGACTCCGCGCTGATCGTCGTGACCCCGACGTCCGCTCCGGCGTCGCCGGAGACGCACGACCTGATGGAGAAGATCCGTTCGGTCAGTCCGGCCGTCGAGAACAAGGGCAGCGAACTGCACGTCGGCGGTCAGACCGCCATCATGTCCGACCTGTCGAACAAGCTCGACAAGGCACTGCTGCCCTACATCGCGGTGGTCGTCGGCCTGGCGTTCCTGATCATGATCGGCGTGTTCCGATCCATCTGGGTGCCGCTGATCGGCACGCTCGGCTTCGTCTTCTCGGTGCTCGGCACGTTCGGCATCACGACGCTGATCTTCTCCGACGGCGCGCTCGGCCTGATCCAGCATCCGCGCCCGATCATCTCGTTCCTGCCGATCTTCCTGATCGGCGTGGTGTTCGGCCTGGCCATGGACTATCAGGTGTTCCTGGTGACCCGAATGCGCGAGGAGTATCTGCACGGGATGTCCGCCAAGGACGCCATCGTCGCCGGCTACCGGCACGGTTCCCGCGTGGTCACCTCGGCCGCGATCATCATGATCAGCGTGTTCGCGGCGTTCATGCTGGCCCCGGACACCACCAGCAAGATGATGGGCTTCGCGCTGGCCATCGCGGTCTTCTTCGACGCCTTCATCATCCGCATGATGGTGGTCCCGGCCGCCATCGCGCTGCTCGGCGATCGCGCCTGGGGCCTGCCCCGCCGGCTCGACAAGCTGGTGCCGAACTTCGACATCGAAGGCAGCGCGGTCCGGCATCGCGGTCTGCACGACGCCACGCAGGAACCCGTCGACGTCGAACGCGACACCGCCCTCACCGCCGGTGCGTCCGCCACCTAGTCTCTAGAACATGACGGACAAGGCACCCGCCTCCGCGGCCTCGGCGACCACGCCGGGGCCGCGGCTCGGGCTGCGGGAGAAGAACAAGGCCCGCACCCGCGCGGCCATCCGCGCCGCCGCCCTCCACCTCATCTCGACGCAGGGTTACGCCGCGACCACCGTCGCCCAGATCGCTGAGGCCGCAGAGGTCTCGCACACCACGTTCTTCCGGTACTTCCAGACCAAAGAGCACGTGATGATCAGCGACGACCTCGACGACCAGCGTCAGCAGGTGCTCGAGGACATCCCGCCCGGGCTGGATCGCTTCGACCTGCTGCGCCGGATCATCTCCGACACCGTCTCGGTGGACGCCGGCGACCCCTGGGCGTCGAACATCGACCGCATCAAGCTGATCCGCGACGAGCCCGTCCTCCGCGTGGCCCACCAGCGCGAAGTGGATCGAGTGGTCTCCGAGCTGACCGGGTTCATCGCCGGGTACCTCGGCGTCGACGTCGACGACTTCCGCCTGCGCGTCTTCATCGCCGCCGTCTCGGGCGTGATGTTCCACGTCGCCGAGCGCGTCGAGGTTCCCGACGAGACCGTGGTCGGAGATCTGATGAGCGCCCTGGACCTGCTGGAACACGGGCTGCCGGTCTAGGCCGAGTACACCCCCGACTACCAGACGCGGTTCCTGCGCGAGTCGCGGACCGCCGCCAAGCTGAACGACCCGCACGTGATCCCGATCCACGACTTCGGCGAAATCGACGGCCTGCTGTTCCTGGACATGCGCATCGTGCGGCGTCGATCATCTCCCAGATCGCCGGAGCCCTGGACACCGCGCACGCGCAGGGACTGCTGCACCGCGACGTGAAGCCCGAGAACATCCTGGTCGACGGCAACGACTTCGCCTGCCTCGCCGACTTCGGCCTGGTGCAGTCCGCCGGTGAGACCCGGCTCACCCAGACCGGTCGGCGCTGCGCCCCATCGCTCCCGGCTGCCGCTGATCCTCGCCCAGGGACAGTCGCCCCAGACGACGGCCACCCGCCCCCAGACGTATGGACGACACCACTCCGATGGGTACCGAGATCTGCTGATCATAGGAAAACGTCCCCGGTCCCGGGCCTAAATACCGAGGTGAGCAGCCTGGTTCGTGATCCGGTCTGCCGTGTTCATCTTCGGGGGTTAACATCCAACCGTGATCGAGGATCTGAACAAAAAGGCAAAGAAGGCGGGACTGCATGTCGCCGCCGCCAAGAAGCCGGATCTGTACACGATCCGCAAGATCAAGAACGGCAAGCTCGTCGCCAAGAACGTCGACGAGGACGAGGTCTCCAAGATCGTCAAGAAGTTCAAGTGACGTTCGGGCCGAGGTCGATCGTGCGGCGTGCACTGAACCCGCCGGAGACGCTGTCGACGCTGCGTCGCACGCTTGTCGGCCGGCCCGCCGACCTGTCCGGACGGACCGTCCTGCTCACCGGCGCGTCGTCCGGCATCGGCGCCTCGACGGCCCGACTGCTGGCCTCCCGGGGCGCGACGATTCTCGCCGTCGCCCGGAACGCCGACCGGCTCTCCGAGACCTGCGCCGAACTCGTCGCCGCGGGCGGCTCCGCACACGCGATCAGCGCCGACCTGTCCGACCACGACTCCACCGCCGCGCTCGGCGCCGAGGTCCTCGACCGGTTCGGCGTACCCGACATACTGGTCAACAACGCCGGCCGGTCCATCCGGCGCAGCGTCGCCGACACCGTCGACCGGTTCCACGACTACGAGCGCACCATGTCCGTCAACTACTTCGGGCCGGTCGCTCTCACCAGCGCCCTGCTGCCGGCCATGCTCGACGCCGGGCGCGGTCAGATCGTCAACGTCGTCACCTGGGGCGTGTCCAGCGGCGCGATGCCGAAGTTCGCGGCCTACCACGCGTCGAAGTCGGCGCTCGCCGCCTTCGGGCGGAGCCTCGACGCCGAATGCGAGGGCACCGGGGTATGCGTCAGCAACGTCGGATTCCCGCTGGTGCGGACGCCGATGATCGCGCCCACCGCCGACTACGACGACGCGCCTGCGCTGACCGCCGACGAAGCCGCACAATGGATTCTGCGGGCCGTGCTCGACCGGCCCGCGGAACTGTACCCGCGCTACGCGGTGGATCTGCGCGCCCTCGGCTTCGCGTCGCCGCGCGTGGTGAACCGCCTGACCAATCGCCTCGGCATCTGACGGACCCCCGCGGTCTGGACGCCCAGGATCCAGGAGCACCATGGCTGACTTCATGTCCCGGCAAGACCTCGACTTCCTGCTGTACGACTGGCTCGACGTGACCGGGCTCTGCGAGCGCGAACGCTACGCCGAGCACTCCCGCGAGACGTTCGACGCGGTGCTCGACCTCAGCCACGACATGGCCGCCAAACTGTTCGCGCCGCACAACAAGAAGTCCGATCAGAACGAGCCGCGCATCGGCGACGACGGCAAGGTGGTGCTGATCGACGAGATCGGCGCGGCGGTGTCGGCGTTCGCCGAGGCCGGTCTGGCCGCCGGATCGTTCGACGCCGAGCTCGGCGGCATGCAGTTGCCCCAGGTCGTGTCCCGGGCGTCGATGGTCAACTTCCAGTGCGCCAACGCCGCCACGTCGTCGTACCCGTTCCTGAGCGTGGGCAACGCGAACCTGCTCGCCAAGTACGGCACGCCCGAGCAGATCGACACCTGGGTGCGGCCGATCCTGGAGGGCCGCTTCTCCGGCACCATGTGCCTGTCCGAGCCGCAGGCCGGATCGTCGCTGGCCGACATCACGACCCGGGCCGAACCCGTCGGCGACGGCACCTACCGGGTGACCGGCACCAAGATGTGGATCTCCGCCGGGGAGCACGAGCTGACCGAGAACATCGTCCACCTGGTGCTGGCCAAGACTCCCGGCGGCGGCCCCGGCGTCAAGGGCATCTCGCTGCTGATCGTGCCGAAGTTCCTGCCCGACGGCACGCGGAACGACGTCGCGCTGGTCGGCCTGAACCACAAGATGGGCAACCGCGGCACCACCAACACGCTGCTCAACTTCGGCGACGGCACGTTCCCCGTGGGTGCGGCGCAAGGCGCCGTCGGCTACCTCGTCGGCCAGGAGCACCGCGGCCTGAGCTACATGTTCAACATGATGAACGAGGCCCGCGTCGGCGTCGGCTTCCTCGCCACCGCGCTCGGTTACGCCGGCTACCTGCAGTCCGTCGAGTACGCCAAGGTCCGCGTCCAGGGCCGCCCGCTCGGCTCGAAGGATCCATCCGCGCCGCCGGTGCCCATCGTCGAGCATCCCGACGTCAAGCGAATGCTGTTGGCGCAGAAGGCGTATTCCGAGGGCGCGCTCGCCATGTGCCTGTATGCGGCCACCCTCCTCGACGACGAGATCACCGCCCCGGACGCCGCCGATCGCGAGCGCGCGCACACCCTGCTCGAGGTGCTCACCCCGATCGTGAAGAGCTGGCCCAGCAAGTGGTGCCTGGAGGCCAACAGTCTGGCGATCCAGGTGCACGGCGGGTACGGGTACACCAGGGAGTTCGATGTCGAGCAGTTCTACCGCGACAACCGGCTCAACCCGATCCACGAGGGAGCCGAGGGCATCCACGGGCTGGACCTGTTGGGCCGCAAGGTGATCATGAACTCCGGAGCCGGTTTCGGAGTGCTCGCCGCGACGATCGAGGCGACCGCCGAGCGCGGCCTGGCCGCCGGTGGCCGGGCAGCCGAGCACGCCGAGTCGCTGGGCGCGACGCTGACCCGGCTCGGCGAGGTCACCGCGGCACTGTGGGCGCCGGGCGACCCCGCCCTCGCCCTGGCCAACGCAACGGTCTACCTGGACGTCGCCGGGCACGTCGTCGCGGCGTGGATGTGGCTGGAGCAGTTGCTGGCCGTCGGCGATCGCATCGGCGACTTCTACGACGGCAAACGCGCCGCCGCCCGCTACTTCTACGTGTTCGAGCTGCCGAAGACCGGGCCGCAGCTGGACCTGCTGGCGTCGCTGGACCGCACCACCCTGGATACCGATCCGGCCTGGTTCTAGGCCGGATCGGTTCTTGGGCGTGCGTTACTGCGCGTTGTGCGCGGCCAGCCAGGCGACGACGTCGTCGAGCACCTGGTCCTGCTCGGGCTCGTTGAAGATCTCGTGGAACAGACCGGGGTAGATCTTCACGGTGACGTCGTCGCCGCCGGCCAGGCGGCCCACCATGCGGCTGCCCTCCGGATCGGTGAGCCGGTCGTCGCCGCCGTGCAGCACCAGCGTCGGCAGTGTCAGCGACGGCAAGCGGGCCGGGTAGGTTCCCATCTCGCCGATCAGGGCGCCGCCCACCCCGGCCGGGACCTTGCCGTGCCAGACCATCGGGTCGGCGGCGTACGCCGCGCCGACCGCCTCGTCGCGGCTCAGCGCGTCGGCGGACAGTTCGGTACCGGGCATCCACGGCACGACCTTGCTGAGCAGCGGCGCGAGCTTCGCCAGGAGCGGCGGCACGTCGTCGCCCACCACCACGCCCGGCCCGGACAGCACCAGTCCGGCGAGCCCCGCGGGATGGTCCAGCGCGTACGACAGTGCGATCGCCCCGCCCATGCTGTGTCCGATCAGGAAGACCGGCTTGCCGTCGGTCTCCACGGACTCGATGACGCGCCCGAGATCGTCGACGAAGTCCGCGAAGCGGTTGATCTGGCGCAGCGACCCGTCCGAGCGACCGTGCCCGGCATGATCGGGAACCACGACGACGTATCCGGCGTCGCAGAGCCGCCGCGCCACGTGCCCGTAGCGGCCGCCGTGCTCGCCGAGCCCGTGTACCAGGAATGTGACGCCGACCTCCTCGGTCTCGGAGTCGGAGCCCGGCCGGGTGACGTCGTAGACGATGGTGCGGCCACGGGCGCCGCGGACTGATCGAGTGACCGTGCGGCTCACTTGGCGGACCCCTTCTCGGCCGGCCTGCTCTTCTCCGGTTTGCCGCCGAGCCCGAGCAGGCCGGCGACACCACGTCCGGCCGACTCGACCATGCCTAGCGGTTTGAGGGCGGCCTCGGCGATCACGACCAGACTCTCCACGCGGTCGACGATCGTTTCGAGGCGGCCGACGACTCCCGCCATCCGGTCGACGGTCCTGTCGACCTTGTCCAGCGACTCGTCGAGCTTGACCAGCGTGTCGTCGAGCGTGTCGATGGTGCCCTTGAGGTCGCCGATGGTGGTGGTGAGTCCGGCGAGGACCGGACCCATGTCGCCGAGGATGCCCTCGACCTGACCGACGGTCTGGTCCGCGTTCATCGCGGCCTGCGCCAATTTGCGCAGTCGCTGACGCTCGCGGCCTGAACGGTCGGTCATGGGATTCATTGCCATGCATGTGATTATGACCGTCGTCACTGCCGGAGGGAAGCAGATGGCCCTCCTCGGAGCCGAGTGTCTTGCGCCCCCATACGGAAAGGAATAGGCGCAGCCCGTCGCGCGTTGGGTGGGATGTAAATACTTCAAATCTAAACTTTTAGGAGGCGACGATGCCCGCGATCACCGCAGACACGTTGACCCTGCCTCGTCTCTCGACGTCCGCCCCGACCGACTCCGAACGCCCCGTCGTCTCGGTCACCAGCGGCCCTCGCGGCTACGAGGGCGAAGGCTTCCCGGTGGTACGCGCCTTCGCGGGCGTGTCCGCCGCCGCCCTCGACCCGTTCATCCACATGGACCAGATGGGCGAGGTGGAGTATCAGCCCGGCGAGCCGCGCGGCACCGCGTGGCATCCGCACCGCGGATTCGAGACCGTGACCTACATGATCGACGGCCGATTCCAGCACCAGGACTCCACCGGCGGAGGCGGTCTGATCGAGAACGGCGCCACCCAGTGGATGACGGCGGGCGCCGGCATCCTGCACATCGAGACTCCGCCGGCCGAACTCGTCGAGTCCGGCGGCACGTTCCACGGAATCCAGCTCTGGGTGAACCTCCCGGCCTCGGACAAGTTCCTCGCTCCCCGCTACCAGAACCTGGAAGGCGGACAGTCGGCACTGGTGGCCTCGACGGACGGCGGCGCACTCGTGCGCGTGGTGGCGGGCGACGTCGACGGCCACGCCGGGCCGGGCTCCACCCACACTCCCATCACCTTCGCGCATGCGACGCTGGCCCCCGGCGCACTGCTGTCGGCGCCGTGGCGACGCGACTTCAACGCGCTGGTCTACGTCCTGTCCGGACGCGGAACCGTCGGCGCCGACCAACGGCCGATCTCCGGCGGTCAGCTCGCCGTGTTCGGCGCGGGCGACCGGATCACCGTCGCCGCCGACCCCGGCCAGGACGCACACCGCCCGGCGATGGAGGTGCTGCTGCTCGGCGGACAGCCGATCCGCGAGCCGGTCGTCTCGTACGGCCCGTTCGTGATGAACACCCGCCAGCAGGTGATCGACGCTATCGAGGACTACCAGGCCGGCCGCCTCGGTGCGATCCCCCCCGACGCGCTGATGCCGCACGTCGTCGCATGATCGAACCGCCCGGCTCGGGCACGATCACCGACGACGACCCGCGCCCCGACGCCTGGCGGAGGTTCATCGAGACCTCCGCCAGGGTGTCCACTGCGATCGACGACGAACTGCGCGCCGACGCCGACATGTCGCTCAGCGACTATCATGTGTTGCTGCTGCTCAGCGAGGCCCCAGAACACCGCCTTCGGATGAAGGAACTGTCACAGCGAATGGTGTTCTCCGCCTCGCGGCTGACCTATCAGGTCGACGTCATGTGCCGGCGCGGCTGGCTGCGCCGCGAGCGCGCCGCCGAAGACCGCCGCGGCAGTTACGCCTGCCTCACCGACGACGGTGCCGCCGCGTTCCGCGCGGCCTTCGACGGCCACTTCCAGCAGGTCCGCCGGGTCTTCTTCGACGCGCTGACGCCCGACGACGGCCGTTCGCTGGCGACTGTGATGCGCACCCTGGCAGACCACCTGGACCACCTCGAGGACGCCGGCTGAAACCGCCCGCCCCGGCCCGTTCATGCGGCGCCGGGCAGGGTGGTCAGTGTGCGTCGTCCGTGTGAGCGGATCGGTTCACGTTGCCAATTCGGGTGCGCCGGATCAGCCGGTGCGTAGAACCAAGGGTGCCGGTCGTGGCCGAGGAACACTTCCCATCCGGTGTGGTGGATGAGGGTGTGGTGCATGCGGCACAGCAGGACGCCGTTGTCGCAGCTCGTCGCCCCGCCGTCGGCCCACGACGTCATGTGGTGGGCGTCGCACCACGAGGCAGGGCGTCCGCAGCCCGGGAACGCGCAGCCCCCGTCACGAACATGGAGGGCACGGCGGATCTTCGGCGGGAACAGTCGCTGACTGCGGCCGACGTCCAGCGGTGCACCGTGCTCGTCGACCACGACGTCGGCGTGTACGGCGTCGCAGGCGATGAGGTCGGCGGTGGCAGCACTGATCGGGCCGGTGAACCCGAGCATCGGCACGGACCCTTCGGTAGACCCTTCGACGAGCTCAGGGAGCATCGCTGGTCGGATGAGGGTGACGTGTGGAAGGACTCCTCCCGAGGTGGGGCGCTGCGATCCAGCGAGGTAGGTGCGGATGATCTGTCCGAGCGCATCCGCCCGGCGTCGTCGGTCGGTGCGCGGGTCAGGAGTGCCGTCAGGCAGTGGGACGGGCCGGCAGAGGGGGTCGAGGGCGGCGTCGAGTTCTTCGCCGGTGACCACGTCCAGGTCGGCGGTGACGGTGATGCGGCCTTCGTCGTTCTGCACGACAGTCATCTCGTTGAGGTCGTAGTCCTCGGCGACCGGTACTGATCCTTCCTCTACCTCGTCGGGCGCTAGGGCGATGGCGATCTCCCGGGCGCGGGCGGCGACCTCAGCGGGGGTGGTCTGCACCATCAGGTTGGTCACAATGCTGGCGCGCTGGTCGTCGTCGAGGGTGACGCGGTCGGTGATGTGGGTGAGGCCTTTGCCGATGGCGTCGGCGAACTCGATGCCGATCGCGCCGTCCCGCAGGGCCCGCGCGACGGTCGGGGTCGACGAGATCGAGCGGCCGACGCGGGCCGCACGGTAGGCGACAGCGGGTGCCACACCGATCTCGATCAGCAGGTTCGCACCGTTCTTGAGGTGCTTGCGGGCCGGGATCGACAGGCGTTCGGCGGCGGCGACGGTGCCGGCGATGAGATTGTCGGCGATGTTGCGCAGGCGGACCGCGACGACGAGGACGGCGAGGACTTCAGCGTCGTCGACGCCGGGGCGTGAGTCGGTGAGCAGATCGGCCAGAGACCGGTTCTGGGCAGCATCGAGCGGGTCCGCCGGTGCGGTGTCGGGGCGTTCGGTGAGGTCGTCGACCATCAGGTCGGCGAATCGGGTGAGGGTGTCGGCGTTCATGGGTGCCTCCCGCAGGGTGTTGCGGTTTCCAGGGGACGCCGCCCCGACCCGCCTACACCGGTGCGGTGTAAGCGGGTCGGGCGGCAGCACGGCCGCACCCCTCGGTCGAGAGGGGCGGCCTGACAAGTGCCTGTCGGCGGCGTGCCCGTGCCGCCGACAGGTTATGGAGTTCTCAAGGAACGCACGTCCTCCCCGTGGGGAGAGCGACTGGGATCGATTGTGATCCTGCTTACAAAGCTACTCGCACATTTGTTCGTTGTCTAGTGTTGTTCGAAAGTTTTTTCGAGCAGTTTTCCGGGGTGTGCGGTTTGTGGTCTTGACCTGCGGAGATAGTCGCTTCCGGTTCTCGGTTAGACCCTTCGACAGGCTCAGGGAGCGACGCAAACAGCCTCTTGGAGCGAGGCGAACAGACTCAGGGGGCGGGGTCTCGACGCGCTGCCTCCTTCGTCGGCGGCTACTCGACCATCATGGGGTCGCCGACTGCCGAGCCGATGCGGGTGCTCGACCACCATGAGGCCGCAGCCGCGGCTGGCCGGCGGCCATGAGACCGCGATTTCGACCGCTCACGGCCATCAAGCGGCCGACATGCCAGAGTGGAACCATGACCACTCAGGAACTGCCCCGACGCGTCGCCGAACTGATGGATCGGGCCCGGACCGACCTCGCCGAGCTGGTGGGCTTCGCGTCGGTACACCTCGATTCGTCGAAGGCCGCGCAGAGCCGGGCCAGCGCGGAGTGGGTGGCCGCGGCGTTCGGCGAGCTCGGCGTCGACTGCGAGATCATCGAGACCTCCGACGGATCGCCCGCGGTGGTCGGTCACCGGCCCGGCCCGGAGGGCGCGAAGACCGTCGCACTGTACTGCCACCACGACGTGCAGCCGGCCGGCGACGAGTCGCTGTGGGCGTCGCCGCCGTTCGAACTCACCGAGCGCGGCGGCCGCTGGTACGGACGCGGCTCCGCGGACTGCAAGGGCAATCTGATCGCGCACCTCACCGCGCTGCGGGCCGTCGGCGACGAGCTCGCGTGCGCGCTGCGGATCATCGTCGAGGGCTCAGAAGAGGCCGGTGGCGAGGGCCTCGACGACCTGGTGCGACGTCGCCCCGAACTCTTCGACGCCGACCTGATCCTGATCGGCGACACGGGCAACGTCGAAGTCGGCACACCGACGCTGACCACCAGCCTGCGGGGCGTGGTCAACGTCAAGGTCACCGTCCGGGCACTGGCGACCGCCGTGCACTCGGGACAGTTCGGCGGGGCCGCCCCGGACGCGCTGGCCGCGTTGATCGCCCTGCTGGCGACGCTGCGCGACGAGCACGGCGACACCACGGTCGACGGACTGCCCGCGGACGGAATCTGGTCCGGTGCGGCCTACCCGCCGGAGGTGTTCCGGGCCGACTCGGGCGCACTCGACGGCACCGACCTGCTGGGCTCCGGACCGCCGGCCGACTCCGTGTGGGCTCGGCCGGCGGTCACCGTGATCGGCCTGGACGCCCCGCGCACCGACGAGTGCGCCGCGGCGATAGTCCCCGAGGCGTCCGCCATGCTCAACCTGCGGATCCCGCCCGGCACCGACCCCCAGCAGGCCTACGACGCGCTGGCCGCACACCTGCACGCCCACGTGCCATGGCATTGCGAGCTGACCGTCGGCGACGACGCGAAGGGCGCACCATTCGCCGCCCGCACCGACGGCCCCGGGTACGCCGCACTGACGACCGCGCTCACCGAGGCGTACGACGGCGCGCAGGTGGTCCAGTCCGGTCAGGGCGGGTCGATCCCGCTGTGCACGGTGCTCGCCGAGACCGTCCCGCACGCCGAGATCGCGTTGCTCGGCGTCGAGGAGCCGCAGTGCCGCATCCACGCCCCGAACGAGAGCGTGGACCCGACGGAGATCCGCCGGACCGCGCTCGCCGAGGCGCTGCTGCTGACCCGGTTCCGTTAGAACCGCTCAGGCCGGGTCAGGCCTGGCAACGGCCGCGCGGCAGCTTCTTGAGGTTGGCGTCGAGCCAGCGTGCGACCTTGTTCAGCGTCGCCGTGCCCGCCTCGAAGGTCTGCCCCGGCACATAGGTGCTCATGGTGACTGCGGTCTGCTCGCCGCTGGGGTGCGTGATGACGCCCAGCTGCCGGACCTCGTAGCCGCCGCCGTCGGCCGGACCCCAGCCGCCCTTGACCGCGACCTGGCGGGGCTTGCCCATCGCCCGCAGGCCCCAGTCCTGGTTGCCTGCGACGTCGCCCATCCACTTCAGGACGTCGTCGGCGTCCGCGGTGCACGGCAGGTTCGACGCAAAGGCCGCCGCCCCGGCCAGCGGCCAGACGGTGAGGCCGAAGGTCTCCTCGTCGGACTTGATGTCGACGGCCTTGGTGCCCGGGTCGCCGCCGGCGCGGAAGACCTCGTTCATCTGCTTCTGCCCCTGTGCCGGGGTGCCGAGCGACTTGCGGAGCGTGAGCGCGGCGTCGTTGTCGGAGTTGATGATCGCGGTCGAGACGGTCTTGGCGATCTTGGCGTCGCCCGGCGAATGCCGTAGCGCCGCGATCGACAGCGGCACCTTGATAGTCGACCAGGCGACTCGCGGCGTCTGATCGCCCAGTGTGATCACCTCGCCGGTGCCGCCGACCGAGGTGATGGCGACGCCCACGTCGTCGGCGAACTTGCCCTCGAACGCCGCCGCCAGGGCCTTGGCCGCCGGGCCGGCGTTCGGGGACGAGACGAGCGACTTCGTCGCCGGTTCGGACACCTGCTCGGTGGACCCGACCGGGACTTCCCGATTCGGCGCACCGTCGTCCGGCGAGCCGCACGCAGATACCGCCAGCGCGCTCGCGACGACGACCGCGAACGACGCCCGCGCGCGTGAGGAAGACCGCATGCTGAACACTTCTGCCCCGCTCAGTAGATGTAGACGACGGCCTGGTTGCCGCCTCGGCACGCGATGATGCCCTGGTACGGCTGGCAGTCCATGACGAAGTTCTTCTGCATCTGCGGCGCCCAGCCGTTGACGACGCGGGCCTCGCCGTTCGGTCCGCCGGCCAGGTAGGAGCTGCGCACGTTGTTCGCGAACTCGCACCCGGTCCACTGTGGGTAGCCGGTGCCCAGACCGGTGTATCCCGGGCAGGGCTGGTTGTCCGACGGCGGCGGGCCGGGCGTGTAAGTGCTGGTCGTCGGAGCCGGAACCCCGGTGGTGACCGTCGTGGTCTGTCCCTGCGCGTCGGTGGTGACCAGGGCGCGGTCGGCGACCGAACCGTCGTTGTCGGCGCCTCGCATCTTGTCGGCAAGCATCCATCCGCCGAGCGCGAGCAGCACCAGCACGATCACCACGAGTACGCCCATCAGCGCCATGTTGACGCGTCCCGAGCCGCGCTCGATCACCACCGGCTGCGGGTAGCCCGGCGGCGGATACATCGGAGCCTGCACCGCCGCGATCTGCGGGTTCGACATCTGCCGGTTCGCGATGTGGGGGTTCGAGATGTGCGGATTGGAGATCTGGGGGTTCGAGATCTGCGGGTTCGAGATCTGGGGGTTCGAGATCTGGGGGTTCGAGAGCTGGGGCGGGACGATCTGCGGGTTGGACGCCTGCGGCTTCGCCATCTGCGTCGGCGCGTATGCGGCGTGCGGGACCGACGTGGTCGGC
>JASGFV010000041.1:0-20454 GCA_047605365.1 Gordonia sp. (in: high G+C Gram-positive bacteria)
GCCTCGACCCGCTGGTTGAGCCTGTCGAAACCCCTCCGGCCCGCCGGTGCACCCTCGTGGTGCGCCGGCGGGCCGGAGTCGTTTCGCGCTGGGGCGGGCCGCACCGGGACGGCACCGCACCCCGGATCGGTGCTCCAGGGGAGTTCCAACGATTTTCCAACAACGCGGCGATAGCGTGCCGACATCCCGCGGCGGTGCCGCCCGCGGGCCGTCGACCCCGCCGGAATCCGGCGCCTAGGAGCAATCATGCGAGCCTCTGTTTCCACCCTGTCCCGCACCCGCGCCGCCGCTGTCGGCGCCGTCGCCGCGCTGTCCCTCGTGCTGACCGTCGGCGCGTGCAGCTCGGACAAGGACTCGTCGTCGAGCACGTCGAGCAAGACCAGCGCGGCGTCGAGCACGACGAGCGCCGTAAACTCGTCGACTTTGACTCCTCGTACGGTCGACGCGGAGAACGGCCCGAACGAGACGATCGCGAGCTACATCAAGTCCGCCGGCATCACCGAGACCAAGGCGAAGCCGGGTGAGGACGGTGCACCGGAGATCGATCTGCCGACTCCGGACGGCTGGGAGACCGCAGGCGACAAGACTCCGGACTATGCGGCCGGCGCCATCATCTACACCGGGCCCGGATCGCAGGGCGCCAGCTATACCCCGAACATCATCGCGCTGATGTCGAAGCTCACCGGCAAAGTCGACAAGCAGAAGCTCATCGACCTGGCGGGCGGCGAGATGAAGAACCTGCCGAACTTCAAGCCGATGGGGAAGGGGCAGACCAGTACCCTGTCGGGCTACCCGTCGTACAAGATCGCCGGCACCTACACCCTCGACGGCATGACCGCGGTGACGGCGCAGCAGACCGTCGTCATCCCAGGTCCGGACGACGCCGTATACGTCCTCCAGTTCAACGCCACCAGCAACGAGGACCTGATGGACGCGCTCGACGCGGCGCTGACGTCGATCGACAAGAACACCAAGATCTCATTCTGACCTGCGGCGCGTCAGGGAGCGGCGGCGACGGGCGCGGCCTGGAGGCGGGTGTCGATCATCGCGTTCCAGGCGTGCTCGCCGGTCGACTGCGCGACGGCTTCGGCGCGACGCAGCAGGTGCTGCGCGGCGTCGGGGCGACCGCTGCGGAGTTCGATGTCGGCCCGCAGGGACAGGAAGTAGGGGGTCATCGCCGAAGTGCCGTCGAAGACGTACGCGGCATAGGCGTCTTCGGCGGCGATCGCGGTGTCCTCGCCCGAGTCGAGACAGTGGGCCCAGGCCTGAACCATGTGCGCGCAGGCGGCCCACTGCGTCGCGCCGGCCGCGGTCAGCGCCCGGCCGGCCGCGGCGGCGTCGCCCGCGGTGCCGGGACGCGCACCGAGGATCCCGTCCACCTCGACGGCGGTCAGCTGCGCGGTGAGGATGTTGAACAGATCGCCGCGTGATCGGGCCAGCTCCAGGGCGGTCCGGCAGCTCTCGTCGGCGGCGTCCCGCTCGCCGAGGTGAGCGTGTGCGATCGCCATGAAGCAGTGGACCCGCGGATGAAAGAAGTGCAGCGGATCGGTGACGGTCTCGGGGGCCGGATACTGTTCGAGCAGTTCGGCGCCGGCCCGCAGAGCGTTCCGGTAGTCGCCGGCCAGACCCTCGACCATCACTCGCCCGAAGCGCAGGGCCAGGCCGGCATCCAGCGAGCCCTCGGCGGAGGGGCTGTGCACGTCGTCGTCGATGGCGTCGACGATCGCGCGCGCCTCGTCGATGCGTCCCAGTCCGCAGAGCAGTTGGCAGTGCGCGGCGACGGCGCCGAATCGATTCCGGCCGGTCGCGTGGCGGCCCAGTTCCACCGCGTGGGCGACGGCGTCGGACACCTGGGTGCTGCCGTGCCCGTGGAGGATCGCGCTCGCGCCGGCCAGATGCAGCCACGTGGTGGTCTGCCGGTCGACGGCATTCGGATCGGCGGGCAGTCGCGTCCAGATCTCCAGTGCATGCTGGGCGGTGACGACGACGTCGGCATACGCCGAGCGCGCGAGCGCGGCGTCCAGGGCCCTCTGGTGCAGTTCGACGGCCAGGGCGGCGTCGAGTTCGGCCCCGGCCCGCCAGGCGTGATCGGCGCGGGCCAGGATCGCTTCGTAGGCGATCGGCGACCCGGTGTGCCGGCGCCGTCGCGCGGCGTCGGCGTGGGCGCGGCGGCGATCGAACGACGACGCGCTGCCGAGCACCGCGTCGCGGACGATCCCGTGCGCGAACGCCAACGAGCCGGGCGTCCCGGCGACCCCGTCGAGAAGGCCTGCGTCGTAGGCGGAGCGGAGTAGCCGGTTGGTGGCGGTGACGGGAAGTTCGGCGACGTCGGCCAGGGCGGTCAGGTCGAATCGCCGCCCCAGCACGGCGGCCAGCACGAGCAGATGCCGGACGGTGTCGTCGAGGAGATGCAGCCGGGCGGCGACGACGTCGATCGCCGCGTCGGACACCAGGGGATCGACGTCGTCGGCCCCGCCGGGCACCGCTCCGGAGGCGGTGGCCCGGACCATCTCGCGGAGGAAGAACGGGTTGCCGCCGGTGTGCGAGCGCAGCCGTTTCAGGCCGGCCGGGGTGGTGTCGCCGCCCAGCGAGCCGACCAGTGCGCCGGTCTCGGTACGGTCCAGGCCGGTCAGCGTCACCGTGTCGCCGGCCCGCAGTTCCGCGAGCCGCTCGGGGGCGACGGGCCGATCGGCTCCGTACAGCGACCAGGTGCCGATCAGCAGGATCGGGAAGCGGTGGAGCTGCGGGGCGAGTGCTCGCACGAGCTGGAGCGAGTCGTCGTCGGCGGCGTGCAGGTCGTCGAGCACCACCAGCAGCGGACGTTCGGCGGCGACGGTCCGCAGCATGCTGAGCAGGCCGTCGGCGAGCATTTCGCCCGAGGCGGCCGGCACCGGTGTCGCCGAGATCGGCAGCCATTCCGGGACGAGGGCGGTGACCACCGACTCGTGTCGTGCGGCCAGTTGCGCGCGGACCTCGGGACCGGCCAGTTCACCGATCTCGCGGAGGACTTGAATCCACGTCCACAGCGCGGGCGCGCCGGCCTGACCGGTCCCGAACGCCCACACCGGATGCAGTCGGGGCGGGGGACTGTCGGTGAGCTGCCGGACGAGCCGAGTCTTGCCGATGCCGCTGACGCCGCTCACGACGACCAGCTCGCCCCGGCCGTGCACGGCCTCGGACGCCGCGCCGAACAGCACCGCCTGTTCGGCATTGCGGCCGAAGAACGGCGACGGCGCGCGCGAGGCGGGCGTCGCCGGCGACGCCCCCCGGCCCGGTGGTGAGGTCTCGGAGCCGGGGCGGTTGACGTGCCGGAATACGCGGCGCAGTCCGTCGCCGGGACCGGTGCCGAGCTCGGCGTCGAGCACCTCGCGTACCCGGTCGTAGGCGCGCAGTGCCTCGCCGGTCCGTCCCGCGCGATGCAGTGCGAGCATCAGGTGACCCCACAGGCGTTCGGCCAGGGGATGTTCCAGCACGGCCGCCTCGAGTTCGCCGATCAGCGCGGTGGACTGGCCGGACTGCAGCAGGGCGTCGAAGCGCGCCTCGACGGCGTCGTGGCGCAGTGCCTCGTAGCGTTCGACGCTGGGCCGGACCGCCGTCAGGTCGGGAAACTCCACGAACGGCGGACCGTGCCACAGGGTGAGCGCCTCGGTGAGTGTGGCCGCGGCGTCGTCGGCCCGGCCGGTCGCGAGCATCGCCCGGCCCGCGGTGACGAGTCCGGCGAAGCGCGCCGCGTCGTAAGTGTCGTGCTCGTCGAGGACCAGCCGGCATCCGTAGGCGCGCGACTCCAGCCGCGTGCCGGCGCCCAGGATGTGCCGCAGGTTCGACGCGTAGGCGCGCAGCGACACCGGCGCCTTGGCCGGCGGGCTGTCGCCCCACAGCGCATCGATCACCCGATCGGTGGGCACTGGCCGGCCGTCGGCGTCGAGCAGCACAGCGAGCAGGCGACGCTGTTTGGGCCCGCCGAGTGACAGGGCGAGGCCGTCGTCGCTTTCGGCGACGACGCTCCCCAGTACGCGGTAGACGGTCATCGGTATGTATCTACCGCAGCCGGTCCGGCGGGTCGACCGGATTGGGAGAGCCTGCTCGGCGTCGGCCTACGACGCCGAGACGGTCTCGTGGACCGCGAGCTGCTCGCGCGGGAGCTTGGACGAACGCAGCGGGTAGACCAGGGCGGCGGTCACGGCGCCGACGGCGGCGGCGACCGCGCCGATGATGAAGCACAGCTGGTAGGCGCCGAGGGTCGGGATCTCGATGCCGGTCGGCCCGAACTCCATGGTCTTGCTGGTGAGCACGACGGCCATGATCGCTCCGGCGACCGTGGTGCCGACCGAGCGCATCAGCCCGTTGAGGCCGACACTGGCGCCGGCCTCGGCGGCCGGGACGTTCTCCAGGATGATCGTCGGCATCGCGGCGTAGCCGATGCCCACGCCCGCGGAGCCGATGCAGGTGGCGATCAGCAGCTGCCACGGTGCGTCGGTCAGGAACACGGACACCACGTAGCCGAGCGACAGCACGCCGCCGCCGATGACCAGCGTGTAGCGGCCTCCGACCGTGGAGAGCAGCTTGCTCGAGACCGGCGCGAACAGCAGCATCATCAGGCCGCCGGGCGCCATCCAGAGGCCGGCGTGCAGGATCGACTGGCCCAGACCGTAGCCGGTGGCCTCCGGGGTCTCCAGCAGCTGCGGGATCACGATGAACTGGGCCATCATGCCGAAGCCGATCAGCAGGGCGGCGAGGTTGGTCAGCAGCACCGGTCGCGTCGACATGGTGCGCAGGTCGACCAGCGGATCGTCGTGCCGGAGTTCGTAGGCGCCCCAGACGACGAGGACGGCGACGCCGCCGAGCATCAGGCCGAGCGTGGTGGCGGAGGTCCAGCCCCAGTCGTTGCCCTTGGAGACGGCGACCAGGAACGACACGAGTCCGACGGCCAGGCCGATCACGCCGATCGCGTCGAGTCGTGCGTCGTGGGCGTCGTGGACGTGGGGGAGCAGCAGCAGCGACATCAGCGACATCACCGCGGCCAGGCCGAGGGACACCCAGAACAGGGCGTGCCAGTCGAGGCTCTCGGCGATCCAGGCGGCGAGCGGCAGGCCGAGGGCGCCGCCGACTCCGAGCATGGCGCTGATCGACGCGACAGCGGTGTTCACCAGGTGCCGCGGTGCGACCTCGCGGACGAAGCTGATGGCGACCGGGATGTAGCCCATCGCGAGACCCTGGAAGACGCGTCCGACGAGCATCGGGGCCAGCGAGTCCGACAGCGCGCAGACCAGCGACCCGGCCAGCATGAGCAGTGCGGAGGCCACCAGGACGGGCTTCTTGCCGACGATGTCGGCGAGGCGGCCGGCCACGGGCATCGCGACGGCGCCGCCGAGCAGGGTGGCGGTGACCACCCAGGAGGCGTTGGAGCGCGTGGTGCCGAGCAGGTCGGGGAGTTCGAGCTGGATCGGGATCACCAGCGACTGCATGAGGGAGACGAAGAGGCTCGACAGGCCGAGCACGGCGATGACCACAACCGGTGGCGTGGTGCGAGCCGTCGGGCCTGCGGTGGGGAGGTTCACGAAAAGGCGTCCAATCAAAGGTGTGCAATTTACACAGGTACGGATGTGTAGATTACACATCATGACGACGAACGCGCGCTCGGTTGATGCCGGTGTGAGTGACGCCACGACAGGGTCGGACTTGCCGGGCGATTCGGACAGCCGCCGGTTCGCCGCCGCGCTCACCCGCATGGAGACCTACCGCCGCCATCGGCGGCAGAACGACTCGATCGGCGCCGCCGAGATGCGTCTGCTCTGGCTGCTCGCCGAATCCGGTCCGCTGACGCTGGCTGAGGTGACCTCGGCACTCGGCCTGGAACGCTCGACGGTCAATCGCCAGGTGAACGGCGCCGTCGACGCCGGGCTGCTCGGCAAGGAGCGCGTCGCCGGATCCAGCGCGTTCCAGGTGTTCCTCACCGATCACGGGCGAGACGCCTTCGACCGGACGGCGCGCCGTGCGCTGGCCGTGATCGGCGACACCCTCGCCGAGATGGGGTCCGACGATTCGGCGGCGCTGATCGACCTCGTCGAGCGGTTCGTCGACGCCTACGGCCGCCGCACCTGCGCGCTCGCCGAAGCGGAGGACGACGTCTAGGCCGGTTCAGCCGACGCGAATGTGCCCGGTGGCCCCGCTGATCTCTCGTGTCGGCCCGGATGCCGGCCGGACGTCGCCGTAGTAGCGGATCCGGTAGTCGCCGCTCGCGTCGCGCGGCACCCGCCAGGTGACGGTGACCTTCGACGACGACTCGCTGCCGCCCGGGCGTTCCCACTTCATCTCGGTGGACTCGTGGTCGTCGTCGTAGGCGACGGCCCAGCCCGAACCGGTGAAGCGTTCGACGGTGAAGTAGCCGGCGGTGTCGCGGCCGCGCCGAACGCGGTTGGCGGGGTGGGCGCCGCAGAACGCGGCCGCCACCGTGTCGCCCGGCTTCGCCGTCGAGCGCACCGCCGACACGACGTCGCCGTACTTGCGTCCGGGCATCGGGGTGTCGGGCGGGCGGGGCGCCAGCAGATCCGGCTGCAGTCCCGAGCGGTCGCCGGGCCGCGGGCCGGGCGACGGCCTGCTTCCCCGGGCGAGTGAGCGGGCGAGCCGGTCGAACTCCTGCATGTACGCGCAGAGCGTCCAGCGCCCGAACAGGGTCTCGCCGCCCTCGTACTGCTGGGAGACGTACTCCTCGGGCGTGGTCGTGTACTGGCTGTAACCGTTCGAGTAGCCCTGCACGAGCACGTCGTCGACGGAGGTCTTGAGGGCGTCGGCCACGACGCGCCGCATCCGCAGGCCCGCCACGACGGTCACTTCGGTCGGCATGGCGATCAGGACGAGGTCGCCGATCCGGATCAGCTGGATCGGCAGCCGCTGCTCGACCCACGGACGCGGCGGCATGATGCCGAGCGGGAACAGGATCGCCTTGGGGGCCTGCGCGTCGACGATCCAGGGCTCGGGGGTGGGCGTGGTGCCGGCGCCGAGGGCCATCGCGAACTCGTTGCGCGTGCCCTCCTGCAGGAACGACAGGGTGCTGCGCGTGTTGTCCTCGGTGCTGGTGGCCGCGGCGGCCGCGCCCATCATCGCCGGGGTGGTCCGGGCCGGTTTGCCGCTGGGCGTGTAGCGGCCGTCGATGCTGACGTTCGCCATGTCGACGTAGGCGGTGACGCTCTGCACGCGGGCCGCCATGGTGCGGGCCGACGACAGCGCGTCGGCTCCGGCGCGGTCCTGCCGGCGGCCGATGAGGACGCGGTTGGTGCGGTGGTCGGCGGTCGGACCGCCCGGATGCATCTTGCGGAGCCAGTAGTTCGGCGTCATGTCGCCGGCGTTGGTCTGCGCGTGGGCGGCGATCACGCCGGGGTCGCGCTGCTCGGCGAGGTAGGCGGCGTACCCCTTGTTGTCCGGGGCGATCTGGAAGTTCGCGTCGGTGAGTGACGTGCCGTGGGTGGCGAACCAGGTGATCTCGCCGACGGTCTGCCCGCCTCGGCGCAGCCGGACGGCGGTGACCTGCGGGTCGATGCGGTTCGGGAAATGCTTCCTGTCCGAGGCCGGGTTCAGATCGAAGGCCTGTGCCGAGCGGTTCGCCGAGGCGTCGTGCAGTTCGGATCGGCCGATCTCGACGGTGCCGGGGCCGAGCGATCGGTGGGCCTCGTCGACGGCGTCGAGCAGGCCGGCGATCTCGGCGTCGAACGAGTTCTTGCGGTGGCCGAACGCGGCGAGCGTGTACGCGTAGTCCCACGACGTTCCGCCGCACGAATTGTGATTGTGGGTGGCGTTGACGTTGACGTTGTGATCGTCGTACAGGTCGCCGTAGCGCTGTTTCAGGCGGGCGAGCAGCGTCTGCTGGTGGCTGGTGAAGACGCAGGCGATGTCGGCGACGATGAACAGCACCCGGGTGCCGGTCGCGGCGTCGGCGATCACGTAGGCGCGCGCCCAGGTGCGTTGCCGCAGGCCCTCGGCCACCTGGCTCAGGTCGGAGTATCCCATCATGCCCTGGCCGGCGACGGCCCCGGTCATGTCGCCTTTGCCGGCGCCGACCAGGAATCCCGATCGGCCGGGGTCGGCGTGGGCGTTCGACGGCCCGCCGAGCGCGGCGCCCAGCGTCGGTCCGGCGACGGTGGCGGCGGCGGTCACCGCTGCCGCGCGGAGGAACTTTCGGCGATCGACGTGGCTCATCTGTGGTTGCTCCCCGACTGGAACGTCCTGTTATCAGATCGCAGACTATCGTATGTGTGAGTGTCGACACGTTCGGGTCGGCAAGTGCCGGTAGTCTCGCGGAAGAGCGGGTTGGGGTGTGCCCGAATCGGTTGATCGACGGCGGGGAGCTGACCTGATGAACATCGATGAATACCTGACTCACGACGCGACGGGTCTTGCCGAACTGGTCGCCAAGCGTGAGGTGACGCCGGCCGAACTGCTCGAGCTCGCCCGCACACGGATGCGCCAGGTGAATCCTTCTCTGAACGCCGTCGTCACCGAGACGCGCGACGCCGCTGACGCGCAGGTCGCCAGTGATCTGAGCGGACCGTTCGCCGGGGTGCCCTTCCTGATCAAAGACTTGTCGCAGGAGTACCGCGGCTATCCGTCGACCGGCGGCTGCCGGGCTCTCAAGGGCACCGTCGAGACGGAGAACGCCCTGGTCACCGATAGGTTCCTGGCCGCCGGACTGGTGATCGCCGGAATGACGGCGACGCCAGAGCTCGGTTCCAAGGGTGTCACCGAGTCGACGCTCTGGGGGCCGTGCCGGAACCCGTGGGACACTTCGCGCACCCCCGGCGGCTCGTCGGGCGGCTCGGCCGCGTCCGTCGCGGCGGGCGTGGTGCCCGCGGCCGGAGCCAACGACGGCGGCGGCTCCATCCGGATTCCGGCGGCGTGCAACGGCCTGGTCGGACTCAAACCCAGCCGCGGCCTGGGTCCATACGGCCCGCAGGGCGGTGAGCCGATGTTCGGCATGGCGGTCGAGGGCGTCGTGACCCGTACGGTGCGCGACACGGCCGGGCTCCTCGACTCACTCGTCGGGCACAACCGTTTCGCCGACTACCTCAGCACCCCGCCGCCCGAGCGGTTCACCTCGGTGATCGGCACGCCTCCCGGGCAACTCAAGATCGGCTACTGCACCCACTCCGCGATCACCGGCACTCCGGCCGCGGAAGCGATCGCCGCGGTCGAGTCGACCGCCGCCCTGCTGCGGGATCTCGGGCACGAGGTGTCCGAAGTGGCGCCGCCGTACGACGACAAAGCGCTCGCCGCGACCTTCTTGACGATCTGGTTCGCGCAGCTCGGCGGCCAGGTCGCGGAGATCAAAGCCCGGACCGGCGCCGGCGACTCGAACTTCGAGGCCGACACCGTCGCCATGGTCGAGTTCGGCCGGGCCAACGGCAGCGAGGCGCTGATCATCGCACTCGGTCAGATCACCGGGTACATCCACGCGATCGAGACCTTCTACGAGTCGTTCGACTACTTCCTCACTCCGACCCTGGCATGCTCGCCGATCGAGATCGGATCCACGACGACGCCGGCGCCTCTCCAGATCGGCTCGCGGGTGGCGCACCGGCTGCGAGCCGGCAAGCTGCTGCTGGCCACCGGCCTCATCGACCAGATGATCGAGGACAACCTCGGTTGGGTGCCCTACACGCAGCTCGCGAACCTCACCGGCCGCCCGGCGATCAGCGTGCCCGTGTACTGGACCGACGACGGGCTGCCGCTCGGCGTCCAGTTCAACGGGACGCTCGGCTCGGACGCCGGACTGCTGCGCCTGGCGGCCCAACTGGAGGATGCGGCCCCGTGGATCGGACGCTTTCCGGCGCAGCCGGTCCCGGCGGCGCAGGGCTGACCCGACAGCGTCGTCGCCCATCACTAGACTCAGAGGCAATTCGGCGTCGAGTGAAGAACAGGTGGAGACGATGAGCGACGAGATTCGGGTCGGCGTACTGGGCAGCGGGGGCAAGGTCGGGCAGGCCATCGTCGCCGGCGTCGAGGCCGCAGCTGATCTGACGTACACGGTGGGCGTCGACAAGGACGATTCGCTGCAGACGTTCGTCGACTCCGACACGCAGGTCGTCGTCGACTTCACTCACCCGGACGCGGTGATGGACAACCTCAAATTTCTCATCGACAACGGCATCCACGCCGTCGTCGGGACCACCGGCTTCACCGCCGAGCGCCTGGTGATGGTGCGCGACTGGGTGGCCGCGGCGAAGTCCGACGTGGGCGTGCTGATCGCCCCGAACTTCGCGATCGGCGCCGTGCTGTCGATGCACTTCGCACAGCAGGCCGCCCGCTTCTTCGACTCGGTCGAGGTCGTCGAGCTGCATCACCCGCACAAGGCCGACGCCCCGTCGGGCACTGCCGGCCGGACCGCGGAACTGATCGCCGCGGCCCGCGCCGAGGCCGGGTGCGCGCCGATGCCGGATGCGACGTCGACCGGTCTGGAGGGCGCTCGCGGCGCCGACGTCGACGGCGTGCGCGTGCATTCGATCCGCCTGGCCGGACTCGTCGCCCACCAGGAGGTGCTGTTCGGCACGCAGGGCGAGACCCTGACCATCCGCCACGACTCGATCGACCGCACGTCGTTCGTGCCCGGCGTGCTGCTGGGTGTGCGTGAGATCGGCGGCCGCCCCGGCGTCACCGTCGGTCTTGAGAATCTGATGGATCTCTAGCCGATGGCGGCCAAGCAGCGTGACGCCCGGCCGATCGTCGTGATGATCGCATTCATGGTCTTCGCGATCGCGGTGTACCTGATTCTGCTGAGCCGGTCGGCGATCCGGCTGATTCAGGCGGGCACTGCGGTCGGGATCCTCCTGGGGATCGCGGTGTTCGTGCTGCCGGTGCTGGGCGTGTGGATGGTGGTGCAGACGCTGCGCTCGGGGCTGGAGCATCAGCGGATGGCCGCCGACGTCGCCGATCTCGGTCGGGAGCTCGACGTCGACGACCTGCCGCGCCGTCCGTCCGGCCGCATCGAGCCCGACGCCGCCGACGAGTTGTTCGCCGAGGTGAAGACCGAGTGGGAGGCCGACCCGTCGGACTGGGTCAGCACCTATCGAATCGCGCGCGCCTACGACTACGCCGGCGATCGCCCTCGCGCCCGCGAGATGATGAAGCGCGCTGCCGAGCAGTATCGCGCGGCGAAAGCGGCCTGAGTCGTGTCCGGCGGCGCACTGACGTTGACGCGCCCACCGGCGTCGCCGTGGTTCACCTACCGCGCGCTGATGGCGGCGAGCACTGCGACTCTCGCCGGATTCGGGTTCCTCTTCGCCGGCATCGGACGCGACGGCCTGGCGGTCGTCTGCCTCGTCGCCTGGGGTGGTGTCGCTGCGGTCTGTGGATTCCGTCCCCTGTGGGACGACGACTTCCGGACCGAGGGCGGCCGCCTGGCTCATTCGTGGTGGTTCTTCACTCGCACGTGCGGACTGAAGGGCCTTGCCGCCACTGCTTTGCCGATTGTCGCCGTGCTTCTGTTTGTCACGCACCGGTCCGGGAACTCGGTGTGGGCAGCGGTGAACGCCTTCGCGGTGGTGATCGCGGTGGGTGTGATCGCCTGGAGGCCGGCGGCGGCCGACCTCAAGCGGGTGGCGTTCGGAGTTCTCGCCGGACTGTTCTGGGTGGCCGCGCCGTTCTTGGGCTACTTCACCGCGTACTTCTGGATCTACTTCGGGCTGCCGCTGCTCGGGTTCTATCTGCTCGGCGTCCTCGTCTCGTGGTTGCGGCCCGCGCCGAGTCCCGGCGTCGACGTCGAGACCTCGTAACCCACTACCGGAAGGCCGTCCGTTGCCGAAGCTGCTGATCATCCATCACACACCGTCGCCGCACTGCCAGGAGATGCTCGAGGCCGTCGTGGCCGGTGCGAGCGATCCCGACATCGAAGGTGTCGAGGTCGCCGCCCGGGCCGCGCTGACGCTGTCGCCGGTCGACGTGCTCGACGCCGACGGCTACCTGCTCGGGACCCCGGCCAATCTCGGCTACATCTCCGGTGCACTGAAGCATGCCTTCGACACGATCTACTACCCGTGTCTCGATCAGACTCAGGGCCGTCCGTACGGCTTGTTCCTCCATGCCAACGAGGGTGGCGAAGGCGCTGAGAAGGCGGTCGCGTCGATCACCACCGGGCTCGGCTGGGCCAAAGCCGCGGAGAATGTCGTGCTCTCGGGGAAGCCGTCGAAGGAACAGCTCGAAGCGTGCCGGGAGCTGGGCGCGACGGTGGCTGCGCAGTTGATGGCGGGCTGAGCTCCGCGCGAGTGGCGATCTGAGCCGCGCCACGCGGTTCAGATCGCCACTCGAGGAGGTCGAACGCGGTCACCGAGACGCAGAGGCGGCGTCGCGCACCACGCGGTGCACACAGGCGAGCTTCTCGACGACCGGCGCCGGCAATTCGAACGGGTACAGCGGAGCCTTGCCCATAGCTGCGTTGATCCGGTTGAAGAACAGTGACCTCCACTTCCAGTCGTGGCGAAGTTTGGAGGCCGGCACGTCGTCGTACGACGACAAGGGGACGATCGTCTGGCTCGGCGGATGTAGGCCCACGCGGGTGGAGCAGTCGCGGCAGGCGATCCATTCGAATTCGAGGAACTGGCTGCACACGGGGCAGGCGAATGCTCGCAAGCGACGATGATCGCACGGCCTGACCGGAGTGTCCTGTCGAGTCAGAACGTGGCGAACGGATTCGCTTCGACCGGCAGATCGAGCGCCGCGCCGACCTCGGCGGCGTAGAGCGTGCCGTCGTGCGTGCTCAGGCCCGCGGCGAGCGCGGGATCGGAGGACAGAGCCGCCTCCCAGCCGGCGTCGGCGAGTCGTCGCACGTAGCGCAGGGTCGCGCCGGTCAGTGCCTGGGTCGAGGTGCGCGCGACGGCGCCGGGCATGTTCGCGACGCAGTAGAAGACGCTGTCGTGCACGGTGAACGTCGGGTCGTCGTGCGTGGTGGGTCGCGAGTCCTCGAAGCAGCCGCCCTGGTCGATCGCGATGTCGACCAGGACCGAGCCCGGCTTCATCTGCGCGACGAGGCTGTTGGACACCAGCACCGGCGCCTTCGCGCCGGGCACCAGCACGGCGCCGATCACCAGGTCGGCGCGCTTCACCGCGTCCGCGAGCGCCAGCGACGTCGAGTACCGGGTGTGCACTCGTCCGCCGAATCGGGCGTCGACCGCCCGTAGTTTGGCGACGTCCAAGTCGAAGACGGTGACCTGCGCGCCCATGCCCGCCGCGACGGTCGCCGCGTTCACCCCGCTCACGCCGCCGCCGATCACCACGACGTCGGCGGGTTCGGTGCCGGGCACGCCGCCCATGAGCACGCCACGTCCGCCCTCCGAACGCATCAGGTGGTAGGCGCCGGCCTGGGGCGCCAGGCGGCCGGCCACCTCGCTCATCGGGGCGAGCAGCGGGAGCGCGCCGTCGGAGGTGCGCACGGTCTCGTAGGCGATCGACGTGGTCCCTGAAGCGAGCAGGGCGTCGGTGCAGGCCCGGCTCGCTGCGAGGTGCAGGTAGGTGAACAGCGTCTGCCCGGCGTGCATGCGCGAGTACTCGGCGGCGATCGGCTCCTTGACTTTGACGATCAGCTCAGCCTGCTCCCAGATCTGGTCCGCGGTGGTCAGGATCTGTGCGCCGGCGTCCTTGAAGTCGTTGTCGGTGATGGCCGATCCGAGGCCGGCGCCGGCCTCCACGATCACCTCGTGACCGTGCCTGGTCAGCTCGGCGACGCCGGCCGGGGTGACGGCGACGCGGTATTCGTTGTTCTTGATCTCGGTGGGGATGCCGATGCGCATGGCACGAACTCCTGTCGTGGCGGGTGTCTTAGCAGGTGGCGACGAAACGTCGATCGGGGCGGTGGTGGGCTGAACATTCCGTGAAGGTCTGATAACTCGAGTGAAGTACCTTCGGAAATATTTGCCAAGAGCTGTGACAATGATTCTGCGACCCACGAGTACAGCGAAGATCCGTCGAAACGGAGGCCCCCGATGTCCGAGCCGGTGAAGGATGTTCGGCCGCAACTCGACGACGTCGACCGGCACCTGCTGCGGCTGCTGCAGATCGACGCGCGAGCGACCAACAGCGACCTCGCCGCCCAGGTCGGCATCGCCGCGTCGACCTGTCACGGCCGCGTGCGACGACTACGCGAACTCGGCGTGATCCGCGGCTACTTCGCCGACGTCGATCCCGCGGCGGTGGGACGGTCGCTTCGGGCGATGGTCGCGGTCAGTCTGCAATCGGCCGCGCGGGGACAGATCCGGGACTTCGCGAGCGAGATCGCCGCGCACGACGCGGTGATCGACGTCTTCTTCCTCGCCGGCTCCGACGACTACCTGCTGCACGTCGCCACGGCCGACGTCGAGACCCTGCGGCGCTTCGTCGAGATGCTCAACGGACGGCCCGAGGTGTCCGGCACCACTACGTCTCTGGTGTTCGACCACCGGCGCGGGGACGCGCCGATCTACTGAATCGCCCGGCTACGGGGTTCCGAGGAGCGCCTCGACGAGCGTTGCTCGCCACCAGTCCTCGATCTCGTCGGGGGTCCAGTCCCGCTCGTGTCGCAGCACGTCGAAAGTGTCCAGCGAACTGATCGCGGCGTAGACGTCGAGGGCCCGATCCAGGTCCATGCCGGTTCGCCACGTCGACGGCGGCCAACTCGCGAAGACCTCTCGCCGCACGCGATCGCCACGTCGTCGTCCTTCGTCGTATGCGGCACCGAGTTCGGCGTGGTCTCGTCGCCCGTCGCGAATCACTCGAATGACAGCGCCGCCGTGCTCGAAGAGGCGGCGGTCGAATGCGACGCACGCTGCGATCTGTCGGGCCGGGTCGCCGGCGGCGGCGGTGAGCGACTCGTCGAACTCACGCACTCCGGCCTGTGCGTCGACGCCGTCGATCAGGGCGAGGGCCAGGCCCGCTTTGCTGCTGAAAGTGCTGTACACGGTGGCTTCGGACACGCCGGCCGCGGTCGCGATCGCCCGCACGCTGGTGCCTGCCCAGCCGTGGGCGACGAAGCTTTCGTGCGCCGCCTTCGCGATCAGGCCTCGCGTCTGCTCGGCCTGCTGGGCGCGCAGTGACGATCGGTATCGCCTCGAGGCGGCGGGCTGGTGCGGCTCGTTCACGTCGATGACTTTACGCCTCAGGAAGGTGTGCCTATATTGACTGAGTCACACTTTAATGAATTGAGGAAACATGATCGAAAAGTCGAAGTCAGTGGGGTGCGGGCTGGTCGGAGGCGGATTGCTGCTCGCCGTCGGCGGTCTGACGCATCCGCGGGGCCGGGGGGACACCAAGGACGAATACCTCGGGTCGATGCTCGACCAGGGCAGCTGGGCGGTGTCGCACCTCGCGTCGTGCCTCGGGCTCGTCGTCGTCGCGGCGTCGTATGTGATCGCCTTCCGCGGGGGGACCTTTGGGCCGAAAGCGCGAGGGTGGCTCGTCGCGGCGGCGGTCGGCGCAGGCCTGGCCGCGGGCGAACTGATGCCGCACCTCGCGGCGGCGTCCGAGCACGACGATCTCGTCTCCGGCGGCGCGACGCCGATCCTCGACGCGCATCTGCTCATGCAGACCCTCGCGACGCCGGCTCTCGGCCTGACGACCGCAGCGCTGGCGGTGGTGATCGCGAGGTCTACCGGCACGGTCACGTCCCGCGTGCTCGCAGTGGTCGCGGTGGTCTGCGGCATCGCGTACGCCCTCGCGGGCCCGTTGGTGGTGCTCACCGACGGAGTGCGGTTCGCAGTGCTCTTCCCGGCGCAGGCCGGCATCGCGACCTGGTACCTCGGCACCGGTCTCGGGCTCCTGGCCGCCAAGCGTGCGACGGCGCAGCTCGAGGCGACGGGAGTTCGACGATGAATCAGGTCACTCTGTATCTGTCGGTGCTGCTCTGGGGCATCCTGTGCGGCGCCGTGGTGTACGAGCACCTGGCGGTCATTCCGGTCTGGGCGTCGAAGCCGCCGGAATCGCTGGCGATGTGGACGGGTCGGTATCGTGTTGCCGCGCAACGCTTCTGGATCGTGATCCATCCGGCGATCCTGGTGTCGCTGTGCGCGTCGATCGCGGTCAACTGGGGCAACCCGGCGCGTGATCTGGTGGCGCTCACGACGGTGCTGTACCTGGTCGTGGTGCTGGCGCCGACGGCGGTGTGGTTCGTGCCGAATCTGCTGCGACTGACCGATCCCGACGCGGCGCTGCCCGCCGAGCGCTGGCGTGCGCGGTGCAAGCTCTGGGAGCGGTTGAGCATCGTGCGCGGGGTGGTGGTGCTAGCGCTCATCGTGCCCCTGGTCGCTGCGGTCGAGGTGTGGCGCTGATCTACCCGCCCGGGGCGCTCACGGCTGGAACTCGGCGTCGTCGAACAGAGTGACGAGACCGGCGGGATCGTCGACGGTGATCTGGTCGACGCCGAGTCCGGCCAGTCGCTCGACGACCGGCCGCATCCATCCCGCGACCGGCCCGGCAAAGGTGTACGCGTCCACTTCGCGCCCGCGCGCGTGGAACGCGCCGATCAGGTCGAAGCCGCGGTCGGCGGCGCCCTGCACCACGCGGATCTCCAGGTAGACGGTGGTCGCTCGCGGCGACGCCGCGCAGGTCGCGTCGACGAAGCCGGGAAAGTCGCCGGAGGTGAGCACGCGGTCGACGGCGCCGCGGTGACACGGGTCGTAGCCGACGAGGACGTCCGGTGCGGCGTCGGTCAGCAGTCGCACGGCCTCGGCGTCGCCGCACGACAGGATCATGTGGCGTGCGACAGGCCGCACCGCCGCGGCGAACGCGTCGATCGCACGGTCGTCGAGCGAGTGCACGTCGCCCTTGAAGTCCAGTTGCAGCACGGCCGACGGCGGGAGCGGCTGGTCGTCGAGCAGATCGGCGACGTCTTCGAGCAGCAGCACCGGCTGTCCGCACGGTGTGCCGTCGGCGTCGCACAGTTCCAGCGACCGCAGGGACTGCGCCGTCGCCGAGTGCACCGGGCCGCGCCCGGTGGTGGCGCCGGAGAGTTCGACGTCGTGCAGCACCGCGAATCCCCGGTCGGCGTGCACCAACAGGTCGACTTCGACACTCGCCCCGCACCGCAGGCCTTCGACGATCCGCGCCGCGGTGAACGGGACGTCGACGGCGGTCCGTCGGGCGCGGTGCCATTTGAGGACGATGCGGTGATCGTAGACGTCGAGCGCGATCGGTGCTTGTGTGGAGGTCACGGCACCGAGGCTACCGATTCGACCCCGTCGGAATATTTCCGGACCGCGGTCCGTTACGGTGGGCATCCTCGCCAGTCGGGGGCACCGAGCGGCCTGCCGGCCGCGACTACGAGGAGGACGGCACATGGCGCGCATCACGGTTCTGGGCGGCACCGGCTACGTGGGAAGCAACATCGTCGCGGTGGCGGCGCAGCGAGGGCACACCGTCACCTCGTACAGTCGCAAACTTCCCGAGACGCAGGTCGACGGAGTCCGCTACGAGCAGGCTGACGTGACGAACGACGACGTGCTGTCGTCCTCGGCGGCCGGGGCCGACGTTGTGGTCTCGGCGCTGTCGCCGCGCGGCGACCTCGAAGGCGCCGGCGTGCTCTGCGCGCTGGAGCAGCGGATCGCTTCGCACACGCAGGGCGCAGGCGCCCGGCTCGGCGTCGTCGGTGGTGCCGGCTCGCTCCTCGTCGCCCCGGGCGGCCCCAGGGTCGCCGACACGCCGGAGTTCCCGGCCGAGGTGAAGCCGGAAGCCGACGAGATGGACGGCGTCCTGCAGGATCTGCGGGCGTCCGATCCGGCCCTCGACTGGTTTTACATCAGCCCCGCGGGCGGCTTCGGGCCGTGGGCCGAGGGTGCCGCGACCGGCGAATACCGCACCGGCGGCGACGTGATCCTGGTGGACGAGGACGGTCAGTCCAACATCTCCGCCGCCGACTTCGCGGACGCTGTCGTCACCGAGATCGAGAAGCCCGCGCACCGTCGCGAGCGCTTCACCGTCGCCTACTGATCGGGAGTCCGCCCCTCACAGGTCGACGCCGAGGCCGACCGGCTCACCCGGGCGTCCGAACGGGTCGACGATCCGCACCGCGTACTGCCGGGTCCCGTCTGGCACGGTATCGACGATCGACTCGCCACCGCTCAGCGGCACGGTCGTCGATTCCGAGAGCGGGCCGTCGACGGCTCCGTAGAACGTCTCCAGGGTCCACTCGCCGGAGGCGGGAGGGTCGTCGACGGCGACGGACACCCGAGAGTCCGTGCTGGTGTCGCGCAACGTCGGGTGGTCGGCGCCCGGCACCGCGATCCAGCTGGTAGCCGAGTACGGGCCCCACGGTGAGTCCACTCGGTCGGGCTGCGGACCGTCCGCGACGAGTTCTGGATCCGGCACGACCTCGGCTTCGGGCATCACCGTGTCTTCGGCCGGATACCGGACCGCGGCGGCGAGCCCGATCCTGCGCCACGTCGGCGCGTCGGGAACGATCACCGAGCCGTGCGCTCGCAGCGTCGCAGACCGGTCGGGATCGCCGTCGACGGTCAGGGCTGTGGCATTCACGACCACCGGGGCGAAACGCGGCTCGCCGGCACCGGCGATCAGCTCGACGATCCGGACCTGCGGCGGACCGGACAGCCGGCGCAGGATCGCCGGATCCAGACCGTCCACGACGACGTCCGCCACGATGTTCCCGGCCGTGTCGAGCGACGTGCGCAGGCGAGGAGTGGGCGGAACGTCGCTGCCGGGCACGGCGATCGCAGTGGCCCGGATCGCGGTGAACGGCGTCGACACGCCCTCGGTGGGCAGGCCGTCGGGTCCGACCGGACCCGTCATCGGCAGCGCCTTGACCAGCATCAGATCCGGTGAACCTGCGGGAATCCGGAGGCACACGCGGGCCACCCGGACGCTGCCCTCTTGGACCGCGACCACGGGCTGGTCGACGGCCCACCGGTAGTGCTCGCGTCGTCCGCCGTTCTTCACGAGTGCTGCGGCACGACGGGCACGGGGCGTGGTGTCGTCGAGTCCGGCCAACGCGGCGACCTCGGCGCGGAGCGTGCGCTCGGAGGCGATCACGAAGCGGTAGCTCACCGCGCCGCCGGACCCGGCGGGCGCCCGGACCGCGAGGGTCACCGACACCTCGTCGCTGTTGGTGCGCCGCGACGTGAGCAGCATTCGGGTGCCGACGGTCGGGGCGCGGACCGGCCGCGGATCGCTCACCTGGATCTCACAGCTCGCCGGTTGCGATCGACGGCCTGCACGGTCGACGGCGCGCGCAGTCGCCCGGACTGCGCGCTGTTCGCCGGGCCGGGTGTCGGGAGCGGGCAAGACGACGGTCCACCGTCGTTGTCCGCCGGTGACCTCCAGCTTCTTTGACGTGCCGCCGGTCGACTCGACCTCGACCGAGCCGACGTCGCGGGCGGCGATCGTGTTCGACGGCGGAAGTGCGACGTCGAGCCTCAGCGAGCCGGGCGATCGGGGATCGGTCCCGACTTCCGGAGCAGCCGATCGCACGAGTTGTCCGGTGATCATCGGCGGAGCCGGATCGGGGCGGTCGGGCGGTGTGAGCGTGGTCCACCCGGGTTCGCTCCACCGGCCGACCCAGTCTCCGAGCCGGACTTCGACGTCGACCGCCGGATCGTCGGACTCGCCGCCTTCGAATTCCCCGGCGGTCACCGTCGCGTCTCGGGGCGGCACGGCTCCCGGACCCGGCCATCCGGTCATCAGGGTGCCGGGAAAGCGGTCGGGTGAGGCGACCAGCGACCGCGGGGCCGCTCCGGTCTGGATCAGCGAGACGCGTCCGGCCGGTGTGGAGCCGGGCAGTCGTACCGGAGCCTGCCAGGTCCATGCACCGCTCGGCGAGCGCTGCGAGTGCCATGCGGGCGCACCGCCGACTGGGTTCGGCGCCACCGGTCCGTCGGGTGCGCGGCTTGTGGCGGGCATCGGAATGGCGAGCAGGCTCAGGGTCCACTTGAAAGGGATGGGCCGCGGCACTTGGTGATTGATCCTGAAGACCTCTTCGCTCGCCGCCGAGTACGCGCGGTCGGTCGCGTCGTCGTACATCGCGGTCAGCTCTGACCGCTCCGGGGACGGACCGGGCCTGCCGAGCATGAGCACCGGGCGGTACACGGGGATGCAGGCCACGAACATCGCCTGGTAATTGACAGGGTCTGGCTTGGGCAGCGCGCCCGACAGACCGAGCCATCGTGCGATCGATGGATCCACGCATGCCGTGTGCAGCGCCGAAGTCGCAGACATTTCGACCGCGGCCGGCTCCGGCTGACCGGGCTCGGGCTTTGCACACGCGGTGAGCGTGCCCGGACCTCCGTACATGGACTCGTAGGCGCGCACGGCCCAGTCCGCGATCACACTGTCTCCGCGCTCGAACGCAGCCTTGACCTCGGCATCCGGCATCGTGGCTCCGGACAGGTCGTAAGGGAGCGGTTTTTGAGCAGCCGTGCGGAACAGGCGATCTTCGGGGGAATCGACCGTCTGCGCGAAGGATTCTGGAGCTATCTGCCGCTCGGCTCGATCGTC
>JASGFV010000042.1:0-20251 GCA_047605365.1 Gordonia sp. (in: high G+C Gram-positive bacteria)
CACGCCAACAAACTTCCAGGTCACAGCCTCACGCACTGACTTTTCCGGGGTCCTGCCCTCAACCCCGAGGCGCAGCCCGCATAAGGAGCGGCAGAAAACCTGGGGCGGTTCAACGAGACGGATCCCCTTGGACGTGTGGTCAAGGCGACGGCGCAGATAGACAGTCTTATCAGAAAATCGAGAAATCCGTACCAGCAACTCGTCTCAGGGCGACTCTACCGTCTAATTACCGACGATGGCGGACACATATTTGCCAGTCTGTTTGGCGGTCCCGGTGAAGCGATCAACATCGTAGCGATGCGTCGGGCGCTGAACCGAACCGGGAGACGTAAGTACTATGAAATGGAGAAGAGTTGGGCCAAACTTATCAAAGAGGGTGAGGCTATTGGTAACGTAGATGTGTCTATCCATTTCACTGGGGACTCTCTGCGGCCCTCGAAGATTCAAGTAGAATGGGTCGACCCTCGTACCGGCAAGCCCCGTCGACAAATGTTCAACAATGACATAAAGGACTGATCGAAATGTTGTCTGAAAAAGCTGTCAAAATTCAGGTTGAGCTTGCTGGTCTAGTGTATGAGTCGCTCGGCGAGGAGTCTGCTTGGGACCTTGCAGTCTACTCGGCTCGGCTGCTCCGGTCGTTCGGCGAAGACGACTGCTCCCTTTATTCTGAGGGACGCTTCATGAAGTGGGTAAGGACGCCCGGCGAAGTTGCCGATCTGGCGGTCGAACTCCGGGAGGAAATGTCGTCGGAGCATGGCGCGTGGTATAGCGTGTCTCTTAGTATGTCGGCCGATGGGAGCTACAGTTACTCCTTCAATTATGATCAAGATCCTGATTGGGACTTGAGGCCAAGCTTGGAGATGTACGCCGATGACCTTGCGCACAACCCGCGTCCCAGCGACGAAATTCCCGATTGGTATCCGGTCGCGCACGATCTTGTTCGTTCTGAATTGATGGACGATCTCGAATATGCGGTCGCGATGCTTGTGTTTGATATTTCAAAAGACGCACCAGAGTGGGACAAGGCAACTCTCACTGTCGGAGTTGATGGACCGAAAAATCGGGCTGAAGTTAGTTGCGATAGGGGCCTGACTACGCATGCGAAGATGCGGGTTTCAGATGATCGCTTTGGGCCGATCGAAAGGCTGCGTAACCAGGTTGTTTCGGACGGTCGGGAATGGCGTGGGATGACACTCTGGCTTGAATCAAACGGCGAGTACATGATTAGCTACGATTGATCTCTAAGTTGACTGTCGGGATCGTACTCCGGGTAGATCTTGTGATCCACGGAATGTGAATCCGACGCAGTGCTGTGGTCCGGACCGCCACCTCGGAGGCGCGACCTGCCGCATGACGGACAGGTTGCTGGTGCCGGGCTGCATCGCATATTGGGGTAGGGAGCGGTATCCACCGGGTAAGTTGGCTCTTCAAAGTTGCCCGCTCAACTTTGAAGAGCCGGTATTCGAGGTGTGTGACGGCCTGGTGCTCAACCCAGGGCCCGGAAGAGTCACGCTTCGCGAGGTCATGACCTGTTTCTATGGCTTGATCTGGTCTGGGTGTTTGGGGGAAGTGCCGAGGTGATCAGGCACACCCACTTCGTTCGCCCCGCGCTGAGTTGGCTGGCGGCTGGCTTCAGCCCCCGGGTGAGCGACCGAGCAGCTCCAGCAGATGCCGGTTCACCGCGGTCGGGTTCTCCTGGTGCACGAAGTGCCCGGCGGAGGCGACGGTGTGATAGTCGAAGTCGGAGGCCCAGTGCGAGCTGGCGGCCATCACCGAGTCGAGGATGTAGTGGTCCTCGCGGCCGCGCAGGGCCAGCACCGGGATGTGCAGACGCTTGTTCATCAGGTCCATGAATCGCCGGCCGTCGTTGCGGAACTGGGACCGGAACGCCCAGCGCCGGTACTCCAGGCTGCAGTGCGCGACGCCGGGGATCTGGATGGCCGACCGATTCCGGACGACGGCTTCGGTGAAGTCCGGCGTCGAACGCCATTTGGCTCCGGAGCGTTCGCGGAAGTACTCCTCGACGAACGCCCCGTTGCCTCGGGTCAGGCGGCGCTCGCCGATCCTGGGCAGCTGATTGTGCAGGAACGGGCCGAGAAACGCGGACCGTTCTTCGGAGTTGCGGACCACCGATGACCGCAGGGCGCGCGGGTGCGGGGACGACAGCACGGCGATACGTGCGACAGTGCGCGGGTGCAGCGTCGCCGTCGCCCAGCAGACGAGTCCGCCGTCGGCATGCCCGACCAGCGTCGCGTGGGTGTGTCCGAGGGCCCTGATGAGGGCGTGCGTGTCACCGGCGAGCGTCCAGCCGTCGTAGCCGCGGGGCGGCTTGTCGGAGTCGCCGTAGCCGCGCAGGTCGACGGCGACGGCACGGTAGCCGGCCGCGGTGAGCGCGCCGATCTGATGTCGCCACGTCCACCAGAACTCGCCGAAGCCGTGCAGCAGCAGCACCAGGGGACGGTCGGCGATGGCTCCGCGATGCGCCTCGACGGCGTGGAAGCGAAGTCCGTTGGCTCGCACGTCGAAGTGGTGCCAGGGCCCGTCGAACCTGACCTCTGTCGGGTCGGGCGGGGGAGAGGTCACTGGAGAACGGCCTTCGGGGGTCGTCCCGGGGTCACTGCTTACCGCGCGCAGGCGGGATCTGAGGGTGGGCGTAGCCGCCGGCCGGCGTGTCGTGCTGGCCGGGCATCACGGTGGCGAGTTCCTTGACCGACTCGATGGTCTTCTCGGGCGCCCGGAGCTTCTTGAGCAGCATCACGCCCACCAGCGTCATCACGATCGTGACGATGAGCAGGAACAGGAAGACGATGCCCCAGGCCGCCCAGGCGGGCAGCCAGATGTCCAGGAGCACGCCGACGAAGATGAAGAAGAAGATGCTCGTGTACAGGAGCATCACGCCGGCGACGGCGAGCAGGCCGCTGCCCGCGCCCGCCTTCTTGGCCTCGGTGACCAGCTCGGACTTGGCCAGGGCGATCTCCGCGCGGACCAGAGTCGACGCGCTGGCGGTCGCCTCCTTGACGAGGTTGCCGATGGTCGGCTGACCGTCCGGGCCGAGATTGGCGTCCGACATCGGAATGGCCGGGACGCGCGGGGCGCCGCTCGACGTCTGCTGCCGGGGGTCCTGATTGCCGCTCACGAATTCTCCCTCAGGTGGGTGTGTGGACGCTTTCATGTTGCCATGTCCGGCCGGGTCCGGGACACGCTACCGGTCGTCTCCGGCCCGATGGGGACGCGGAGACGACCGGACGCGACGACCGGCGACGGGGCCGGAACGACCGGCGGCCCGAGCGGTCAGGCTCGGCGCTGCCGGATGGCTTCGAAGACCGACGGATCCACCAGCGTCGAGGTGTCGCCCAGTTCGCGGCCCTCGGCGACGTCTTTCAGCAGCCGGCGCATGATCTTGCCCGAGCGGGTCTTCGGCAGTTCGGGCACGACGTTGATCTCCCGCGGCTTGGCGATCGGCGAGATGTCGACCGACACCTGATTGCGCAGTTCGGCGATCAGCGTGTCGCCGGTGTCGGCGGCGCCCTCGAGCAGGATCACGAAGGCCACGATGCCCTGGCCGGTGGTCTCGTCGGCGGCGCCGATCACGGCGGCCTCCGCCACGGCCGGGTGCGCGACGAGCGCCGACTCGACCTCGGCGGTCGAGATCCGGTGGCCGGAGACGTTCATGACGTCGTCGACGCGGCCCAGCACCCAGAGCGCGTGATCGTCGTCGTACCGTGCGCCGTCGCCCGCGAAGTACCAGCCCTGCTCGGCGAAGCGGGACCAGTAGGTGTCCTTGAAGCGCTGGGGGTCGCCCCAGATGCCGCGCAGCATGCCCGGCCACGGGCGGTCGAGCACCAGGTAGCCCTGCTCGCCGGCGCCGACGGAGTTGCCTTCGTCGTCGACGATGTTCGCGCTGATGCCGGGCAGCGGCTTCATCGCCGATCCGGGTTTGCAGTCGGTGACGCCGGGCAGCGGGGAGATCATGATGCCGCCGGTCTCGGTCTGCCACCAGGTGTCGACGATCGGGCAGCGGTCGCCGCCGATCACCGTGCGGTACCAGCGCCAGGCCTCCGGGTTGATGGGTTCGCCGACGCTGCCGAGGAGGCGGAGCGACGTCAGGTCGTGCGCGTCGGGGATCTCGCGGCCCCACTTCATGAACGTGCGGATCAGGGTGGGGGCGATGTAGTAGATCGTGACGCCGTACTTCTCGATGATCTGGAAGTGTCGGTGCTCGTCCGGTGAGTTCGGTGTGCCCTCGTAGATCACCTCGGTGGCGCCGTTGGAGAGGGGCCCGTAGACCAGGTACGAATGGCCGGTGACCCAGCCGATGTCGGCGCCGCACCAGAAGACGTCGCGGCCTTCCTTGTGGTCGAAGACGTTGTGGAAGGTGTAGTTCACCTGGGTCAGGTACCCGCCTGAGCTGTGCACGATGCCCTTGGGCTTGCCGGTGGTGCCGGAGGTGTAGAGGAGGAACAGCGGGTGCTCGGCGTCGAACGCCTGGGGCTCGTGATGCGGCGACGCCTCTCCGACGGTGTCCTCCCACCAGACGTCGCGGCCCTGCACCCAGTTCAGGTCGGGATCGTGATTGGTGCGGCGTACCACGAGGAGCTTCTCGACCGACGGCGCGGCGTCGTCGCCGGTGCCGAGCGCGGCGTCGACCTGCTCCTTGAGCGGGGCGGGCCGGCCGCGGCGGAACTGGCCGTCGGTGGTGATGACGAGCTTGGCCTCGGCGTCGTCGACGCGGGTGCGCAGTGCGGCCGCGGAGAATCCGGCGAAGACCACCGAGTGGGTCAGGCCGAGCCGGGCGCAGGCGAGCATCGAGATGATCGCTTCGGGGATCATCGGCATGTAGATGGCGACGCGGTCGCCGGCCTGCAGACCGATCGAGTCGAAGTAATTCGCGGCGCGGCTCACCTCGTCCTGGAGCTGGCGGTAGGTGAGGTCGCGGGTGTCGCCGGGCTCGCCGACCCAGTGGATCGCCACGCGGTCGCCCTTGCCCGCCGCGACGTGCCGGTCGACGCAGTTCACCGAGACGTTCAGCCGGCCGCCGACGAACCACTTGGCGAACGGGGCGTCCGACCAGTCCAGCACGCTCTCGAACGGGGTCTCCCAGTCGAGGCGCCGTCCTTGCTCGGCCCAGAACTCCAGCGGATCGGCCTCCGCTCGGTCGTACATCGCGGCGCTCGCGTTCGCGTTCTCGGCGAATTCGGGAGACGGCGGATAGGCCTGCGGAACGTTCGATGACATCGGTGTGCGCCTTTCGGGTGTTGAGAGAAAGTCGGGCGGCGTCGTCGGCCGCCTGTGAGATGCGGCGACCCCGACGGCCACTCCTGTGAGCGTAGTCACTAGACCCGGGGCTGGGTACTGACCCTTCGGTCAGCGCGGGGGTGGCCCGCGACGAACGGTCGGTCGGGCGCGGTCGGCGGCGATTGCGTGCCCTATTCTGGGGAGTCGTGAGTGCCGATCCGCTGTCCCCCCTCGTCGACCTGCCCGGTGTGCGAGACGCCGCCGAAGCGGCGCGGGAGGCGCTCGCGGCGGTGCACCGGCATCCGGTGAACCTCCGCGGCTGGGACAAGACGTCGCGCGAGGCGTCGTGGCGGGCCGGTCGCGCGTCGGCGGCGATGGAGGGCGCCACCACCGAGTTGCGCCGCGACCACGAGTTCGACGATCCGATCATGGCCGGGGCCATCCGCGTCACCCAGAACCTGGATCCGGACGCCATCGACCGCGAGGTCGGCGTGTTCCGCCGGGCGCCCGCGCAGGCGCTGGCCCGGCTGCACACCCTGGCCGCCGCTGATCTGGTCGACGATCCGGAAATGCTCGGCCGGCCCCGTCCCGAACCGCACATCGCGATGCGGCTGGACCTGCTCGGTCAGTTGGTGACCGGCCAGCTGGCGGGTGCTTCGGCGACGCCGGCTCCGGTCGCGGTGGCAGTCGTGCACGGCGAACTGCTGTCGCTGGCGCCGTTCAGTGAAGGCAACGGGGTCCTCGCGCGCGGCGCGGCGCGGCTGATGTCGGCGGCGACCGGACTGGATCCGCACCTGCTCGGCGTGCCGGAAGTGACGTGGTTGCGGCGGCTGGGCGACTACCGGGAGGCTTCGGCGCGCTTCGCCACGGGCGATCCGCAGGCGCTCGCCGACTGGATCGTGCTGTGCTGCGAGGCGATGGAGGCCGGCGCGGCGGAGGCGAAGTCGATCGCGGACGCGGCGCGGAAGTGAGGGTTAAAGGCCAAAATGTGTGTACAGAAGGACTGATTTAGCGGTCCTGACCTCGAATGATGCCGGTCCGAACATGCTCTGGAAGCATGTTCGGTGTCAGGTCCCCGAAACTCCCCGTTCTGTGGTGTATGCGGCAGCAAACTCGTCAAGAACGGCACCACCAGCGCCGGCCGAACCCGCTGGCGCTGCAAGTCCTGCGGCGCCTCGAGCACCCAGCACAGGCACGACATCACCCGCAAGGCCCAGCTCGCCGCATTCCACGACTGGCTCCTGAACGGCCGCCACCCCGACCACGTCAGCGCCCGCACCTTCCGCCGCGACCGCACCTGGTGCTGGAACGTCGAAGTCCCACCGCCAGCACCGAGCACCGAACCCGCCCAGATCCTCATGCTCGACGGCACCTACTTCCAATCCTGGTGCCTGCTCATCGCCTACGACGGCCGCCACGTCGTGGACTGGCAGTGGTGCGACCAAGAGAAGAAGATCGCCTGGCAACAAATCCTGCAACGCCAGCCCGCACCCGCCGTCGCCGTCATCGACGGCGGCCGCGGACTGCTCTCAGCGATCGACGAAGACTGGCCCACCACCCGGGTCCAACGCTGCTACTTCCACATCTTCCAGACCGTCCGCCGCCACCACACCTTCAGACCACGCCTGGAAGCCGGCCGCGAAATACTGGCCCTGACCAGGGCATTGATGAACGTCCGAAACGCAGACCAAGCCGTGCTCTGGCTCCAGGCCTACAACGACTGGGAGCAGCAATGGGACCAGTTCCTGCGCCACCGCACCTACGCCCGAGCCCACACCGAACGACCCACCGGCGTATCGGAGACCAGCACTTGGTGGTACACACACCGCGACCTGCGCAAGACCCGCGGCCTGCTCCGACGACTCATCACCGCCGAGCACCTGTTCACCTGGATCGACCCCCGCCTCACCGACGAAGACCACCCGCTGCCACGCACCACCTCGCCGCTGGAAGGCGGCCCCAACAAGGCACTCAAAGACCTCTTCCGCGCCCACCGAGGGTTCCTCACCGAACACGCCCGCCGCGCCTCCGAATGGAAGCTCAACAGCCTCACAGCTCAGCCACGCGACCCCTGGAGCCTGGTGCGCCCCGAGCACTACAACCCGCCACCCAAAAGGCCCAAGCACACGCCCATCGACGACGAACCGATCGGACCCGCCGCCCTCGACGACCACTTCAGCTGGGAAGACGGCAACGGCATCCAACACGGCTGGGGCGGACGAACCTGACCCTCAACACCGACACGCCGGACAGCCCGTACACACATTTTGGCCTTTAACCCGGAAGTGAGTGCGCACAGTATTGCGGGCGACATCCTTACCGGTTGAACCGGTGCAGGGTGTCGCCCGCGAGCACGGACCCAAGTTACCAAGCGTGCGAGGTGGGTTGTGGGATCGCCTCGGCGAGGGATTTCGTCCTCAGATCAGCCGACCGTGAGATCGAAATGTCGCAGGCGCACAACGCTTCTGCCAATGTGGCGAGCATCGCGTGGGTGCTTGCTGCCCGTGCTGGGAATTACCTTCCGGGAGTACCGACCTTCTCTTCCGGTCTGAACTTTGCCTTCGGGATTCCGTACGTCTTTTCTACCTCCTGACGCACGTCACATCAAGTGTTTCGCGAGGAATTCTTCTGATGGATTCTGCGGGCCGCGAGAGCGACGCCGACGCCGGCCGTGAGTGCGAGCGTCGCGGCGGTGGCCGCGGCGATCCGTCCCGGGTGCTCGATCATCGGCGCCGGATTCGGGAAGTCCAGGATCTCCCAGTCCTCCGTCGTCGCGCGTTCGCGCAGCACTTTGTCGGGGTTGACCACTGCGGCGTGCCCGACCGCGGCGAGCATCGGGATATCGGTGCTGGAGTCGGAGTAGGCGTAGCTCCCGGCCAGGTCGTAGCCGCGTTCGGCGGCCAGCCGGCCCAGGACGGCGGCCTTCTCGTCGCCGTAGCAGTAGAAGTCGATCTCCCCGGTGTAGTGACCGTCGGCCACCTCCAGGACGCTGGCGCGGACCAGATCGACTCCGAGGAGCTCGCCGATCGGTTCGACCATCTCGACCCCCGACGCGGACACCAGCACCACGTCGCGCCCGGCGGCCTTGTGCGCGGCGATCAGTTCGAGGGCCTCGGGGAAGATGACCGGCCGCACCACGTCGTCGAGCTGTTCGGCGACGATTGTTCGGACCGCCTGTGCACTCCATCCGGTGCACATGCCGGTGACATGTGCGCGGAGCTTCTCGACGTGGTCGTCACCGGACGTGAGCGCGAATTGAAGCTGTGCGACGGCCGATCGCAGCATGCCGCGTTTGGTCAGAAGTCCCTCGGCGTAGAAGTGTCGAGTGAACACGAGTGCGCTCGATCGCGCGATCACCGTTTTGTCGAGATCGAAGAATGCAGCCGTCGGCGACGGTGACACGTCTGTCACGGCTGCAAGGATACGGATGCGAGTCGTTCTTCGTGCGCGTTCTGTGAAGTCGCTGTACGACTGACTTCGCTGGTTGCGCGGGGTACGGCTACGCGTGTACCTTCGCAATCGACCGGCGTTCGCGCCGGTGGCGTTCAGCCCGACCCCCCGGGGCTGAACAGCCAGTGACCCCGGCCTCCTCCCCCCTGGCCGGGGTCACCCCTATTTTGCGGGCTTTTCGGCCAATTCGTTCATACGACAGGTTTGTCAACCCATTTCCGTGATTTGGGGATAACACGATCCGTGCTCGCGATCTGTGGATGACGGGCTGGGCCGAAGTCCGCGGCGAAGGCATCGTCGAGGCATGTCCGATGCTCTGCTGGTCCTGACCGAAGCCCACCTGCACGACGACGTCGCACGCTGCGGAGCCGCCGCCGGCTATCGCCTGGTGCGCGGTGATCCGCGCGGCTGCCGGCGCGACTGGACGCTCGCGCGGGCCGTCGTGGTCGACGGTCCGGCGCTGACCGTGCTGCAGGCCGATCCGCCGCCCGCCGGGCCGGGCGTGGTGGTCGTCTCGGCGAGCGACGCCGATCCCGAACTGTGGCGCGCCGGACTCGCATTCGGCGCGCGCGGCGGATACTTGCTGCCCGGTGACGATGCCGCGCTCGTCGAGGCGTTGTCGCGGATCAGAGAGCCACGACGGCGGCCCGGCGGGTCGGTCGCGGTGCTCGGCGGCCACGGCGGGGCGGGGGCCAGTACGCTCGCCGCGGCGGTCGGACTCACCGCGTGCGGAGGCGGATCGGGGCTGCTGGTGGACGTCGACCCGGTCGGAGCCGGACTCGACCTGATCCTCGGCGTGGAGGCGGCTCCGGGGATGCGCTGGAACGACGTCACCGGTCACACCGGAAGCATCGACCCCGCCGCGCTCGCCGCGGCGCTGCCCGCCCGCGGCGACCGGCTGCGAGTGATCACCCGGGCGCGCGACGACGGCGCGCTGCTCGATCCGGAGACCGTGCTGGCGGTGGTCGACGCCGGACTCGCGAGCGGCGATCCAGTGGTGGCCGACGTCGGACGCGGCCTGGATCCGGCCGCCGCGGGCGTGCTCGACTCGGCTGATCTGGTCGTCGTGGTGGTGGCGGCGTCAGTGCCGGCGGTGGCCTCGGCACGGCGTACTGTCGCACGTCTGGATCGGCGGTGCCCGGCACGGCTGGTGGTCCGCGGTCCGTCGCCCGGCGGTCTGCGGGCCGATCACGTCGCCGACGCCGTGGGCCTGGAACTGCTGGCGGCGATGCGGCCCGAGGCGGCATTGCCCCGCGACGCCGAGCGGGGCGGTCTGCGGTTGCGTCGGCGGTCGGGTCTGCGTCGTGCGGCGGCGCAGGTGTGCGAGGTGCTGGCGGGGACGGAGGGTCGTCGTGCGTGAGCGGGGCGTCGTTGATCCGCGACTGCTGGACCGGGTGCGGGAACGGCTCGCCGAGCAGTCGGGCGAACCGGATGCCGAGAGCATCGCCGGGGCGATCCGGGCGGAGGCGGCCGGACTCCTGTCGGACACCGATCTGCTTGCCGCGCTTCGGTATCTGCAGACCGAGATGGTGGGGGCGGGACGTCTGGAGGATCTGCTGGCCGATCCTCGCGTCACCGACATCCTGGTGGTCGGACCACGGCAGGTGTGGGCCGATCGGGGATCGGGGCCGGAGCCGGCCGGGGTGGAGTTCGCCGACGAGGACGGCGTGCGACGTCTCGCCGGCAGGCTGGCGCTCGGGGCCGGACGAAGGCTCGACGACGCGCAGCCGTGGGTGGACGGCCAGCTCTCCGGGATGGGCAGGCACGGCTACACGGTGCGGCTCCACGCGGTGATCCCGCCTCTCGCACGCGACGGCACGTGCATCTCGCTGCGCGTCTTGCGTGGTGCGACACAGGATTTCGACGCACTCGTGGCCGACGGTGCGATCCCCGGCAAGCTGGTGGAACTCGTCGCCGATGTGGTCCGGAGCAGACTGGCGTTCCTGGTGGTGGGCGGCACCGGCGCCGGTAAGACCACCCTGCTCAACGCTCTGCTCGGGCATGTCGATGGGCGCGAACGGATCCTGTGCGTCGAGGACGCGCCCGAGCTGGACCCGAAGCATCCGCACGTGGTGCGGCTGGTGGCTCGTGCGCCGAACGTCGAAGGGGCGGGCGAGGTTCCGGTGCGCACGCTGGTGCGGCAGGCGTTGCGGATGCGGCCGGACCGGATCGTCGTCGGGGAGGTGCGGGGCGCAGAGGTCATCGACCTGCTGACCGCGTTGAACACCGGTCACGAGGGCTGCGCCGGGACGATGCACGCCAATTCGGTGGCCGAGGTCCCGGCGCGGATGGAAGCCCTTGCGGCACTGGGCGGCATGCGCCGGGACGCGCTGCACAGCCAGCTCGCCGCGGCGCTGCAGGTGGTGATCGGCGTCGCACGGACCGGTCGCGGACGCGGAGTGGTCGAGGTCGGCCTGGTGCGTCGCGGCGACGACGGACTGGTTCAGATCGAACCGGTCTGGACCCCGGCCGGATCCGGTTCGGGTCTCGCTGAGCTGCGGACGCTGCTGAACGCGCGCAGGGGGATTCGGTGACCGCGGCGGCGGCGCTCGCGCTGATCGCGACGGCGCTGGTGGTGTGGCCGCCGGACGACGCTCGACGTCGTGCCCTGCGGCTCGGCGATTCCACGCCGAACCGGGTGCGGGCCTTCGGCTTCCGGGGCGGATGGGCAGTCGCCGCAGTGCCGGCAGTCGGTGCGGCCCTCGGTCCGGCGGCGGCTGTCGCCGCAGGAATCGTTGCGGCACTGCTCCTCTGGCGGATGCGGCGGATCCGGGCCGCGGCGGCACGTGAGTGCTCGTTCGACGACCTGCGGCAGGCTCTGGTGGTGATGGTCGCCGAACTGCGGGTGGGCGCCCCTGCGGTCGGCGCGTGCCGGTCCGCCGTCGAGGAGTTGGAGCGCTCCGGGCGCGACTCGGAGGTCATGCGCGCGCTGGGCCGGCTGGCGGCGCAGGCGGAGCTGGGCGGGATGCTCACCGCGGCCCCCGACGATCCGCCGGGGGTGAGCCGGCTCGTCGAGGCGTGGTCGATGTCGTCGGACGCGGGCCTGCCGCTCGCCGACCTGCTGGCGGCGTTGCGCGCCGACCTCGTCGCCCGGCAGGACTTCGTCGAGCGCACCGGGGCGGGCCTCGCGGGACCGCGTGCGACGTCGACCGTGCTCGCCGGGCTGCCGCTGCTGGGCATCGCCCTCGGCCAGGCGATGGGCGCGCGACCGCTGGCCGTGCTGCTGGGGCCGGGCGCGGGCGGTGCTCTGCTGGTCGTCGGTGTCGGCCTGGCCGCGGTCGGCGTGGTCTGGTCGGAGTCGATCGTGAGCCGGGTACTGCGATGACCGGTCTGGCGGTGAGCGGCGCGCTTGCGGCGGCGATGCTCGCCGTGGCGTGCTGGATCTGGCCGCCGCCGGAGTGGGCGCTGTACCGGCTGACCGGAATGCCGGTGCGGAACCGGGAGCCGCGCTGGCTGGGGAAGCAGGCTTCGAGGGTCGACGAGTTCGACGTCGCCGCCGGTTACGACCTGCTGGCGGTCTGCCTGCGCACCGGTCTGCCGGTGGCGACCGCTGCGCGCGAGGCTGCGCGAGCGTGCCCGCCGTCGCTCGCCGAACCACTGCTGCGGGTGGCCGAACTGCTGACGCTCGGGGCCGATCCGGCGCGGGCGTGGTCGGCCTCCGACGACGCGGCCCAGCAGGTGGACGGCGGGTTCGCGGAGCTGGCGACGCTGGCGCGTCGTGCGTCGCGGGCCGGGTCGTCGCTGGCCGACGGCGTCGCGGAGCTGGCCGATGCCGCGCGGGCGCGGGCGGCCAATCGTGCGCTGGCGGAGGCGGAACGGGCCGGCGTCAAGATCAGCGGTCCGCTCGGCCTGTGCTTCCTGCCCGCGTTCGTCTGCCTGGGCATCGCGCCGGTGGTGATCGGTCTGGCGGGCGGGCTGCTCGGCGGCCTGTGACCGCTATCGCCGCTATGGGCCGTATGTCCCACGGTCAGGTGAATGACATGCGGCGACGGGTCTTGCGGGCGGTCTCGGTGCGGCGGGAGGATCGAGGTGAGCGGCGCGTCGTCGTCGAGGATCCGGCTCGGAGGTTGCGGACATGGGACACGTACCGACTGGCGTTCGGTGCGCGACGGTGCTCGGCTGCGCCGGGCTGATCGCAGCGAGCGCGTTGCTGACCGGCTGTGACTCGCAGAAGAAGAACGCGCCGGCGGCGGTGACCGTCGTCGAGACGAAGACCGTCGGTGCGTCCGAGACTCCGACGGACACCGATCAGGCTCCGCAGACGACGGTGACGCAGACTCAGACGCAGACCCAGCCCGCCACGAACTCCGCGTTCGTCGGCAAGTGGATGGGGCACACCCGCAGCCTGGACCTGAACGCCGACGGCTCCGGTCAGGTGTCGTTGTTCAGCGGTGCGATGGACGGTGAAGTGTGGAATCTGCAGTGGACGTCGTCCGGCGACTCGCTCACCGTGACCATCGGCTCGCAGGTCAAGGTGTCCGGGTCGGGCGTCGGCGGCATCTCGCAGGGCGCGACGTGGACCGGCAGTCTGGTGCACCCCGACACCGGCGGCACCGCGGTGCTGCTGAACAACGTCAGCTACTGCGACAACGCCGCCGGGCAGGGCGGGTACTGCGGGGCTTGAGCGGCGGCTTCCCTCCTGCTCGGCGTGTCGTGGAACCCGCTCGGCCGCGGGCGCGTCTAAACACTGACACGTTCACAAACGGCAGAGGGGGAGCCATGGGGGAGAAGAAGCTGCACGATCGGGTCTGGGACCGGATGGGTGCGGAAGCGAGTCGGCTGATGGCCGACGAGACCGGGATGTCGACGGCGGAATATTCCACTATCCGCTATTGATCGCATGGCTAGAGTCGTTGGGCATGGGAGAAGCGAAGAAGCGCGCACTGATCGTCACCCGGCTGTCCAGGGTCACGGAGGCGACCTCGAGCATCGAGCGCCAGGAAGCGGAGTGCCGGAAGCTGTGCGAGGAGCGGGAGTACGAGGTCGCCGGCGTCGCCAAGGACGAGAACGTCAGCGCGGCCGTGCGCCCTGCGAGCCGCGAGGACCTCGGGAAGTGGCTGGCGACGCCGCAGCGGTACGACATCCTCGTCTTCTACAGGATGGACAGGCTGGTGCGGCGCCTGTCGGACCTCGCCGACCTCATCGCCTGGGGGCAGGCGAACGGCGTCAAGCTGGTGAGCGCGACCGAGCGCTTCCTGGACCTCGACGCGCCGTTCGGCGACGTCGTCGCGCTCCTGGTGGCCAAGTGCGCCGAGATGGAGCTCGAGGCCATCCGGGCGCGCACCGGCAGCGCCGCGCGGCACACCATCACGGCGGGGCGGTGGCGCGGCGGGGTGCCGCCGTGGGGCTACGTGCCGGCCAAGGACGGCAGGCACTGGAAGCTGGTGCACGACGCCCCGCAGGTCGAGGTGATCCGCGAGGTGGTCGACCGGGTGCTCGAGCAGGAGCAGTCGCTGCGGTCGATCGCCCACGACCTGACCAGGCGGGGCGTGCCGACGCCGAAGGATCGCGTCGCCCAGCTCAAGAAGCGCGAGGTCAAGGGCTACGAATGGCACTCGTCGCCGCTCAAGCGGGCACTCACCAGCCCGGCGATGCTCGGGCGCATCGTCACCCGGGAGGCCGTGCTCGGAGACGACGGACAACCGCTGCGCGACGATAAGGGCAGTCGCGTGATGGGCCCGGAGACGGTGGTCGTGGACGAAGCCGGCGTCCCGGTCGTGCGGGCGGCGCCGATCCTGGACGAGGAGACCTTCCGGCGGCTCGGCGACGAGCTGACGCGCCGGGAGAACCGCAGGGAGCCCACGAAGCGGATGAGCGGCCTGCTGCTCCAGGTCATCGCCTGCGGCGACTGCGGCCGCCCGGGGTACCGCCAGAAGGGCGGCCCGGGACGCAGGCCCCGGTACCGCTGCGCGAGCGCCCAGTACATGGGTCCGTGCGACAACCGGACGATCGACCTGCGGTGGGCGGAGGGCGAGGTGGTGGGGAACGTGCTCGGCCGCCTGGGCGAGATGGAGCGCATGCGGCGGGTCTGGGACACCGGCACCGACACCGCGGCCGCGCTCGCCGAGGTGCGGGAGATGATCGGCGACGTCGGCGACCTGATCGGCGGCCCCGGCTTCCGCAAGGGCACGCCGCAGCGGGAGCGGCTGGAAGAACGGCTGAAGGCGCTGGCCGCACGGGAGGCCGAGCTGGAAGCCGTTCCGGCGGTGCCCGCGGGCTGGCGGTACGAGGGCACCGGGCAGACGGTGCGGGCGTGGTGGGACGGCGCCGACGACGAGGCGCGGAACCTGTGGCTGCGGGACATGGGGGTGAAGGCGACCTGGGTCTCTCGGACCGAGGGCGGCGTGCTGCAGACGTCCGGGAAGTTCGAGGGGAAGGTGATCGGCGGCCGCACGGAGGTCAAGGAGTGGTCGATCGACATCGGGACCCTGGACACCGAGGGCGAGGTGCTGCCGAGCACGTTCGTCGGGCTGGAGCAGTGGAAGCGGGCGGCCGGCGGCCGGATGGCGAACATCCCGGACGTGCTGGCACAGGTCCGCTGGCGCGACGGCGACGGGGGCCTGCGCGAGGAGGGCTGAGGCCGGTGTCCGCGACGGGCGCCGTTCGCCGATCGATCGGGGCACGGGCGATGGATGCGAGCGGGGTGCTGAGGCCGGTGACGGTCGCCGGCGTGACGGGCGGGCGTTCGGGTGACGTTGCGGGTGACGAGGGTTACTGAGCGGAGCACAGGTGGATGGGAGGAGGGTGCTGCGGCAGGTGAGGTGGAGCAAGTGGCGCTTCGCCGGCGTGCTCGGTCATCCACCGCCGTGCTCGGCACGTCTGCCGAACGTGCTGGGCCCCGTCCACCTGTTGTCCGGCTCCGTTCCCCGCTGTGCCGGCTTCATTCATCGTCGTGCAAGTCTCCGTCCGGGTGCTGAAAGGTACTGAGCGGAGCACAAGGGGATGGACGGCGATGTCGTTCGGGTGGCCGCACAGTCGTCGTGCAGGGTCTCTTCCCGCCGTGGCCGGCTCCGTTCTCCGCTGTGACGGGGGAACGTCCTGCTGAACGTGCCCCGCTGCGCGTGTTTCGTCCCCGCCGCACCTGGCCTGTTCACGTGAAGCGCACGACCATTCACACCATTCCCTTGTGCTCTTACCAGTAACCTTCAGCACCTCGAAGCAGCCGTACCCTCGTCGACCGCGCCCAGCACCTCGGTGCAGGTCTGCGGTCAGGCGTCGAACGACATGTCCGATCCGCTGCAACTTTCCTGCTGTGGCCGGCTCCATCGCTTCTGTGCAACTCACGTCGTCCACACCGTGTCGGGGACGAGATCGGCGTATCAGTTCCCGCTTTTCAGAGTTGATACGTCTGGTGCAACCCGTTTCCGCAGGTAGAGCGCCTTTCTCGTCCATCCGCCCGTGTGTGGTGTTTCACTTCCAGTTTTCAAAAGCGCAACGCGTTGACCAGCGGTTTTCGAATCGCCTCATCTTCTGACCTGGTGTTTCTCTTCTATGTCTCAACTTTTTTGCGAGAAGTTCTATAGGAAAGTTGTTGCAACGGGTCGTAAGAGCCCTGAAAAAAGACTGTGCCCAAAGTTCAAACAAAAGTGAACATTGAGCACGCGGCCTCGCCGAGGCCCTGAACTGCATGTTTTCCCCGAAAACGCGTCGCAACTTTTGGTCGCAAAAAGTGCGACACGGGCCGTTCGCCACTCGTTCAGCGCGGTTGCTCGGGTGGTAGCCGGTCGTCCGGCACTGCTGTCCGGTCGTGCCCTCTACGAAAAGTGATACGCGGTGTTGGCCTGTTCGGCCGACGATTCGCAATCGTCTGGTGAAGCATCCGGGTCGACGTACCGGGGCCCGCTTCTCACTGTATCGGGGACATTTTCCGATGTGGCCGGCGCCATCGGTGATCGTGCGGGGCTCGGTCGTGGGGATCGTGCAAGCCCCTCCCCGGCAGGTCGCACGACCAGAGCGAGCAGGGCCGCAGCCCCATCCAGTCGGTGCTGTCGGCGTGCACTGAGGGCATGGCGTCATTCGGCGTCCGGGGGCCCGTCATCCTCTTCGTCGAGCGCGCGGAACGCCACCCAGATCGGCTGCACGTCCTCCTGGAAATCCACGACGTCCTCCGGCGCGACCTCGACGTTCGTCAACGGCGTCTTGTTGCTCAGCCAGTACCACAGGGTGGCCGCATCCACCGTGGTCTCGTTGGTCGGCCTGACCTCCTGCAGTCGGCGGCGCGTCTCGGGCATGAGCAGCGCCCCCGGCGTGATGTCCAGCGCGATCGCGAGCGCCACCAAGTCGTCGGCGTCGACGCGCCGGCGGCCGAGTTCGATGTCTCCGAGGGCCTGGCGCGTCATCGGCCTGCCCTGTGCGCTGACGCGTTCGGCGAGCTGCGTCTGGGTGAAGTCGCGGCGGACCCTCCACGTGATGAGGTTGCGCCTCACGGTGTTGCCCGTAGGTCCGAGGGTGTTGGCGCGCTTGCTCCGCTTCGTCAGCTTCGCATCGTCGCCCTGCTCGTCGGCCGCCGTCTGCTCGTCGTTCTGCTGCTTGGGCATGGCTGTGAGCGTAGTCGCATGATCCGACATCGATTGCACAATTTCGCATGGCCTTGCGGGATGCAGAATCTTTCTGCATGATGGTGTCACAACGGAACGCCGATTGGAGAGAGTCATGACCGCTAAGACCGAGAGCACCCCGCGCTCGCCGTTCCTGCCGGCGGACGCCGAGCCACACAAGGAACTGCTGGAAGAGAGCAAATACCCGCGCGACCGCTGGTACCAGGCGATGCGGGCGGGTGAGCTGCCCTACATCCTCCTCGGCGGCGTCCGGTACGTCCGGCGCGGCGACGTGGCGGCACTCATCGAGAAGGAGTTCGAGCGCCAGCGCCCGCGGGAGCCGATCGCCAGCTAAAAGACACCGGGTCGTGCGCGTGCTGCGCACGACCCTGAATAAGAGGAAACCCCGCCCTGGCAGGCGGGGGTTTCCGAAGAACACGAGCCTTGAAGGGGACCTCGCTGTGAACGATTCTACCAACGCTGCCGATGATCCGACAGCACCGAAAGACGACGCGTCCTCGGGCGCGCCCCGTGCGGCATCCTCCGATGCCGCCAACGCACGCGACGCATTTCGCAAGGCACGGTTCGAAGCCGCCCTGGAGGAGGGCCTCGACCACGCCGACGCCTCCATGCAGGCCGACCTCGACACCGATCTGTGGGTCTCGCGCCAAGAGGAAGAGGCCGCAGCAGCCGCCTACGGGACCGGCGACGACCTGCCGACGTATTCCGAGCTCACCGCCGCGGGCACCCCGATCGCCCGCACGCTCGAAACCATCTCCGCACGCGAATGCGAGCGCTACCTGCACCCCAAGCGACTGGGCCGGCTGCGCGGGCTGGACCCCTACGAGGTCATCGACGTCCTGGTCAACCGCATCAACCAGCGCATCATCGCCCAGAACGAGGCGGTCAAGGTCGGAAAGCTGTCCGGCTCCAAGATTGCCCTCATCAAGCGGCTGGACTTCGCCGAGGTCGCGCGCGTGGTCAGCGAGTTGGGTGAGGTCCGGTTGATCTCGTCGAGCAAGGGCGCGGTCGACCCGCAGCGGCGCGTACTGGCGGTCTACGACGACGACCCCGAGAGCCCGACGTACGGGATCTACCAGACCGATTCGGAGGTGATCAGGTCAAGGATCGAGAGGTACTGCCCGAACCTGACCACCAAGGGCTACGCCGAAATCGTCGCCGCCATGCGCAGTGGCTCGCGCGTTCGTCGGGTGTGCCGGGGCACCGACCGCGACCTGCTGGCCTGCAACAACGGCATCGTGCGCTACCGGGCGGGCAAGCCGCCCAAGCTGATGCCGTTCAGCCCCGAGCACGTCTTCCTGGCCAAGATCGCCGTCGACTACGACCCGAACGCCGAGCTGGTCCGCTTCGACAACCCCAAAGGCTGCACCGAGGGGCACGACGACCCGGACGACTGCACCGACGCCTGCCTGACCTGGGACGTCGAATCCTGGATGACTTCCCTCATGGCCGCCGATCCGGCCAACCCCACCCCCGAGGAGCTCGACATGACCGAGCTGCTCTGGGAGATCACCGGGGCCGTGGTCCGCCCGTACGTCTCCTGGAACAAGGCCGCGTTCTTCTACTCCACCCAGGGCAACAACGGCAAGGGCACCCTGGTCTCGCTCATGCGCAACCTGGTCGGCGCCGGTGGCTACGCCTCCATCCCGCTGTCGGACTTCAGCAAGGAGTTCATGCTCGAGCCCCTGACCAGGTCCTCTGCCATCCTCGTGGACGAGAACGACGTGGGCACCTACGTCGACAAGGCCGCGAACTTCAAGGCCGTGGTCACCAACGACGTGATCGCTATTCGGGGCATCTACAAGGCCCCGATCGCCCATCAGCACTACGGGTTCATGGTGCAGTGCTTGAACGAGAGCCCGCAGTTCAAGGACACCTCTGAGTCCATCTACCGGCGCCAGCTGTTCGTGCCGTTCATCAAGTGCTTCACCGGGGCCGAGCACAAGCACATCAAGGACGACTACCTGCACCGCCCCGAGGTCCTGCAGTACGTGCTCAAGCGCGTGCTGACCATGGACTACTACGAGCTGCGCGAACCGGCGGCCTGCGTGCTGGCCCTGGACGAGGTGCGCAACTCCGACCCGGTGCGCGCGTTCTGGAGCGACGTCAAGAATGTGCTGGCCTGGGACCTGGTGCCCTACCAGTTCATCTACGACCTGTTCAAGGCCTGGATGGAGCGCAACCATCCCAGCTCCAAGCCGATCGGCCGCAACAAGTTCATGGAGCGCCTCAAGGCCGTGATCGGCGCCGACGAGGGTTGTGCTTGGGAACTGGTCGAGAAGCCCCAGCGACCCAAGGGCATGATGAGCCGGCCCGAGCCGCTGATCGTCGAGTACGACCTGGAGTACTGGATCAACGACAAGGCGCCGAAGAACGATTCGAATCAGCGCGCCACCGTGACCAACACGGCTGCGACCTACCGCGGCCTGCTCCGCAAGCCGGGAGTCGCGGCCCAGCCGGCCAAGGTGACCGTGCTGTCCCGTGAGCGGCTGGACGAACTCAATGCGGTGATCGCCCCGGCGCCCAATCCGGTCTCCGGCGAGGAGGTTCCGGCATGAGCGAGCAGGTGATCGCCGGCGACGACCACTGGTCCGGGTTCCGGCCGGACCGCATCAAGGCGCTGGCCCAGGCCAGGACCGAGGAGGTCGCGGCATGAGCACCAACATCGACACGAAGGAGAAGAACATGAATCGTCCGAGTACCGAGCTGGTACTGGTCCCCCGCGCGGCGCGCGCCGAAGATGAGAACACGAGCCCCCGGCTGCCCGTCGATGCCGCACCGATCAAGACCGGCCGCGTCGGCACGACGCGGGCTGGCTGGATCCTGGTCTGGACCGGCACGCTGCTGGCTTCGGCAGCCAGCGGTACCGGGGCCGCACTGCGGCTGGACCCCGGCAACGCCGCGGCCCGCGCGATGGCCATCGGGATCGGCGCGGCCGCGCCGAGCGTGGGGCTGCTGGTGCGGGCCCTGACGGCGCCGCTGATCGTGGGCGTGTTCGGGCCGCTGCG
>JASGFV010000043.1:0-20198 GCA_047605365.1 Gordonia sp. (in: high G+C Gram-positive bacteria)
ACGCCGCGCCCGGTCTGGCGCAGGCGCAGCAGCTGCACGGCAAAGAGATGTCGTTCAACAACTACACCGACGGCGACGCCGCCTGGCGCGCCGCGTACGACCACGACGCCCCGGCCGTCGCGATCATCAAGCACGCCAACCCGTGCGGCATCGCCGTCGGCGCCGACGGCGCCGAGGCGCACCGCAAGGCTCACGCGTGCGACCCGGTCAGCGCGTACGGCGGCGTGATCGCGGTGAACCGCGAGGTGTCGGTCGAGATGGCCGAGCAGGTCGCCGAGATCTTCACCGAGGTCATCATCGCGCCGTCGTACGCCGAAGGCGCCGTCGACGTGCTCAGCCGCAAGAAGAACCTGCGCATCCTGATCGCCGAGGCTCCGGCCGAGGCGGGCGTCGAACTGCGCCCGATCTCCGGCGGCGCACTGCTGCAGTCGCGCGACGTGCTCGACGCCGAGGGCGACGACCCGGCCAACTGGACCCTGGCGACCGGCGAAGCCGCCGACGCCGCGACCCTCGCCGACCTCGAATTCGCCTGGCGCGCCTGCCGCGCCGTGAAGTCGAACGCGATCCTGCTGGCCGCCGACGGCGCGTCGGTGGGCGTGGGCATGGGCCAGGTCAACCGCGTCGACTCCGCGCACCTCGCGGTGCAGCGCGCCGGCGATCGCGCCTCGGGCTCGGTCGCCGCATCGGACGCCTTCTTCCCGTTCCCCGACGGCCTGCAGGTGCTGATCGACGCCGGCGTGAAGGCCGTCGTGCAGCCGGGCGGCTCGGTCCGTGACAACGAGGTGGTCGAAGCGGCCGAGGCCGCGGGCGTCACCATGTACTTCACCGGCTCGCGCCACTTCGCGCACTGAGTCTGTCCGACCTGAGCTTGCCCCGCTCCTTGAGCGTGTCGAAGGGTCCCCGTGGGCGCCGCTGACCTGATCCTGCTGCTCGCCGCCGGTCTCGGTGCGGGCGTGGTCGGCTACGTCACCGGGATGGCGTCGCTGGTCAGCTATCCGGCGCTGCTGCTGGTGGGGCTGAGTCCGCTGGAATCCAATGTGACCAACACGGTCGCGCTGGTGGCCGTCGGCATCGGCAGTTTCGCCAAATCCGGGCGGGAACTGACCGCGGGCGACGGCGGGCGTTCGCTCGGGCAGTCGGCGGTCGTCGCGCTGGCCGGCGGCGCGGTCGGTGCGGGTCTGCTGCTGGTGCTGCCGGCCGAAGTGTTCGGCTTCGTGGCGCCGTACCTGGTCGGCATCGCGGCGATCGCTCTGCTGCTGCAGCCGTCGCTGCGGCAGCTGTCGCACGGCGTCGACCGTCCGGCACTGTGGCTGGCCGGAGTCTTCGTCGTCGCGATCTACGGCGGCTACTTCGGCGCGGGGGCGGGCGTGATCTTCCTGGCCCTCGCCATGCTGCTGATCTCGCTGCCGCTGTGGAAGGCGACGCTGCTCAAGTCCGCGCTGCTCGGCGTCTCGAACGCCGTCGCCGCGGTGGCGTTCGCGTTCTTCGGTCCGGTGCACTGGGTCGCCGCGCTGACGATGGGCCTGGGCTGTCTGCTGGGCGGCTGGATCGGCCCGCCGATCGTCGCCCGGCTGCCCGCCCAGCCGCTGCGGATCGCGATCGGACTCGGCGGCATCGGGCTGGCGATGTGGCTCGCTCTTGGATGAGCCCTAGGCTGGATCACGTGACCGATCGATGCCCGTGCGGGAGCGGCGACCCGCTCGCCGACTGCTGCGGCCGCTATTTGACCGGCGGCCCGCGAGAGGGTCGCGCCCCGTCGGCCGAAGCGCTGATGCGCAGCCGGTACACCGCGTTCGCCGTCGGCGACGCCGACTACCTGCTCGCCAGCTGGCATCCCGGTACCCGGCCGTCGTCGCTGACTCTCGACGACGACCAGCGCTGGCTGCACCTCACCGTCGTCGACGCGCAGGGCGGCGGACCGTTCGACGTCGAGGGTTCGGTCGAGTTCGTCGCCGCCTATCGGACGCCCGAAGGGCGCGGCGAGTTGTGTGAATTCAGCCGCTTCGTGCGCGAGGGCGGTCGCTGGCTGTACGTCGACGGCGATCTGTCGTAGGTCTCCGCGTGCGGCGGCGTCGTCGACACCGACGGTGACATCCCAGTTCACGAGCCGTTTCTTGGCGGCTTCGGCAGGAGGACGGCACCGCCGCCCCGTAGCTGAGACCGCCCGAAACCGACAGCCGGGAGCCGATTAGCGTCGCCGTGATTTGAAGACTGTGCTGTTCGGGAGCTCGCCGCGTATCAATTCTCGGGTGACTTCCGTATCTGACATCGCAGGGCGGCCGGGGATCGACCTCCTCGGCGATCAGCCCGCGGACGGCGCAGACGACGCCGGCCGCCCGGGCGCGCCGCTCTGGCGTCGCGCCGCCCGGGCCACCGCCCTGCCGTTGCTCTCCGTTCTCGTCTTCGCCGGGCTGTGGCAGCTCGCCGCCGTCAGCGGCGTCTGGTCCAAGACTTTCGTGCCGCCGCTGCAAGACATCTGGCACGCCTTCGTCGACATGTCCACCACGCACGACGATGTGCGCGGTTATGCCGGCTACCTGCTGTACGAGCACCTGTACATGACTCTGCGCCGGGTGTTCATCGGCGTGCTGATCGGCGTCGTCGCCGGGGTGGCGCTGGGTCTGGCGATGGGCTCGGTGCCGTGGGTGCGGCGGCTGATCGAGCCGTGGCTCACGTTCCTGCGCGCCCTGCCTCCGCTCGCGTACTTCTTCCTGCTGGTCATCTGGCTCGGCATCGACGAGGCGCCGAAGATCACTCTGCTGGCGCTGGCCGCTCTGCCGCCGGCCGCGGTCGCCACCACCGCAGCTGTGTCGGCGACGCCGAAGTCGCTGGTCGAGGCCGGCCGGGCCCTGGGCGCCTCCCGCAGCCAGGTGCTGCGCGACGTCGTGATCCCGTCCGCGCTGCCCGAGACGTTCACCGGGATCCGGCTCTCCGTCGGCATCGCTTACTCGTCGGTCGTCGCCGCCGAACTGTTCAACGGCGTCCCCGGCATCGGCGGCGTCGTCAAGGACGCCTCCAACTACAACAACACTCCCGCAGTGCTCGTCGGCATCATCGCCATCGGGCTCTCCGGACTCGTCATCGACGCCGTGCTTCGCGCCGTCGAACATCGCACTGTGCCCTGGCGCGGAAAGGCCTGACCCATGACCTCCACAGCAACTCCCCGACATCGCCGGCGCGGCGTGTTCGTCGCCCTGGCCGCCGCACTCGCCGGCGTCCTGGCCCTCGGCGGCTGCGCCGTGGACGACGGCAAGGACTCGTCCAAGCCGACGATCCGCTTGGCCTACCAGTCGTTCCCGAGCGGCGACCTGATCGTCAAGAACCAGAAGTGGCTCGAGCAGGCGCTGCCGAAGTACAACATCGAGTGGACCAAGTTCGACTCCGGCGCCGACATCAACACCGCGTTCATCGCCAAGAAGATCGACTTCGGAGCCATCGGCTCGAGCCCGGTGGCCCGCGGGCTGTCCGATCCGCTGCGCATCGACTACAAGGTGGCGTTCGTGCTCGACGTCGCCGGTGAGAACGAGGCGCTCGTCGCCCGCAACGGGACCGGCATCAACTCGGTCGCGGACCTGAAGGGCAAGCGGGTGGCGACGGCGTTCGCGTCGACGGCGCACTACAGTCTGCTGGCCGCGCTGGACAAGGCCGGCGTGAACCCGAAGGACGTCGACCTGATCGATCTCCAGCCGCAGGCTTCGCTGGCGGCGTGGCAGCGCGGCGACGTCGACGCCGTCTACACCTGGCTCCCGACGCTCGGCGAGCTGCGCAAGAACGGCAAGCAGCTGGTCTCCAGCGCTCAGCTGGCCAAAGACGGCAAGCCGACCCTCGACTTGGGCGTGGTCTCCGGCCAGTTCGCGAAGGATCACCCGGACGTCGTCGACGTGTGGCGCAAGGTGCAGGCGCGAGCGCTGAATCTGATCAAGTCCGATCCGCAGGCCGCGGCCAAGGCGGTCGGTGCCGAGATCGGCGTGTCGCCGGAAGACGCTGCGGCCCAGCTCAAGCAGGGCATCTTCCTGACTCCGGCCGAGTTGGCGTCGCCGGAGTGGCTCGGCACTCAGGGCAAGCCGGGCAACATCGTCGCGAATCTGTACAGCGCCGCGCAGTTCCTGAAAGAGCAGAGCCAGATCCCGTCGGTGCCCGCCGAGAGCGACTTCACCGCCGCGATCTACACGGAAGGGCTGCCCGGTGTCTTCGACGACGTCGAGTAGCGCCCTGGCCGAGAGCCCGGCGGGCTCCGCGCTCGGCGCGGTCTCGATCACCGGCGCGGTCCGCGAATACGGCCGCGGCGCCGACCGGGTGACGGCCCTGGGCCCGATCGACCTGCAGATCACCGCGGGCGAGTTCGTGGTCCTGGTCGGCCCGTCGGGCTGCGGAAAGTCGACGCTGCTGCGGCTGATCGCCGGTTTCGAGGAGCCGTCGAAGGGTGTCGTGCGCGTCGACGGCGACGCCCCGCAGCCCGGTCACAGTTCGGGCGTGGTGTTCCAGCAGCCGCGGCTGTTCCCGTGGAAGTCGGTGGGAGGCAACGTCGAGCTGGCCCTCAAGTACGCCGGCGTGCCCCGCGGCGAGCGGGCCGCGCGGGTCGACGAACTGCTCGAGCGCGTCGGTCTGGCCGGCACCGCCAAGCGCAAGATCTGGGAGATCTCCGGCGGGCAGCAGCAGCGCGTGGCGATCGCTCGCGCGCTGGCCGTTCCGACGTCGTTGCTGTTGATGGACGAGCCGTTCGCCGCCCTCGACGCCTTGACTCGCGAGCGGCTGCAGGCCGACATCCGCGAGGTGAGTGCGACGTCGGGCCGCACCACCGTGTTCGTCACGCACAGCCCGGACGAGGCGGCGTTCCTGGGGTCGCGCATCATCGTGCTCAGTGCCCGGCCGGGCCGCATCGCACTGGACATCCGGTCGCGGCTGCCGAGGTCGGGGATCGACGGCGACGGAAGCGGAGCGAGCGGGCCCAATGATTCCGCAGACGTTCTGCGGGAGCTGCCGGAATACGCGGAGCTGCGGGCTGAGATCTCTGCGGCTGTGAAGTCCGCAGCGCGCTGACCTGCATTTACACCATCGAGATTTCAATTCTGTGCGCTCGCGGAGCGGGCGCGTAGAACTGAGTTCAGACCTTCAAGCGGCTGCTTGACACAGCCGGGACCGCACAAGAACAGGGGTTCGCAATGACCGTCACCGTGGCAGCCGACACCACCGTCATCCGGGAGGGCGTCGAGCTCGACATCGAGCGTCTGGGCCCCAACATCGGCGCCTACGTCCACGGCCTCGACGTGGCGTCGGCGAGCGAGGCGCAGATCGCCGCGATCCGCGTCGCCCTCACCGAGTTCAAGGTGCTGGTGCTCCGCGGCCAGAACCTCGACGATCACGCGCACATCGCCTTCGCCAACCGCCTGGGCGACCTGACGTTCGGCCACCCGGTCTGGGACAGCGGCGACGTGCCGGACGAGGTCTACACGCTCGACAGCTCGGACAACGGTTTCGCCGACACCTGGCACACGGACGTCACGTTCATGCCGAAGCCGCCGGCCGTGTCGATCCTGCGGCCGCTGATCCTGCCGGAGACCGGCGGCGACACCAACTGGGCCGACGGCGAAGCCGCCTACCGGTCGCTGTCGGAGCCGCTGCAGCGCATCGCCGACGAGCTGGTGGCCGTGCACGACGGCAACCGCGAGTTCGGCTACTACCTGCGTCAGCGTCGTGCCGGCCACGGCAACAAGTGGGACGGCGAGGAGGTGCGCGAGCTGGTTCCGGTGCGCCACCCGGTGGTGCGCGTGCACCCGGAGACCGGCCGCAAGGCGCTGTTCGTGAACCCGGGCTTCACGTCGCACATCGAGGGCGTGTCGGACGTGGAGAGCCGTGGCCTGCTGGACGTCTTCTATGCGCACCTGACCAAGCCGGAGCACATCGTGCGCCACCGCTGGGCCCTCGGCGACCTGCTGCTGTGGGACAACCGCAGCACCCTGCACTACGCGAACCGCGACTACACGCAGCGTCGCCTGATGCACCGCGTCACCCTCCGCGGCGACCGCCCCGTCGGCCCGCAGGGCCTGGTCGAGCCGTATCTGGAGGAGCAGCACTAGTTCTCTCGAGTGGGAGGTCGACGGGCATCGACCCCCGCTCCACGCCGAGGAATCCGGTCGGGCTGACCCGGACACTCACGACAAGGGGTCGCTGAGCGACGCGACTCTGGCTATATGCCAGGGTGACGCGGCTCAGCGACCCCTTGTCGGATTTCCATCCGCGCCTGCTCACCCTCTTCGTCGGCTGAACGGGGTGGGCTGTTCGCCGGTTGAGCTGGGCCTTCTCCTCGCTGGTTGAGCGAACGAAGTGAGTCGAAACCGGCCTCCGGCCACCGCGTCGACGCATTGTGCTCGCTCGCTCAGCCTGCGAATCGGCCGACACGCCGGGATTTCCGGGAACCGGGCACCCGCCGGGTGCGTCTAAGCACTATGAGGGCGCGTAGTGAAGAGGTGAGTGTCAAGATCGTTCCCGGGGTGTACCGCCACGAACAGCTGGTCGAGTTCGGGCTGTCCGCGGAGCAGATCGAGAAGCTGTCCAGAGGCGGAGGACTCGAACGGCTGCGTCGGGGCTGGTTCGCGACCGGGGGCCACGACCCGGCGGTTGCCGCGGCGGTCAAGAGCGGAGGCGCGCTGAGTTGCGTGTCGGCGCTGGATTCGCACGGGCTGTGGGTGGCGCCCGGCTATGCCGGCACGACTCACGTGCGGCGCAGCCGGAAGCTGGCCCGCAAACACGGCGGCGGCTGCCATCCGTACGGCTGCATGCCAAGTGTGGAGGGTCCGGTCGATCCTGTCGCGTTGGCGCTCGAATGCGCGTTGCACTGCATGTCGGAAGAGGACTGGATCGCGGTGTGCGATTCGGCGTGCAACACTCTGGGGTTGGCCGCCGAGGCGATGCGTGCGGAGATGGGGGCGCTGCCCGAGTGGGCGATGCGGTGGTTCGGGAAGGTGGAACCGGCTGCCCAGTCGGGTACCGAGAGCATCACCCGAGTCCGCCTTCGGGCGGCCCACTACACGGTGGTCGTCCAGCCGAAGATCAAAGACGTCGGTCGGTCGGATCTGCGAATCGGACGCCTGGTGATCGAGTGCGACAGCGAGACCTACCACTGCGATCCGGAGAGCTATCGGTACGACCGGCAGCGCGACCGCAAGGCCACCGCCGCCGGCTGGATTCCGTTCCGGCTGACCTACGAAGACATCCTCTACGGCTGGGAGGAGGTGCTTGCAGACATTCGTGCGATCACTCAAGCCGATCGCCACCGGATCCGCGGTCACGCCGCGATGGCGCTCAAGGAGTCGCGGCGCACCGGATTCGAGAGTCTGAAAGTCGCCGGGTCAGACGAGATCGCGGCCGAATCCGTCGGTGACGAGTTCGGCTCAGCCGAGGAGTTCCCTTGAGGGGACTCTGAGCGGGGTCAAACTGGCAATAGGCCAGAGCGACTCGGCTGAGGGTCCCCATGTCGACGACCTGCGACCTAGCGTGACTCAGAGCCCAGGATCGCGGCCGGTGAAGGCGACGAGTTGCAGGGTCGGCGACGCCTCTTCGCCGACGGACACCGGCGGTCCGAAGAGGCCAGGGCGATGCACCGCGTCGTCGGGGAAGGCGGCGATCATGCCGCGGATGAAGTCGATGGCCTCGCCGGGGATCTCCACGGTCTGGCCGGTGGCTGTGCCGAGGTCCCAGCCGTGCAGGAACAGGTCGGTCGCCGGGAACGACAATCCGTCGCGCACCGACAGCGGACCTCTGGGCGATTCGACGATGCGGTTGCGGTCCAGGTCCAGGTCTTCGTCGACGGCGATGCCGGCCTCGGTGGCCTGGCCGACATGCCCGGGCACGCCGAGCGCGGTCCATCCGGCACAGGGCGACGGGCGCGACCAGTCGTCCGGCTCCACCGTCTCGACGCTCTCCGAGAAGAAGTTCAGTCCGTTGCGTCACCTGTCCAGAGTGTTCCACGCCATAGCTCAGACCTATGCCGTCCGGCGGACGAGTAGCGTGGATTCGTGGCTTCCTCGACAGCTCAGAACTCTGCAGTCAACGACCGTCCGACCATCGAGACCGTGGGGGAGTTGCGCGCGTCCGGGCACGTCGAGCGCGACGTCCGCGACGAGATTCGGAACAATCTGCTCGCCGCCCTGCGTGAGGGCGCGAATCCCTGGGAGGGCATCGTCGGTTTCGGCGACACCGTGGTGCCGCAGCTGGAACGAGCCCTGCTCGCCGGGCACGACGTGGTGATGCTCGGCGAACGCGGCCAGGGCAAGACCCGCGTACTGCGCACCCTGGCCGGGCTGCTGGACGAGTGGACGCCGGTGATCGCCGGTTCGGAGCTCGACGAGCATCCGTACTCGCCGATCCTGCCGGAGTCGATCCGCCGGGCCGCCGAGCTCGGCGACGATCTGCCGATCGAGTGGCGGCATCGCAGCGACCGTTACAGCGAGAAGCTGGCGACGCCGGACACCTCGGTGGCCGACCTGGTCGGCGACATCGACCCGATGAAGGTGGCGGCGGGCCGCACGCTGGGCGACCCGGAGACCATTCACTTCGGTCTGATCCCGCGCGCTCACCGCGGCATCATCGCCATCAACGAGCTGCCAGACCTCGCCGAACGCATCCAGGTCTCGATGCTGAACGTGATGGAGGAGCGCGACGTGCAGGTCCGCGGCTACAGCCTGCGGCTGCCGTTGGACGTACTGGTGATGGCCAGCGCGAACCCCGAGGACTACACCAACCGCGGCCGCATCATCACGCCGCTGAAGGATCGTTTCGGCGCGGAGATCCGCACGCACTATCCGTTGGAGCTCGACGACGAGGTCGGCGTGATCGAGCAGGAAGCCGATCTGGTGGCGAGCGTGCCGTCGTACCTGGTGGAGATCTTGGCGCGGTTCACCCGCTACGTGCGCGACCATCCGTCGATCGATCAGCGCTCGGGCGTCTCGGCGCGCTTCGCGATCGCCGGCGCCGAGACCGTTGCCGCTGCGGCGCTGCACCGGGCGACGGTGACCGGCGAGGAGATCGCCGTCGCGCGGCCGATCGATCTGCAGGCGGTCATCGAGGTGCTGCGCGGCAAGGTGGAGTTCGAGTCGGGCGAGGAGGGCCGGGAGATGGAGATCCTGGACTACCTGCTCCGCAAGTCCGTCGCCGACACGGTCCGCGCATCGTTCGCGGGCATCGACATGCGGCCGCTGGTGGAGGCGCTGACCGACGGCGATCCGGTGCTGACCGGCGACCGCGTGCCGGCGTCGGAGGTGCTCGCCGCGGTGGGCGACGATGAGGACGTCGCCGCCACGATCGATCAGGTCGCCGAGGCCCTCGACGCCGACGCCGCCGAACGCGCGAGCGTTCTGGAGCTGGCCCTGGAGGGCTTGTATCTGGCTCGCCGGATCGGCAAGGACGTCGACGACGCGGGCCGGGTCGGCTACCGCTCGGAGGCGGAAAGCAATGGCGCGTAACCGCTTTCATCGTTCGGTCTACCGGCGCTACACCGGCGGGCCGGATCCGCTGGCGCCGCCGGTCGATCTGCGGGAGGCGCTGAAGGACATCGGCGACGACGTGATGTCGGGCGTCTCGCCGGAGCGCGCACTGCGCGAGTATCTGCGGCGCGGCGGGCAGTCGGTCGACGGGCTGGACCGTCTCGCCGAGATGGCGAATCGCCGCCGCCGTGAACTGCTGAAGAGCCGCAATCTCGACGGCACGTTCTCCGAGATCCGGCAGTTGCTCGACGACGCGGTGCTCGCCGAACGCAAGCAGCTGGCCCGCGATCTCGACGACGACGCCCGGTTCCGCGAGATGGAGATCGAGAACCTGCCGTCGTCGACGGCGCAGGCGGTGCGTGAGTTGTCGGACTACGACTGGCGCAGCCCGCAGGCGCGCGAGAAGTATCAGCAGATCTCGGATCTGCTGGGCCGGGAGGTGCTGGAGCAGCGTTTCGCCGGAATGAAGGAAGCGCTCCAAGGCGCGAGCGACGAAGACCGCCGGCGCATCTCGGAGATGCTCGCCGACCTCAACACCCTCCTCGACGCCCACAACCGCGGCGAGGACACGCAGCAGCAGTTCGACGAGTTCATGAGCAAGCACGGGGACTTCTTTCCCGAAAGCCCGCAGAACACCGACGAGCTGGTCGACGCCCTGGCCCGACGCTCGGCTGCCGCCCAGCAGTTCTTCAACTCGCTGAGCCCCGAGCAGCAGGCCGAACTGGCCGAGCTGTCGCAGCAGGCGTTCGGGTCGCCGGAGCTGATGAACCAGCTGTCGCAGATGGACGCCGCGCTGCGGCAGGCCCGCCCGGACCTGAACTGGGAAGGCGGTGAGCGATTCTCCGGCGACAGCCCGATGGGCCTGGGGGAGGGCGCGGCCGCGCTGCGCGACATCGGCGAGCTGGAAGAGCTGGCCGAGCAGTTGTCGCAGAGCTATGCCGGCGCGCACCTCGACGACATCGACCTCGACGCGCTCGCCCGACAGCTGGGCGACGAGGCGGCCGCGGATGTGCGGACGCTCGCCGAGCTCGACAAGGCCCTTCGTGACCAGGGCTTCTTTCACCGGCGCGACGACGGGCGGCTGCAACTCAGCCCGAAGGCGATGCGGCAGCTGGGGCAGGCGATCCTGCGCGACATCGCCGATCAGCTGTCGGGCCGCGGCGGCGACCGGCGTACCGAGTCGGCGGGCCGGCTGGGGGAGCCGACCGGCGCGACCCGCGAGTGGGCCTTCGGCGACACCGACCCGTGGGACGTCACCCGCACGGTGACCAACGCCGTCCTGCGCACGGTCAGTGAACGGCCGGATGCGATCGCGTCGATGCTGCGCGACGGCGTGCGCATCGACGTCGGCGACGTCGAGGTCGTCGAGACGCAGGCCCGGTCGCAGGCCGCTGTCGCGCTGCTCGTCGACACGTCGTTCTCGATGGTGATGGAGGGTCGCTGGACGCCGATGAAGCGGACCGCGATCGCGCTGAGCCACCTGATTTCGACGCGTTTCCGGTCCGACGAGCTGAAGCTGATCGAGTTCGGCCGGTACGCGCGGGAGACCGACGCCGCCGAGCTCGCCGGGCTGGACGCCCGGATGGAGATGGGCACCAACCTGCACCACGCGCTGCTGTTGGCGCAGCGGCACTTCCGTCGTTTCCCGAATGCGCAGCCGGTGCTGCTGATCGTGACCGACGGTGAGCCGACCGCGCATCTGGAGTCCGACGGCGAGGCGTTCTTCATGTATCCGCCGCATTCGGAGACGATCGGCCTGACGGTCGCCGAGCTCGACCACGCCCGCCGGATGGGCGCGCAGACGACGTTCTTCAAGCTGGGCGAGGATCCGGGGCTGGCCCGGTTCATCGACCGCATCGCCCGCCGGGTCGGCGGCCGCGTGGTCAGCCCGGACCTGGACGGTCTGGGCGCCGCCGTCGTCGGCGACTACCTCCGCACCCGACGCTGAGCTCGTCGAAGGGGCCGGCCGGATGGTGGTCGAGCGGCCGCCGAGGTGCAAGGCAGCGTATCGAGACCCCACGCCGACCCGCATACGCCCTAGACTCGACACTGTGACTCAATCTGCCGGCAGCGGCCAGTACTACCCGGCGCCCGTGGGCGACGAACGACGCGCAGCGACTCGCGCCACCGACGCCGACCGGGAGCAGGCGCATTCGTTCCTGTCCGCGGCGATGACGATCGGCGCGTTGTCGCCGGAGGAGTACACCGACCGGGCCGCGAACGCGGTCGCGGCGGTGACCCTGGCGGATCTCGATGTGCTGTGCGCGGACCTTCCACTGAGCCAGTTGGGCGGGGCGCTGGCCACGGCGTCGCCGACGCAGACGCGAGTGAGCAGTTCGGGCGCCCAGCCGGTACGCAAGGCGACCTCGATCCTGAGTTCGTCGGAGCTGGGCGGCGGCGCGGTGGTGGCCGAGTCGCTGAAGGCGTCGACGGTGCTGGGCGGCGTCGACGTCGATCTGCGCGACGTCGAGTTCACTGCTCCGGAGCTGGCCGTCAAGGTCAGCGCGGTGCTGGGCACGGTGCGCATCGTGGTGCCGCCGGACGTGACGGTGGAGATTCACGGTTCGAGTGTGGCGGGCGGGTTCGATTCGAGCGCCGCCGGCCCGGGCACGCCGGGCGCCCCGCGCATCGTGATCCGGGGCCGTGCGGTGCTGGGCAGCGTCGAGGTGGTCCGGTTGGCGCGCGGCGCGCACGACGGCCCGAAGCGCCCCCGCTGAGCACCTCCCGAAGAGGACGGTTCAGGTCAGCACGACGGCGAGCCCGGCGATCACCGGGATCGACAGCAGGGTGGTGACCAGCGCCGAGTCGCGCGCCAGGGTCTCGCCGCGGCGGTAGCGCGTCGCGTAGACGAGCACGTTCTGCGCGGTCGGCAGTGCCGCGATCACGACCTGCGCGAAGAGCGCGCTGCCGGACATCCCGAAGCCCCAGCGCGCCAGCACGTACGCGGTGGCCGGCATCAGGGTCATCTTGAGGATCGAGGCGAGTGCGACGTCGCGGCGCGGACTCTGCCCCTTCTGCAGGATCTGCACGCCGGTCAGCGACAGTCCGAAGGTCAGCAGCGCCAGCGGCACGGAGGCCTGCCCGAGCATGTTCAGCGGCGACAGGATCGCCTCGGGCAGCCCGATGCCGAGCAGCGAGATGGTCAGGCCGACGATGCCGCCGATGACGATCGGGTTGACCAGCGGCGTGGTGACGGTGCGCAGCGTGGAGGTGCGTTGGGCCGGGTCGAGTGCGGTGAAGTCCAGCAGGATCAGGGCGATCGGCGAGTAGAAGACGATCTGGAACAGCAGCAGCGGTGCGATGAACGACGCGTCGTGCAGCACGAAGAGGGCGATCGGCAGCCCCAGATTGACGCTGTTCACGTACGACGCCGAGAGCGCACCGATCACGATCTCCGGAACCTGGCGGCGCAGCCAGAACTTCGCCGACAACGCGTAGACGGCGCCGGTGACCAGGGCTGCGGCGGCCGCGACGGCGAGGGTGGGGGAGAACACCACCGACAGGTCGCTGGTGGAGAGCGAGGCGATCAGGAGCGCCGGGGTGCAGACGAAGAACACCAGGCGGGCCAGCACCTGCACGGCGTGCTCGCCGAGGACTCGTCCCCGGCCGAGCAGATAGCCGACGCCCACCACGATGAAGATGACGGTGAACCCGGAGACGACGCCTGACACGGACCGCAATCCTATCGGCGGCGGCTCGTTTTGCAGTATGCGGGCGTGGACCGCTAACCTGGTCTGGTTGTGTGTCGCGGTCGGTTCCGCGACCGTTGGCGCAAGCCAGAGCGGGTCGGGCGGTTCGGAAACTCCCGGACCCCACTCGCAACACGCATAGCTAGTAGTAGAAGGGCTGGAACCATGGCAGTACCCAAGCGCCGGATGTCGCGGGCCAACACCCGCAGTCGTCGTTCGCAGTGGAAGGCGGAGAACGCCCCCCTGCAGGTTGAGAAGGTCGACGGCGTTCCGCAGCGCATGCCGCGTCGTCTGGTGAAGGCCGCCAGGCTCGGCCTGGTCGATCTCGACCGCCGCTGACGCTCGCGCAGCAGTCGCTGTAAGCAAAAAGAGAACCGCGATTCGACTTCGGTCGGGTCGCGGTTCTCTGCTGTCCGGGGCCGGTGAGTCGCAAGCCCCGTGAAACCGAACAGGCGACTGCGCGTGTCGGTGTCGGGGGAACCGGCACGCCGCAGTCGCCTGTTTAGGATGAGTCTCCCGCCGGGGAGGGAGAAGCCCCGGCGGAGAACTCGATGGTCAGAACACTAGCCGTCTTCGCTGGCAGTGTGCTCCGGTCCGGCTGTGAATCATTTGTACGTACGACGGCCCGCGGCTGCCCGAGCTACTGGGCCAGGACCTTGTTGACCAGGCGCGTGATGACATTCGGCGAGAACTTCGAGGCATTGCCCAGCAGGGTGGTCTGCACGCCGACCGAGTAGCTGGTGCGGTGCAGCAGGCGATCCTGGGTGGACGGGTGCACGGCTTCCCAGACCTTTTCGGCGACGTCCTCGGGAGTGAGGCGCACGCCGAGAGTCTTGGTGCTCTTGGCGTCGGTCTCGGCCAGCGCGGTCTTGGCCCACAGCGGCCAGATGGAGACGGCGCGGATGTCGTCGCCCTCCCATTCCAGCTCGAGGGCCTCGGTGAAGCCGGCGACGAAGAACTTGGCGGCGCTGTAGACCGCGATGCCGGGCTGGCCGTAGATGGCCGACGCCGAGGCGATGTTCACCAGGTGGGCGCCGGGGGTGGCCTGCAGGTACTTGTGGGCGGCCTGGGCTCCGAGGGCGACGCCGAGGGCGTCGATGTCGATCTGCGCCTTGATGGCCTCGGGGCTGATCTCGTTGAGGGGGCCGCCGATGAGGATGCCCGCGTTGTTGTCGAGGACGTCGAGCTGTCCGTCGGTGTGCGAGGTGAAGTCGGCGAGGGCGTCGGCCCACGACTGTGCGTCGCGCACGTCGATCTTGCCGGTGACGAACTCGGGGTGCTCGGTCTTCACGGCGGCCAGCGCCTCGTCGTCGACGTCGTAGACGCCGACGGTCCAGCCTTCACTGGCGAATCGCTTCGCCGTGGCCAGGCCGATGCCTGCGGCGCCTCCGGAAATGAAGATCGATGGCATGTACTGTCTCCGCTCTGAGTGGGATCGACCTGCGGAGACGGCCGTCTCAGCGCAGCTTACCGATGAGTAAGGTTTCCAGACCGGTTGCGTCTCCGCAAGTACGTGTTATCGTGACAATGAGCGTTGTTACAACAAGCGATGAATGAGATGGATCGCAGTGAGGACGCTCCGCCCGTGCGACGAAGCGCGTGCGCACGCCTCTTGGAGGTCGTCATGACTGCCGCAATGAAGAACCACAATTCGCACGACCGGAGCGACGACGCCTTCGACAACGTCGTCAGCCTCCGCGATCAGGGCCCGAACGAGGTCTCCGAGAGGCTCCTCGCCTCCGCCGCCCGGCTGTCCCGCAACGCCATGACCGAGATCGACTGGTCGTTGCCGATGGACCCGGAGAAGTACGGCTGCAGCCCCGAATGGTCGTCGCTGTACGGGACCGACTACTGGGAAGAACTCACCGAAGAGCAGCGCATCAGCGTCACCCGGCACGAGTTCGCGTCGATCATGTGCATCGGCATCTGGTTCGAGATGATCCTGCAGGAGATGGTGGTGCGCGACCAGTACCTGGGGCAGTACCACTCGCCGGAGTTCCAGTTCGCGCTCACCGAGATCGCCGACGAGTGCCGCCACTCCATCATGTTCGCCAAGGCCTCGGAGAAGATGGTCGGCAAGTCGTACCGGCCGAGCAAGACCATCGGCCGGCTCGGCAAGCTGTTCAAGAAGACCGCCAAGAACGAGGTCGCCTACACCGGCATCCTGGTCGCCGAGGAAGTGCTCGACGTCTTCCAGCGTGGCTGCATGCGCGACGACCGCGTCCTCCCGTTCATCCGGACGGTCAACGAGATCCACGTCCTGGAAGAGTCGCGCCACATGAAGTTCGCGCGCGAGGAGGTGCGCGAGTCGATGAAGGGCGTCGGCTGGGCCCGCCGCCAGTTCAGCGCGCTGTACATTTCGCTGGCCGCCTACATGATCGTCTCGAGTCTGGTCCGGCCGCAGGCCTTCGCCGACGCCGGGCTCGACGTCGACCGGGCGGTCGCCGAGATGAACGCCAACTCGCACTTTCAGTCGATGATCCGCAGCAGCTGCGCGCACCTGATGGAGTTCCTCGACGAGGTCGGGCTCCTCACCAAGCCGGCGCTGCACTACTACCGCAAGGTCCACATGATCTAGTGCGCGAGCCACGCACTGTTCCCTCGCGACGCTAGGACAACTTCAATGCCATTCGTCATCACCCAGTCGTGCTGCAGTGACGCGGGCTGCGTTTCGGTCTGCCCGGTGAACTGCATTCATCCGACGCCGGAGGAGCGCGGTTTCGGGACTTCCGACATCCTGCACATCGATCCGGAGACCTGCATCGACTGCGGCGCCTGCGCCGACGCCTGCCCGGTCAACGCGATCTATCCGGCCGACCGGCTCGGCCCGCGAGATCAGATCTTCATCGACATCAACGCGCAGTTCTACAAGGACAACACCGACATCTCCTCCGGCTGGAGCGACGTGGTGTATCCGGAGATCCCGCGGCTGCCGAGCGACCTGCGCGTCGCGGTGGTCGGCACCGGCCCGTCCGGCGGCTACGCGCTGCGCACGGTGCTGAACCGCACCGAGGCCGCGGTCACGGTGATCGACAGGCTGCCGACCCCGGGCGGCCTGGTGCGCGCCGGCGTCGCGCCGGATCATCCGAGCACCAAAGACGTGATGCGGACCTTCGACATCCTGTACCGCGATCCGCGGGTCACGATGGCGACCAACGTGGAGATCGGCGGCGACGTCGAACACGGTCAGGTGACTCCGGCAGAGCTCGCCGAGCACTTCGATGCCGTGTTCTACGCGGTGGGCGCGTCTGAGTCGCGGCGGCTGGGCATCGAGGGGGAGGACCTGCCCGGCTCCACGTCGGCCACCGAACTGGTGGCCTGGTACAACGCGGTGCCCGGCGCGTCCGGCCCGCAGATCCCGGCCGACGGCACGGGCCGTGCGGTGATCGTGGGGACCGGCAACGTCGCGCTCGACGTCGCGCGCATTCTGGTGTCGCCGCCCACGCTGCTGGCCGCCACCGACATCGCCGATCGTGCGCTGGAACTGCTGCATCAGCAGAACGTCCACGAGGTGGTGCTGCTGGGCCGGCGCGGTCAGGATTGCGCGGCGTACACCGCGGCCGAGTACCGCGCGCTGTCGGTGATCCCCGGCGTCGAGGTGGTGGTGCACGACGATCCGTCCGAGCCCCTGCCCGACCTGAGCCGGCCGGCCGATCCGGACAACCGCCGCATCGTGTTCCTCTTCCACAGTGCGCCGGAGGCCGCGCTGGGCGACGGCCGCGTCGAATCGGTCCGGGTACGGCGCGGCGAGGAGTCCACCGAGATCGCCGCCGACCTGCTGGTCCGCTCCATCGGCTACCGGTCGTCGCCGATCGACGGGCTGCCGTTCGACGACGAGCGCGGCTGGTTCCCGAACGTCGACGGCCGGATGGTCGACGACGACGGCGAGGTGATCCCCGGCGTCTATGTGACGGGCTGGGCCGGTCGCGGGTCGACGGGCGGCATCGGCGCCAATAAGAAGCAGGCCATCTCGACGGTCGAGCAGTTCATCGTCGACGCCGAGCAGGGCGCGCTGACCCGCACCCGGACCGCGCCCGAGGCCTTCGGTGCGCTGTTGCGCAAGCGGCACCGCCGCGTGGTCGGCTACCGCGGCATCCGCGCGATCGACCGCAGCGAGCGCCGCCGCGGCAAGGCCCAGGGCCGCCCCCGCGTGAAGTTCACCGAGATCGGCGACATGCTGTCGGCCGCGGGTCGTCGCCGCCGCTGACCTCGACAGTTCCACGTATCGAGACCGGCCCTGCGTGTCACTCAGTGCGTTCTTAGCCGAAAGCGATAAGACTGGTAGGCATGCGGATACTTGTGGTCGACGACGACCGTGCGGTGCGGGAGTCCCTGCGCCGGTCACTGTCGTTCAACGGATACAGCGTCGACACGGCCAGCGACGGCCTGGAGGCCCTCGAGAAGGTGATCGCCGACCGTCCGGACGGCATGATCCTGGACGTCATGATGCCCCGGCTCGACGGTCTGGAGGTGTGCCGCCGGCTGCGCTCGGGCGGCGACGACTTGCCGATCCTGGTGCTGACCGCCCGCGACTCGGTGTCCGAGCGGGTCAGCGGCCTGGACGCCGGCGCCGACGATTACCTGCCGAAGCCGTTCGCTCTCGAAGAGTTGCTGGCCCGGGTGCGGGCGCTGCTTCGTCGTACCGTCCGGGAGGACGACGCCGAGTCGGAGGCCGTCTCGTTCGAGGATCTGACGCTCGACCCGGTGACCCGCGAGGTGACGCGCGGCGAGCGTCAGATCAGTCTCACGCGCACCGAGTTCGCGCTGCTGGAGATGCTGATGGCCAATCCGCGCCGGGTGCTGACCCGCAGCCGGATCCTCGAGGAGGTGTGGGGCTACGACTTCCCGACCTCGGGCAACGCGCTGGAGGTCTACATCGGCTACCTGCGCCGCAAGACCGAGGCCGACGGCGAGTCTCGCCTGATCCACACGGTGCGCGGCGTCGGCTACGTACTGCGCGAGAACGCTCCGTAAGCGTGAAGCTCTGCACGCGGTGAAGAAGTCGAGCAACAGGCGCAGGGCGAAGGCGGTCCGCGAGCTTCGGGACCCCAATCCGCTGACCCGGCGGGTGTCGTTGCGGACCCGTGTCGCGTTGCTGGTGGCGGCGCTGGTGATGCTGTCGGCGATGCTGATGGCGGGCGCGGCGTTCGTGTACGTGTATCGCGCGCTGTATCAGGACGTCGACAAGCAGTTGATCACCCGTGCCGACGGCATGACGGCGCTGGCCAAATCGGGGTCGCTGGCGGCGAACCCGAAGGCGCTGATCGCGGGCACGGTGTTCTCCACGAATATGACGATCGCGCTGGTGGAGCCGGACGGCCGCGCCTACAAGGTGGGCGACGTCCCGTACGGCGACGCCGAGCGCAAGATCACTTTGTCGACCAATCCGCCGGGCAAGCTGAATCAGAGCTTGCGCACGGTGAGCAATCATCGGGTGCTGGCGCGGAAGCTGTCCGATGACAGCACGCTGGTGATCGCGCAGGGACTGGACCACACGGACGCGATCTTGAAACGCCTGGCTTCGGTGTTGTTCTTGGCGGGCGGCATCGGCGTCGCCTTCGCGGCGCTGGCCGGGACGCTCGTCGCCCGTGGCGGACTGCGGCCGGTGACCCGGTTGACCGCGTCGGTGGAACGCATCGCGCGGACGCAGGATCTGACGCCGTTGCCGGTGACCGGGCACGACGAGCTGGCGCGTCTCACCGAGGCGTTCAACTCGATGCTGCGTACGCTGGCGGTGTCCCGGGACAAGCAGGCGCGCCTGGTGGCCGACGCCGGGCACGAGCTGAAGACGCCGTTGACGTCGTTGCGTACCAATCTGGAATTGCTGATCGCGTCGTCGGCGCCGGGGGCCCCGGCCATTCCGGCCTCCGACATGGTGGAGCTGCAGTCCGATGTGATGGCGCAGATCGAGGAGTTGTCGACGCTGGTCGGCGATCTCGTCGATCTGGCTCGCGAGGACGCGCTGGAGGCCGTGCTGGAGGAGGTCGACCTCGAGGAGGTGATCGACGGCGCGCTGGTTCGCGTTCGACGTCGACGCACCGACATCGAGTTCGACGTGCAGACGTCGCCGTGGTTCGTGTTCGGCGAGCAGCACGGCGTCGCCCGTGCGGTACTGAACGTGCTCGACAATGCGGCCAAGTGGAGTCCTCCGGGTCACCCGGTGCGGTTGCGGTTGCGGCAGATCGGGCCCGAGCTGGCCGAGCTGACGGTCGCCGACGAGGGGCCGGGCATTCCGGTGGAGGATCGCGAGCTGGTCTTCGAGCGCTTTTATCGGGCCGATGCGACGCGGTCGATGCCGGGTTCGGGACTGGGGCTGGCGATCGTCCGGCAGGTGGTGGTTCGGCTCGGCGGTCAGGTGTCGGCGGGGCAGTCCGATGCGGGCGGGGCACTCATTCGAATGACCCTCCCGGGTCTGCCGGTGCACACCGAGCCGGAGCCGGTCGTCGTGCGACGATGACCGTTCCAGCCGGCGGTTTGTCCACAGTCCGCAGGAACCCCTGACCAACTTCACAGCTTTCTGGCTTAGGGTGGTGCGCATGACTAGCGGCGGTAGCGACGACACCTGGTCGCCGGCGGATTCCGGAACCAGCACCTCGGAGGCGGGCAGCCGGCAGCAGTCCGGCCGGCAGAGTGCTGAGCCTGCGACGACGGGTAGCCCGCGCCCCGGCGCGGGGCCGAACAATCCGTACGGGTACGGCGGCTACCCGCAGTCGCCGAACACCGGCGGGTTCCCGGCTCAGCAGCCGAACACGGGCGGCTTCCGGGCCCAGCCGGCCGGCGGTCAGCGGCCGGGTGCGACCGGCGCCTTCGGCGCAGGCGGGTTCCAGTCAGGTGCGCCGCGGGGCGCCAGTCCGTTCGGCGGCACCACGTCGTACGGCACCGGATCGTTCCCGGCCGTGTCGCCGCAGGGCCCGACGCCTCCGCAGGGTCCGCCGCCCGGTCAGGTCGGTCCGCCGTCGCAGCCGCCGGCCGGCGGGTCCGGAGGTTCCGGCAAGGGACGCAACTGGCCGCTGCTGCTGGTGGCGGC
>JASGFV010000044.1:0-19749 GCA_047605365.1 Gordonia sp. (in: high G+C Gram-positive bacteria)
GGAGCTGTCCAACGGCGTCGACGAGGAGCCCGACATCGCGTTGTCGCTGCCGCTGGGCGCGGGCCGCCTCACGAGGGAGTGGCTGCAGGAGGATCCGCCGGACCGCCGCCGGATCTCGGTGCTGCGGGACTGGCTCGACGCCGAGCTCAAGGCCCCGGCGCGCGACCTCAAGAAGGTCGGCAAGCCGGACATGGCGGTCGGCTCGTCGAAGACCTTCCGTTCGCTGGCCCGGCTGACCGGTGCGGCGCCGTCGGGCGCGGGCCCGCGGGTGCGGCGCACGCTGACCGTCGACGGTCTGCGTCAGCTGATCTCGTTCATCTCGCGGATGACCACCGCGGACCGCGCCGAACTGGAAGGCGTCAGCGCCGATCGCGCACCGCAGATCGTGGCCGGCGCGCTCGTCGCCGAGGCGGCCATGCGGGCGATGAGTGTCGATACACTCGACATATGCCCGTGGGCATTGCGTGAGGGTGTGATTCTGCGTCGCCTCGACGCCGAGTCCGCCGAACCGATGACCAGCAACACATAGGATTGCTCGCGAGGCGCCGCCGCACGATTCCTCCGGCGGCGCGAGCAGCAGGACGGAGTGGCCAAGTATGGCGAAGGATTCGGATCCGGACTCCCGGCCGATCTCGGTCGAGGAACTGATCGCCCGCACCCAGGCGGCGAATAACCGGGCGGCCGGTGGCGGCGAATCGTTTCCGCGGGCGGGTTCGGCGGCGGCCGGCCGGTCCGACGGCAGCACGGCGTCGCGGGCCACGACCGCGTCGGGCATGCCCGAGTACCGCACGGAGAAGCCGGCGCAGACGCCTCCCGCGCAGCGCACGGTGGGGGCCAGCGGAATGCCGGAGTATCAGCCGACGGCCCGTCCGGCCGACGCGGTCACCGGCATCGTCCCGGTGGTCGACGACGATGAGGCCGACACCGGCGAACTGGAGATCGTGTCCGTCGACGATCCGGTCGGCGAGGAACTGCCGGCCGCTCAGAGCGGCGCCGATCCCGTCGCCGGCAGCACCGGCGTTCTGACGAAGCCCGCGGTCCTGCTGGTGGACGACGCCGATGACGACGACGTCGACGAGGTGGACCACATGGCGTCCGCCGTCGATCTGCGTGACGCGGAGGAGCCCGAGGACGACGTCGAGGAGCCGCGCGGCGAGCCGTCGGTGCTGCGGCAGTGGCTGGGCCTGGCGGGGGAGGCGATCCTCGGCGTGGCGATCGGCGGCGGCCTCTTCTGGGGCTTCACCGAACTGTGGAAGCGCTATGTCTACTTGGCGCTGATCCTCGCGATCGTGGTGATCTTCGCAGTCGTGACCTTCGCTTACGTGCTGCGCAAGCGCGACCTGACCACCACACTGCTGGCGCTCGCAGTGGGCCTGCTGGTCACCATCGGCCCGCTAGTGATGCTGATCTAGCGACAGTGCCGAACAACAAGGAGCCGGGTTCGACGCCGAACCTGCGCGCTGAGATTCCGATCGGGCTGTCCACGGCGTCGGTCTATCCGCAGAACACCGAAGCGGCCTTCGCGTACGCGGCCGAGATCGGCTACGACGGCGTCGAGCTGATGGTGTGGGGCGAGGCGGTCAGCCAGGACGTGGCACACGTCGCCCACCTGTCGCAGAAGTACCAGGTCCCGGTGCTCTCGGTGCACGCTCCGTGCCTGCTGATCAGTCAGCGGGTGTGGGGCCGCGACCCGAAGGCGAAACTGGTCCGTTCGGTGCAGGCGGCCGAGGACCTGGGCGCCGAGACCGTCGTCGTGCATCCGCCGTTCCGCTGGCAGCGCGAGTACGTGGCCGGATTCGACCGGCTGGTGCGGCGGCTGGAAGCCGAGACCGACGTCGCCGTCGCCGTCGAGAACATGTTTCCGATGCGCGCGGACCGGCTGTTCGGGGCGGGCGCGAAGTCGGCCCAGCGGATGGCCGCGCGCGGCGGTCTGCCGGGACTCAGCGCGTCGGCGTTCGGAAAGTCCGTCGACCCGACCGACCACGGATACCGCCACTACACGCTCGACCTCTCGCATTCGGCGACGGCCGGCATGGACGCCATGGAGCTCATGGACCGGATGGGGCCGGGCATCAAGCACCTGCACCTCACCGACGGCACGGGCGCCGCGCACGACGAGCACCTGATTCCCGGCGAGGGCAATCAGCCGTGCATCGAAGTGTGCCGGCGCCTCGCCGAGAGCGACTTCGACGGAGCCGCGGTGCTCGAGGTGCACACCGGTTCTGCGCGCAGTAAGGCCGAGCGGACCGCGATGCTCGCCAAGTCGCTGGACTTCGCTCGCAAGCACCTGCACCGCGACCTGGAGGCGCCAGATGCCGAATCAGTTCAGTGAGCTCTTCGACTTCCACACCGTCGAGATCGGAGCCGGCGACGCGATCGTCTATCGGACGACGATCTCCGGCACTTTCACCATCGGCCCGAAGGTGCACGGCGGCAGTCTGCAGATGGTCGTCACACATGCGGCGCGTCGTGCGCTGCATTCGCTGAGCGACCCCGAGGCCGGCGTCGCGGACGACATCGCCGCGGTGGTGGTGTCGAGCGACTTCCGCAACGCCCCGGACCCGGCAGAGGTCGAGGTGTCGGTGCAGATCGTCAAACGCGGCCGGACCGTCAGCCTCGCGCACGTCGACGTCACGCAGGGCGGACGCGTCATGGTCTCGTCGGCCGTCACGCTGGCCCGCCCGGATCACGGCGAGCCGCGCTATCGGGCGCCGCTGTCGGTGGACGCGATGCCGGCCGAACCCGACGACGACGCGATGTGGACCGAGCATTCGCCGATGGCCGACGTCGTGCACCTGTGGCACGCGGCCGATCTGGCGCTCGACCCGGCGTCGTTGCCCGCGCTGCGCGGTGAGACCGGGGTCCCGGAGATCCGCGGCTGGATGCGCCGCCGGGAGGCGCCGGCCGGGCCCGACGTCGACTTCCCCGTGCTGGTGTGCGACATGTCGCCGCCGGTGGTGATGAACCTGGGTCTCTTCGGCTGGGCCCCTACGGTGCAGCTGACCACCTACCTGCATCGTCAGCCGGCGTCCGGCTGGCTGCGGTTCGCGGCGTCGAGCACGCAGATCGGACAGGGGATGTTCGCCGAGGACCACGTCGTGGTCGACTCGGCGGGCGCGCTGGTTGCGCAGTCGCGCCAGTTGGCCCTGATCCCCGCAGGTCGCTGACCGGCGCATCGCCGACGACGCACACCCTCGCGCAGACGCGGCAGTCCACAGACGAACAGTCCCCACAGACAAAGAAGGGTCAGACATGACTGAACGGTTGGCAATCATCGGCGGCGGCAAGATCGGCGAGGCCCTGCTGGCAGGCTTGATCCACTCGGGCAAGCCCGTCAAGGAGCTGGTGGTGATCGAGCGCAGTCCGGCCCGCCGGCGCGAACTGGCCGACGAGTACGGCATCCGGACCACCGCCGATATCGCCGACGCGGTCGACGGCGCGCAGGTCGTCGTGATCGCGGTGAAGCCGGACGCCGTCGACTCGGTGTTGCGCGACCTCTCCCGGGCCGAGGACAGCGCGGAGCAGGAGCGCGTGACCGTCACGCTGGTGGCCGGGCTGCCGGCCAGCCGCTACGAGGCCGCCCTGCCTGCCGGTTCGCCAGTGGTGCGGGTGATGCCCAACACCCCGATGCTCGTCAACGAGGCGATGAGCGCGGTGGCCCGCGGCCGCTATGTGAGCGACGAGCAGCTCGCGCTGACCGTGCGTCTCATGGAGACGGTGGGCAAGGTGCTGGTGGTGCCGGAGAAGCAGATGGACGCGGTCACCGCGATCTCCGGTTCCGGCCCGGCCTACTTCTTCCTGTTGGTCGAGGCGCTGATCGACGCGGGCGTGGGCCTGGGCCTCACGCGGGCGCAGGCGAGTGAACTGGCCGGGCAGACGCTCAAGGGGTCCGGGGCGCTGCTGGCGGAGTCGGGTCTGAGCGCGGTGGACCTGCGGGCGGCCGTGACGTCGCCCGGCGGCACCACCGCCGCGGCGCTGCGGGAGTTCGAGCGGCACGGCCTGCGACATGCGGCCGGTGAGGCGGCCCGGGCCGCCGCCGAGCTGAGCGCACGCGGCGCACGTCGAGTGGAAGTTGAGGGTTCACGGCAGGATCTTCAGGTAGCCGGTGAGCAGTATCTGGACGAGTCATAAGCCTCTCAACTGGGGAAATGGTGAAATTGATAGCCGGCTGACGGCGTTAAAGCGCCCGATTAGGCCACTCACGTCGCATATTTCACATACGCCACGCTAAGCTCCAAGCAGCACGTACGTGTCTATGTCCGCCGGAGGGGAAGCCGGTGGCCGCGATGCGTGCACCGGAGGTTTGTGTATTCATGGCTGCAGCAGATAAGCCCGCAGACAGGAACGACTTCGCTGATCGTGGCGTGAGCAACGCCGGATCGGCGTCGCAGTTCCTCACCGTCGCCGAGGTCGCCTCGCTGATGCGGGTCTCCAAGATGACCGTATATCGCCTGGTTCACAACGGTGAACTGCCCGCCGTGCGGGTCGGCCGTTCGTTCCGTGTGCACGCCAAGGCGGTTCACGACTACCTGGAGACGTCGTACTTCGACGCAGGCTAGACACCGCGTCGAGCCCGGTTGTTCCCGGAGTTCCCCGCAGCGAGTGGTCGTTCGCCGAAAGGCTGCGCGACTGCGCTACGGGGAATTTCGTGCGCTCACGGGTATGAATGCCAGGTGTCCGATCCGGCGCCCCGATTTTTCCTGAAGGCGCTAAGGCCGGTAGGATCAATTTTCGGGTCGCTGTCGCCCCGCGTGCCTAGTTGCGCTGCGAGAGTCGGCGACGGCTACAGCACTGCCAAGCACGATCGTGAGGAGAGCCCCATGGGTTCAGTGATCAAGAAGCGCCGCAAGCGCATGTCGAAGAAGAAGCACCGCAAGCTGCTTCGCCGCACGCGAGTGCAGCGTCGCAAGCTCGGTAAGTGATCTTCGGTGATCAACGTAGAGAACCCGCCCGACAGGGCGGGTTCTTTCGTTTTCCGGGCCGGCGTCCGCGCTGCGCTTTGTGGTCCCGCCCGGCTGAGCTCGTCGAAGCCTTCGGCGGTCTGCCGCCGGGCAGAGTCGTCGTTGTTCTTCGGCTAGCCTGGTCCCATGTCCGATGAGCTGAACCCGCAGGAGTCGCCCCAGTCGGTGCTGGTCACCGGAGCCTCCACGTTCCTGGGCGGATACCTGACCGCGCGGCTGGCGGCCGATCCGGGTGTCGCCCGCGTGATCGCCGTCGACTCTCGGGTGCCGAGCAAAGACATGCTGCGCCGGATGGGCCGCGCCGAGTTCCTCCGCCTGGACATCCGACGGCCCGCCATCGCCAAGGCCATCGCGAACTTCGACGTCGACACCGTCGTGCACGCCGCGCCGTCGTTGATGGACAGCGCCGGACATTCGGCCGCCATCAAAGAACTCAACGTCGTGGGCTCCATGCAGGTCTGCGCCGCATGCCAGCGCAGTCCCTCCGTGAAGCGGCTGGTGCTGCGGTCGACGGCCATGATCTACGGCGCGAGCCCCGCCGACCCGGCGGCGTTCACCGAGGGCTCCGCTGCGCGCCGCGAGCCGAAGCGCGGATACGGCCGTGACATGCTCGACGTCGAAGGCTATGCGCGGGGGCTCGCGCGTCGCCGTCAGGACATCGATGTCACCATCCTGCGCCCGCAGGCGATCCTCGGCCCGCGGATCCGCACCCGGATGAGCAGCTACCTGTCGTTGCCGCTGGTGCCGGTGGTCTTCGGCCACGAGCCGCGGCTGCAGTTCCTGCACGAGGAGGACGCGCTCGCCGCGCTGGAGCACGCCACCCTGCGCTCGACGGGCGGCGGCACCTACAACCTCGCCGCTGACGGCGTCGTGACGCTGACCCAGGCCGTGCGACGCGCCGGACACGTCCCGCTGCCGGTGCCGACCCCGATGCTCGCACCTCTCGTGGCCGTCCTGCAGGACGGCCGGGTGCCGACCATCAGGTCGGACCAGGGCGACTACCTGTCGTACGGGCGGGTCCTGGACACCACCCGGATGCGCACAGAGCTCGGATTCGAGCCGAAGTACACCACGCTGGACACCGTCGACGACTTCATCGCCCGCGGCCGGACCGAACCGCTGATCCCGCAGAGCGCGTGGCGGGGCCTGGAACGACGGGTCGTGGCGGCGGCCACAGCGATGCAGTAAGCTGCTCGGGCCGGTCCAGACGGGCTCGGTCTGGACGGGCGGAGATCGGTACGGCCGCAGTAGGATGGCTTGAACGGGCGTCTTCGGGCGCCCTCGTGAGCAGCAGCCGAACGGCGGAAGGGGGAGAGTGTCGTGGCAGGAGCCGGGGACCGGTCAGACGAGCGGACCGCCAAGGTCATCGCGCTTTACACTTCCGGCCCGCAGTCGGGCGTTCAGGGGCCGAGGGCGCAGAATTCACGGGCGCACAGTCCGGGCCCGTCGCGCACTTCGGAGCGCCGCACTGTCGTGCCGTCGCCCGCGCATCCCAACACCGACGGCTTCGGCCGCCCCCCTGCCCCGATCGTGCCGATCAGCAACGAGATCGAACTGCACGACGAGCCCGTCGGGCGGATGGAACCGTCCCGGTCGTCGCCGCTGTTCTCGCTCGGCGGCCTCCGGAACGCCGTCGCCGATTCGCTGATCGCGACCTCCGGATTCATCCGTGAGCGGGTGACCGGCGACTACACCGTCGACGACTTCGGATTCGACCCGCACTTCACTGAATCGGTCTGGTTCCCGGCGATCCGCCCGGTGTATCAGAAGTGGTTCCGCGTCGAGGTCTCCGGCATCGAGAACATTCCGGCCGAAGGCGCGGCGCTGCTCGTCGCCAATCACGCGGGTGCGGTGCCGGTGGACGCGCTGATCACCTCGCTGGCGGTGCGCGACAATCACCCGAACCAGCGCTACCTGCGGCCGCTGGCCGCCGACATGGCGTTCGAAGCGCCTGTCGTCGGCGACCTCGCTCGCCGCATCGGCGCCACTCTGGCCTGCAACGACGACGCCGAGGCGCTGCTGCGCCGCGGCGAACTGACCGCCGTGTGGCCGGAGGGCTACAAGGGCATCGGCAAGCCCTACCGGGACCGCTACAAGCTGCAGCGCTTCGGTCGCGGAGGCTTCGTGACCACCGCGTTGCGGACCAAGGCGCCGATCATCCCGGTGTCGATCGTCGGCTCGGAGGAGATCTACCCGATCATCGCCGACCTCAAGCCGGTCGCCCGCGCCCTCGGTCTGCCGTACTTCCCGATCACCCCGCTGTTCCCGTTGCTGGGACCGATCGGGCTGGTCCCGCTGCCGTCCAAGTGGCACATCCACTTCGGCCGGCCCATCGACACCAGCGGCTACGACGCCGCCGCGGCCGACGACCCGATGGTGGTCTTCGACCTCACCGACCACGTCCGCGAAGAGATCCAGCAGACGCTGTTCCGGATGCTCAGCCGGCGCGGCAGCGTGTACTTCGGCTGACTCGTCGTCGCTCCGGCAGCGGGAACGACGACGAGGTCAGCGACCGCGGCGGATCGCGCGGCCGACGAGCTTGCTGGCCACCACCGCGCCGCCGCCGACGGCTCCGGCGACCACGGCGCTGGTGGCGCCGTATTTGGCGGCCTTGCGGGCGGTGCGGAAGTCGTACTGCTCCCAGCCGCGGACCCGGGCGACCTCCTTGAGATCGGAGTCGGGGTTGATGGCCACGGCGGTGCCGACCAGGGACAGCATCGGGACGTCGTTGTGCGAATCGGAGTACGCGGTGCAGCGCTTCAGGTTCAGACCCTCGCGCACGGCGAGTGCGCGGATGGCGTGCGCCTTGCCCGGGCCGTGCAGGATGTCGCCGACCAGGCGGCCGGTGAAGACGCCGTCCTCGCTCTCGGCGACGGTGCCCAAGGCGCCGGTCAGGCCCAGCTTGCGGGCGATGGTCTGCGCCAGCTCCACCGGGGTCGCGGTGACCAGCCACACCTGCTGGCCGGCGTCCAGGTGACGCTGGGCCAGCGCGCGGGTGCCCGGCCAGATCTTGTCGGCGATGTACTCGTCGAAGATCTCCTCGCCGAGCCGCACCAGTTCCTCGGTCTCGCGGCCGGCCACGAACGACAACGCCTTGTCGCGGCCCTCGGCCACGTCGTCGAGGTCCTCGTTGCCGGTGATCCGGAACTTGGCCTGCTGCCAGGCGAACTGCGCGATGTCGCTGTAGGTGAAGTACTTGCGGGCGGCCAGGCCGCGCGCGAACAGCACGATCGACGCGCCGTGCACCAGTGTGTTGTCGACGTCGAAGAACGCGGCCGCGGTGAGGTCCGCGGTCGGAGCGTCCTCGTCGGCGGGGATGCGGGTCTGCAGCGAGGCGATGGCGGCCTTCGCGGCGGCTTCGCCTGCCAGGACCTGGCGGAGTTCGGCGGCGCTCTGCCGGAACCGTCCGGCGCGCTCGGAGATCCAGGCGCCCACGCGGCGGTGCTCCTCGGCCTCGGCTTCGCTGAGATCGGCGGCGAGCTCGGCCTCGACGGCGACGTCCTCGCCGAACTGCTCGACGGCCAGCTCGGCCGCCTCCAGCTCGTGCTCCTCGTTCTCGGCGCGCACTTGCGGGTCGTGCTGTTCGGCGGTCTCCGGCTCGAGTGTCTCCGGATCGTGGAACGCCGAATCGTGCGGTGCGTCGTCGTGCATGGCGCTTGCGGCGTCGTCCGGCCGGGGTGCGTCGGAACTCATCGGCCACCTCCTCGTGCGGCCCGGGCGGATGCCGGGCGGGCCGGTCCAGCCTATCGCGCCGGACGCCGATCCGACCGGCGCGCAGGGCGGTGTGAGCGTCCTCCCAGGGCGACTAAACTCGGCTTCCGTGAACCGAGTACAGGCGCAACCCAAGGTCGAGCTGCTGTCGCGTGCGGGCTGCCACGCGTGCGCCGCCGCCAAGGTCCAGTTGACCGCCATCACCGCCGACTACGGACTGTCCGCGGTGGTCGTCGACGTCGACGACGCGGCCGCTGCCGGCGACCCGCTGTTGCGTGCCGAGTACGGCGACCGGCTACCGGTGATCCTGCTGGACGGCGTCGAACACAGCTACTGGGAGGTCGACGAAGCGCGGCTGCGCCGCGACCTCGACGCCCGCCGGGGCGCGGGTGGGTAAGGTCACGACTTCGGCCGGTGAATGGCTATCGGTACGGCGGGTGAACTAACGTGTGTAGTACATGCGGGTTTGTGCCCACGGCGCGTGAAACTCGAACATGCAGCCTGGGCTCGACCGGAGCAGAGTGAGGAAACGGTGACAGCGTGAGTGTTTTGTTGTTCGGGGTGTCCCACCGGAGTGCTCCCGTCCCGGTCCTCGAGCGACTCGCCATCTCCGAACACGACCGGCCCAAGCTGGTCCAGTCCCTGATGCAGAAGCCCGCGATCTCCGAGGCGATGCTGGTCTCGACCTGCAACCGCGTGGAGATCTACGCGGTCGTCGAAGCCTTCCACCCCGCGCTCGAAGCGATCGGCGAAGTGCTCGGCGGATTCACCGGGCTGACCGTCGCCGAGATGACCGACCACGCCTACGTCCGCTACTCCGAGGCCGCCGTCGAGCACCTGTTCACCGTGGCCGCCGGACTCGATTCGATGGTCGTCGGCGAGCAGCAGATCCTCGGCCAGATCCGCAGCGCGTACACCGAGGCCGACGCCAACTCGTCGGCCGGCAGCACCCTGCACGAACTGGCCCAGAAGGCGTTGCGGGTCGGCAAGCGCGTCCACTCCGAGACCGGCATCGACCGGGCCGGCGCCTCCGTGGTGTCGGTGGCCGTGCATCGCGCGCGCACCGTGCGCGGGGACGGCGAGTCGCCGATGAACCGCGCGGTGGTGCTCGGCGCCGGAGCGATGGGTTCGCTGGCCACCAGTCAGCTCGCCGGCGACGGCATCACCGAGATGGTGGTGGTGAACCGCACGCAGTCGCGGGCTGCCGAACTGGCCGACGGCGTCACCGAGCGCTACGGCATCAAAGCCCGCGGCATGAGCCTCGACGACGTCGCCGAGGCGATGGTCGACGCCGACATCGTCGTGACCTGTACCGGCTCGGTGAGCGCTCTGCTGCACGTCGGCGACGTCCACTCCGCACTCGTCGAACGCACCAACCCGGCTCCGCTGATGATCTGCGACCTCGGGCTGCCGCGCAACGTCGATCCGGCCGCCGCCGGCCTGCCCGGCGTCCACATCATCGACATCGAGGGGCTGCGCGGCGACTCGCAGACCCGCGCCGCCGCGGCCGACGCCGAAGCCGCGCGAGCCATCGTCGCCACCGAGCTCTCGGACTACCTGGCCGTCCAGCGCCAGGCCCAGGTGACCCCGACCGTCGCCGCGCTGCGCCAGCGCGCCGCCGACGTCGTCGAGGCTGAGATCCTGCGTCTGCAGACCCGCCTGCCGGGGCTCGACGCGCCGCAGCGCGACGAGGTCGCCAAAGCCGTGCGACGTGTCGCCGACAAACTTCTGCACGCGCCGACGGTGCGCGTGAAGCAACTCGCCTCGGCCGGAAACGGCGACCACTACGCGCAGGCCCTGCAGGAGCTCTTCGAGCTCAAGCCGGGCACCGCGGAGTCGGTGATCGCCACCGAAGCCGACATCGAGGAGATCCCGAACTCCTAGGGGCATGCCCCTAGTCGCCGGACTTCGGTCCTCGACGTCCCGCATGCAGGTCCGTCGGGCCGCCCGGCCCGACGGGTGCCCAATCACGAGCTCAAGGAGCGGCCACGTGCCCAACGCCCCCATTCGGATCGGAACGCGGGGTTCGCTGCTGGCGACCACGCAGGCTCAGGGAATCGCCGACCGGCTCATCGCCAACGGGCACCCCGCGGAACTGGTCGTCATCAAGACCCCCGGCGACCTCTCGGCGGCCCCGGTCGCCGAGATCGGCGTCGGCGTCTTCACCACCGCCATTCGGGTGGCCCTGCGCGACGGTGACTGCGACGTCGCGATTCATTCATACAAGGACCTTCCGACGGCCCCCGAACCGGACCTGAACATGGCCGCCGTCCCCGAGCGTGTGGATCCCCGAGACGCGCTGGTCAGCAGGGACGGAATGGTCCTCGGCGAGCTGCCTTCCGGGTCTACGATCGGCACCTCGTCGCCCCGCCGGGCGGCACAGCTTAGAGCACTGGGTCTCGGTTTGGAAATTCGCCCCCTAAGAGGCAACCTTGATTCTCGGTTGGGCAAAGTCGCGAACGGTGAACTTGACGCGGTGGTAGTCGCCCGAGCCGGACTGGTACGCATCGGCCGAGCCGATGCAGTCACCGAGGCATTGGACCCGGTGACTATGCTGCCCGCGCCGGCGCAGGGGGCTCTGGCGGTCGAGTGCCGATCCGACGATGCCGAACTGGTGAGAATTCTCGCCGAGCTGGACGATCCGTCTACCCGCGCTGCGGTCGACGCCGAGCGTGCAGTACTGGCGGCCCTGGAGGCCGGTTGTACCGCACCGGTCGGCGCCATCGCCGAGGTGGTCGAATCGATCGACTCCGACGGGCGCATCTTCGCCGAACTGTCGCTTCGCGCGGTGGTGGCGGCCGAGGACGGATCTGACTCGATCCGTGCATCGGTGGTGGGTCCGGTGGACCGTGCCGTACAGCTCGGCAAAGATCTCGCCGCCGAACTGCTGGATCTGGGCGCTGCCGCGCTCGTCAGCCCGGGGGCATGACCTAAGCCCCCGATCTGGGTTCCAGCAGAGAACGAACTGCAGCCCCGGGCGACGGGGCGAGGAGAACGCATGAGCCGTACGAAGAATGCTAATCCCGGCCGGATTCTGTTCGTGGGGTCGGGTCCCGGAAATCCGGATCTGCTGACTGTGCGTGCACAAGAAGTCCTGGTCAATGCGACTTGCGCGTTCGTCGACCCCGATGTGCCCGCGGGGGTGGTCGCGCTGATCGGCTCGGCGCACGCCGTCGCCGCACCGGTGCCGACCCGGGCCGGTCGCAAGGCTGCCGCGCAGGCCGCTGCCGAGAACGACGCAGAGCCCGTCGAGCAGGTGGTCCACCCGGCGCTCGGCGACCCGTCGCAGGTGGCCAAGACTCTCGTCACGCAGGCCCGCACCGGCGTCAACGTCGTGCGCGTGGTGGCCGGTGATCCGATGACCTCCGACTCGGTGCTCGCCGAGATCAACGCGGTGGCCCGTACCAGCGTGGCGTTCGAAGTTCTCCCCGGTCTGCCGGCCGCCGCCGTGGTGCCCGGTTTCGCGGGCATGCCGCTGGGCTCGGGCCACACCGTGGCCGATGTGCGCGGTGCAGTGGACTGGGCGTCGCTCGCCGCCGCTCCCGGCCCGCTGGTGCTGCACGCCACCGCCGGTCACCTGGCCGAGCTGGCCAGCGCGCTGACCGAGCACGGCCTGGCCCCGCAGACTCCGGTCGCGGTCACCGTGAACGGCACCACCTGCGCCCAGCGCACCGTCGAGGCCACCCTCGCGACCGTCAACGACCAGGGGCAGGCGCTGGCAGGCCCGCTGATCGTGACCGTCGGCAAGGTGGTCTCCGGCCGCAACAAGTACTCGTGGTGGGAGTCGCGCGCCCTGTACGGCTGGACCGTGCTGGTGCCGCGCACCAAGGACCAGGCTGCCGACATGAGCGAGCGACTGGTGTCGCACGGCGCCATCCCGCGCGAGGTCCCGACGATCGCCGTCGAGCCGCCGCGCAGCCCGGCGCAGATGGAACGCGCTGTGAAGGGCCTCGTCGAGGGCCGCTTCCAGTGGATCGTGTTCACTTCCACCAACGCGGTTCGCGCCGTGTGGGAGAAGTTCGAGGAGTTCGGGCTGGACGCCCGCGACTTCTCCGGCGTGCGCATCGCGTGCGTCGGCGAGGCGACCGCCGAGAAGGTGCGCTCGTTCGGCGTGAAGCCGGAACTGGTGCCGAGCGGCGAGCAGTCGTCGCTCGGACTGCTGGAGGTGTTCCCGCCGTTCGACGAGGCGCTGGACCCGGTCAACCGGATCCTGCTGCCGCGCGCCGACATCGCCACCGAGACGCTCTCCGAAGGCCTGCGGGACCGCGGCTGGGAGATCGACGACGTGACCGCGTACCGCACGGTCCGGGCCGCTCCGCCGCCCGCAGAGACCCGCGAGATGATCAAGACCGGCGGCTTCGACGCGGTCTGCTTCACCTCGAGCTCCACGGTCCGCAACCTGGTGGGCATCGCCGGCAAGCCGCACGCGCGCACCATCGTGGCGTGCATCGGGCCGAAGACCGCCGAGACCGCCGTGGAATTCGGGCTGCGCGTGGATGTGCGCCCGGAGACCGCGTCGATTCCGGATCTGGTGGACGCCCTGGCTTCGCACGCGGCGACGCTGCGCGCCGAGGGCGCGCTGCCGCCGCCGCGCAAGAAGTCGCGCCGCTCGCGCTCATAGCCCACATCACCGGAGAGGTCGCCAACGCATGGATCACCCGATCAGCCGTCCCCGTCGCCTCCGCACCACCCCGGCGATGCGCCGGCTGGTCGCCGAGACCCGGGTGTCGCCCGCGCAGCTGGTGCTGCCGATGTTCGTCGCCGACGGGATCGACGAGCCGCGCCCGATCGGCTCCATGCCGGGCGTGGTGAACCACACGCTCGACTCGCTGCGTCGTGCCGCCGCCGAGGCGGTCGACGCTGGAGTGGGCGGCCTGATGCTGTTCGGCGTCCCGGCTCCCGAGGACAAGGACGCCGAAGGGACGTACGGCGACCGCCCGGACGGGATCGGCAACCGGGCGATGACCGCGCTGCGCGAGGACCTCGGCGACAGCACGGTCCTGATGATCGACACCTGCCTCGACGAGTTCACCGACCACGGCCACTGCGGCGTGCTGGACGAGCAGGGCCGGGTCGACAACGACGCCACCCTGCTGCGCTACCGGGCGCAGGCGCTCGCGCAGGCCCGGGCCGGGGCGCACGTCGTCGCTCCCAGCGGAATGATGGACGGTCAGGTGGCCGCGATCCGCGACGCGCTCGACGGCGAAGGCTTCACTGACGTGTCGATCCTGGCCTACAGCGCCAAGTACGCGTCGGCGTTCTACGGGCCGTTCCGCGAGGCGGTCGGGTCGTCGCTGCGGGGCGACCGCCGCAGCTATCAGCAGGACTCCGCGAACCGCACCGAAGCGGTCCGCGAACTGCTCGCCGACCTCGACGAGGGCGCCGACATGGTGATGGTGAAGCCCGCGATGAGCTACCTGGACATCCTGCGCGAGGTGGCCGAGGTGGCCGACCGCCCGGTCGTCGCCTACCAGGTGAGCGGCGAGTACTCGATGATCTGCGCGGCCGCTGAACGAGGCTGGATCGACCGCGACGCCGCGCTCGACGAGGCCGTCGCCTCGATGGTCCGGGCCGGCGCCTCGATCGTCCTCACCTACGCGGCCGTCGAGATGGCCGGACGTCTCCGCGGCTGATCGCCGCCGACAACTACGCTGTAGGCATGAGTCATCCGCACGCCCCGATGCCGGCGCCCGCCGGGGCCGACGTCGTGCCGCCCGAGCGTCCCGTCAGCATCGTGACGGCGCTGCAGCTGTGGGTCGGGGTGATCGTGTGCCAGCTGGTGTGGCTCGGCGGTTCGTACCCGGGACTGCGCGAAGAGGTGCTCCCGATGGTCCGCGACGCGGCGAAGCAGCCGAACGGTCCCAAGAATCCGGAGGCGTTCGCCACGGCCATGACGATCGTCTGGCAGGTGATCGGCGGGCTGTTCCTGACCGCGATCACCGCGCTCGTGATGTTCTTCGTCTTTCGCGGTGCGCCGTGGGCGCGTCTGGTGCTCGGCTGGATGAGTGCTTTCCTCGTCGTGATGCTGTTCTTCGACCTGCTCGGTCAGTTCTTCGGAGTCGACGAGCTGACCGGTGAGATGACGTCCGGGTGGCCGATGATCTTCCGGATCCTCGGGGGTGTCGCGGCACTCGGCGCGATGATCGCGCTGATGAACGCCGACAGTGTCCGATACTGCCGTGAAATGTCCGACTACCGGCTGCGCAAGCGGCTTCGGCGCTAGAAGGGGAACCGTTCGTGTTCGACAACAACGTGGTGGAACTGCCGGATCCGGCGAAGCGTCCCAAGCTGGTGACGTGGGCGCTGCGGCTGTGGGTCGCGTCGGGCGTGCTGCTGATCGCGATCGGCGTGCTCGCCGAGATCTCGACCGCAGTCAACGTGGGCCTGCGGTTCGGCGAGCTGGCGATCGGCGTGCTCGTGGTGATCGTCGGCGCCGCCTACTGTCTGCTGGCCCGTCGCGCGTATACGGGCCACGTGCAGTGGCGCGGCTCGCTGGCGGCGCTGACCTGCGTGGTGGTGGCGATGCTGCTGATCGTGACGATCGGTTTCGCCAGCGCCGGCTTCGCGGTGCTGCTGGCCGCGGCCGTCATCGGACTGTTCGGCTCGCTGCTGGCGTACCGGCCGGAGGCGGACGCGTGGTTCAACGGCAAGGACGACGACGTCGCGGCGGGCAAGGGCTCCGCCAAGTGAGCCGTGACCATCGAGCCGACGCCGTCGAGGAGTCCGAGATCGTCGACGACGTGACCGACGACGAGGCGCTCGACGACGACACCGCAGACGACTCCGCCGACGGCGATGCCGAAGACTCTGCGGCGGACGGCGTCGAGCTGAAGAAAGCCGAGGGCGGCAAGTCGTCGAAGGCCGAGAAGTCCGAGAAGAAGGCGAAGAAGCCCAAGCCGATTCCGCTCACCGATCCGTCGACGGTGGAGGAGGGCGAGACGCTGATGGCCGAGTCCGGCGGCAGCTGGTGGGTGGTGCTGATCGGCCCGTTGCTGATCGCGGCGGTCCTGGCCACCGAGCTCGCGGGTCCCGGCGACGTGCACTGGCTGGTGCTGGGGATCTTCGCCGTGGTGCTGATCCCGTTCCCGATCCTGCAGGTGATGGCTGCCCGGCAGCACGTGTCGATGCGTCTGACCGAAGGCACCCTGACGCAGGGGGCCAAGACGATCGCACTGGCCGACATCGTGGAGATCTACCCGGAGAACAAGGGCGCGGACTTCCAGGACTGGCAGAGTGCGCCTGCGCTCGGCGAGCTGCCGGGCGTGCCGCGCCGTCGCCGGGGGATCGGCGTGAAGCTGGTCAACGGCAAGCTGGCGCAGGCCTGGGCGCGCGACGCCGACCGGCTGCGTACCGAACTCTCCGAGGCTCACCTGGCCGTCCGGATGGGACTCGGCCCGAGGAAGGCGCACTGAACCGGATGAACCGTCGTGGTCTGATCGAACTGGTCGCGACGGTGCTGGTGGCCGCGGTGTTCGCGCTGGCGTTGATGCGCGGCGACTCGCCGTCGGCCGGTTTTCCGGCCGCGGCGGCCGACTCCGCCGCTGAAACTGTGAGGCCGGACCCGGTCAAGCAGGCGCAAGACGCGTTCGCCGGCGACGGACTTCCGGCCGGGGCGCCGATCATGGTGCATATGGGCGACAGTTACGCGGCCGGCGCCGGAGTGACTCCGCTGGTGGAGGACTCACCGTTCACCTGCCAGCGCTCGCAGCGGAACTTCGGCGAACTCCTGGCCCGCCAGCAGCGCTGGCACCTGACTGACGTCTCGTGCTCCGGGGCACGGACCGCGGACCTGGAGCGGGCCCAGTACGAGGGGGTGCCGCCGCAGCTGGACGCGCTGAACTCGCAGGTCAAGTACGTCACGATGACGCTCGGCGGCAACGATTCGAATGTCTTCTCCACGGTGGTCGGCGACTGCCCCGACCTCGGTCGCACCAACCGCACCGGATCCCCGTGCCGTACGGCGCTGCGGACCAAGCTGACCAAGGCCCTGCAGAAGCGCACCTTGCCGGACCTGACGAACGCCCTGCGCGAAGTGCGCAAGCGCGCGCCGAACGCGACGGTTTTCGTGGTGGGCTATCCGTGGATCATGCCGGGCAGCGGAGGCTGCTACGCGGCCACGTCGATCGCTTCGGACGACGTCCCCTTCGTCCACGACCTTCAGCGCCGGCTGAACGCCGTCGTCGAGGAGGCCGCGGGCGCCGCGGGCGCCGAGTTCGTCGACATGTCCGACCGGTCCGAGGGGCACGACGCCTGCACGTCCACGAAGAAGCGCTGGGTGGAGCCGCTGACCGACGGGCCCGGGTCGATGCATCCGAACGCCGCCGGTCAGCAGGCGATGGCCGCCGCGGTCGCGGCCGAATTGAAGTGACGCCTCTGGTGGCACTCGGTCAGGCGGGGTCGAAGCTCGACGTCGCGATCGGGAACACGAAGATCGTGTTGATCGCCTCGTACTTGCCGTCGCCCTTGTCGACCAGCAGAACGCCGCTGATCGGGGGGACCGGGGCGAACGTGCCGATCGGGGTGTCGATCAGCTGCAGGGTGCCGGTCTCGCCGATCAGCTGATTGCCCTGAACCGTGTAGGGGCGGCACTTGGTCTCGACGGGCTGGCCGTAGCGGGTCTTGATGCAGAACTGGTACTTGCCGTCCTTCGGGGCGGCGGAGGCGTCGCCGGCTCCGAGGCCGGAGCTCAGCAGGGTGCCGGCGATTGCGGTAGAAGCGGCAAAGGTGGCGAAAGCGAATCGTTTCATACGGAGAACAGTTGCTTAGCCTGTCCTAAGTCGTCAAGCGGCGTCAGAGTGATCTGCGTCGCGCGAATCAGTCAGACCGGGCGTCGCGGGCCCGGTCGATTGGGAGCCCGCGCCGGGATTTGCGACACTGGAGGTCATGGTCCGTCCACCCGAGGTTCCGCAGCAGACCACCACTGCCAGCGCGGAGCTGTTCGCCCGCGCGGCGCACTCGATCCCGGGAGGCGTCAACTCTCCGGTTCGTGCGTTCTCCGCGGTCGGCGGCACCCCGCGATTCATCGCCGAGGCGTCCGGCTGCCGCCTGGTGGACGTCGACGGCAACCGCTACGTCGACCTGGTCTGCTCCTGGGGTCCGATGATCCTGGGTCACGCGCACCCGGCGGTCGTCGAGGCCGTCCAGCGAGTGGTGCCCGGCGGACTCTCGTTCGGTGCGCCCACCGAGGGCGAAGTGGCACTGGCCGAGGAGATCATCCACCGCGTCGACCCGGTCGAGAAGGTGCGACTGGTCAACTCCGGCACCGAGGCCACCATGTCGGCGGTGCGGCTGGCCCGCGGATTCACCGGCCGGTCCAAGGTCGTCAAGTTCTCCGGCTGCTACCACGGTCACGTCGACGCACTGCTGGCGGACGCCGGTTCGGGCGTCGCGACGCTGGGGCTCCCGACGTCGCCGGGCGTCACCGGCGCCGCCGCGCACGACACCCTGGTGCTGCCCTACAACGACCTCAACGCGGTCGCCGCCGCCTTCGAACTGCACGGCGACGACATCGCCGCCGTCATCACCGAGGCCGCGCCCGGCAACATGGGCGCCATCACGCCGCTGCCCGGCTTCAACGCCGGACTCCGCGAGCTGACCCGCCGTCACGGCGCGCTGCTCATCATGGACGAGGTGATGACCGGCTTCCGCGTCTCGCCTGCCGGCTACTACGGGATCGACGGCGTGGCCGGCGACCTCTACACGTTCGGCAAGGTGATGAGCGGAGGTCTGCCCGCCGCGGCGTTCGGCGGCCGCGCCGACGTGATGGAGCATCTCGCGCCGACCGGCCCGGTCTACCAGGCGGGCACGCTGTCGGGGAATCCGGTGGCCGTCGCCGCCGGTCTGGCCAACCTGCGCAACGCGACCGCCGACGTCTACGCGGCGCTCGACGCCAACGCGCACCGCCTCGGCGACCTGATCTCCGAGGCATTGACCGCGGCCGGCGTCGCTCACCGCGTGCAGTACGCGGGCAACCTGGTCAGCGTGTTCTTCCTGGATCCTTCGACGGCTTCGGGGGGCAGTGCAGAACTGGCCTCGACCGAGCCGATCGTCGACTACGCGGCCGTCAAAGCCACCCAGACCTGGCGGTTCCCGCCGTTCTTCCACGCCCTGCTGGCCGGCGGCGTCTACCCGCCGCCGAGCGCCTTCGAGGCGTGGTTCGTGTCGTCGGCGCTCGACGACGACGCGTTCGCGGTGATCGCCGACGCCCTGCCCGCCGCCGCTGCGGCGGCCGCGGCGGCCGCCGCTCCGGGTGCGGAATGAACCCTTCGACAAGCTCAGGGATCGGACCGGGCTCACCGATTCTGCTGGCGAGCGCAACGACTACGACGACGCAGGGAGCGAAATGAAGACCATCGTGCACATGATGCGCCACGGTGAGGTGTACAACCCGGAGGGCGTGCTCTACGGGCGGCTGCCCGGCTACCGGCTGTCGGACACCGGGCAGGCTCAGGCGGCGACCGTCGCGGCGTCGCTCGCCGATCACGACGTCACCGCCGTGTTCGCGTCCCCGCTGCAGCGCGCACAGGAGACCGCGACTCCGATCGCGGCGTCGCACGGTCTGCAGATCGTCACCAACGACGACCTGATCGAGGCCGACAACCAGTTCGAAGGCCTGCATGTCTCGGTGGGCGGCGGCGCGTTGTCCAAGCCGCGTCACTGGCCCAAGCTGCGCGACCCGTTCACGCCGTCGTGGGGCGAGCCCTACATTCAGATCGCCCACCGCATGCTGGCCGCGGCCAGCAAGGCGCGCGACGCCGCCGAAGGCCACGAAGCCGTGTGCGTGAGCCATCAGCTGCCGGTCTACACGCTGCGCCGATTCCTCGAGGGCCGTCGACTGTGGCACGACCCCCGCGTACGACAGTGCTCGCTGGCCTCGCTGACCAGCCTCATCTACGACGGCGACAGCCTGATCGACATCATCTACTCCGAGCCCGCCGGGGCGTCCGACCCCCGGATCACCGGGGCGTGACCGCGGTGATCGCATCGTCCGTGCGCCGACTGCCGGCCGCTCTGCTGACCGCCGTCTGCGCGGTCGCCGTGCTGGCCGGCTGCAGCACCGGCGACGACGCGGTCGCCA
>JASGFV010000045.1:0-19647 GCA_047605365.1 Gordonia sp. (in: high G+C Gram-positive bacteria)
CGGGGCCGCTGCCGCGGCAGCGGCCTCCTCGCGTCCGCCGACCCGAGTGGCGTCGGCGCCCGCACCGATGCTGACGTCATCGCGCCCGCCGATCGCCCCGACCGGACCCGCGCCCGTCGTCGACGAAGGGTGGAGCGGCAGTCAGAAGGCGCTCGCCGCGATCGCCGGCATCCTGCTGCTCGCCGCCATCGCAATGGTCGGGTACATGCTGATGTCCGGGAACACGGCGTCGCCGTCGACCGACGACTCGTCGTCGACCCTGACGGTGACCCAGACCGACACCCCGGAGCGCACCACCACCTCGGACCGCACCACCACCTCCGAGGACACTGACACGTCGTCGAGCACCACCACGTCGTCGCGCCGTCCGAGCCGGACCACCGAAGACGCCCCGACCACCGAGGACACCCCGACGTCGCCCCGGAATTCGGGCATTCTGCCGACATTCACCGTGCCGACCATCCCGGGCTGGGGCGGTTGATGGCTCCCTTGCTGTCGGACCGCTACGAACTGGGCGAGACGCTCGGCTTCGGCGGCATGTCGGAGGTGCAGTTCGCCCGCGATCTGCTGCTGCATCGCGACGTCGCAGTCAAGATCCTGCGCCCGGATCTGGCTCGCGATCCGATGTTCTACCTGCGCTTTCGGCGGGAGGCCCAGAACGCGGCCAAGCTGAATCACCCGACCATCGTGCAGGTCTTCGACACCGGTGAGGCCGAGACCTCCGAGGGTCCGCTGCCGTTCATCGTCATGGAGTACGTCGACGGCGAGACGCTGCGCGACGTGCTGCGGAACTCCGGCACGGTCGCACCGCGCCAGGCCATGACCTGGATGGCCGACGTCGCCGCCGCCATGGACTTCTCGCACCGCAACAACATCGTGCACCGCGACATGAAACCGGCCAACGTGATGATCGACCTGTCCGGGGCGGTCAAGGTGATGGACTTCGGCATCGCCCGCGCGATGGACGACACGTCAGCGACGATGACCCAGACCTCCGCGGTCATGGGCACCGCCCAGTACCTGTCCCCGGAGCAGGCCCGCGGCATCAAGGTGGACCCGCGCAGCGACATCTACTCGATGGGCTGCGTGCTGTTCGAGCTGGTCACCGGGGAGCCGCCGTTCACCGGCGACTCGCCGATCGCCGTCGCCCACCAGCACGTGCACGAGGATCCGCGACGTCCGTCGCAGGTCAATCCGAGCCTGTCGCCGGAACTCGACTCGGTCGTCATGAAGGCGATGAGCAAGAATCCGGCGAACCGCTACCAGACCGCCGCCGAGTTCCGCGACGACCTGATCAAGGTGCTGTCCGGCGAGAAGCCGTCGGCGCCGATGCTGCTCGACGACCAGGACGGCGACGACCTCGCCGACACCGCACCCAGCCCGCGGGCGATGCTGTCCCCGCGCGGGGCCCTCGACCGGCTCCGCGGCGACGACGGCTACCATCGTCCGCTGCACCGCCGTCGCGGCGTGCAGCTGGTCGCCCTGGCGTCGATCATCGTGCTGCTGATCGGACTGTTCTCGTGGTCGCCGTGGACGCCCAGCGCGCCCATGGTGGCCGTCCCCAAGGTCACCGGGCTGGAGGCCCAGGCCGCCAAGGACAACCTCGAACAGGCCGGCTTCCAGGTGAAACAGCTCAAAGAGTCGAGCCTCGACGTCGAAGTGGATCACGCGACGCGCACCGTGCCGGGCAACGACGTGCCCACCAGGAAGGGCTCGGAGATCACGCTCTACATCTCCTCCGGACCCCAGCGGCACCAGATCCCGGACCTGCGCGGAAAGTCGTTCGACGAGGCGCAGAAGGCACTCGCGGCGATGGGCTTCACCGACATCAAGCGGAACACCACCGACTCGACACTGGCGCTGAAGGGCAAGGTGGTCCGCACCACCCCGCAGACCGGCACCGACGCGCCGGTCAACGGCACCGTCGTGGTGCTGATCGGCACCGGGCCGAAGAACGTCACCATCCCCGATCTGCGCGGGCAGACCGAGGAGCAGGCCCGGACCACCCTCGAGCAGATGGGTCTGGACATGGCTCCGGTCGACGGCGACTCCGATCTGCCGCGCGGCCAGGTCGTGTCGACGTCGCCGGCCGCGGGCAAGACCGTCCAGGTGGGCAGCGTGGTCCAGGTGACCGTCTCGCGCGGCAACCAGATCACCGTGCCCGATCTGAAGGGCCTGACTCTGGACCAGGCGCAGTCGGCGCTGGAGGCCGCCGGGTGGAGCAGCACGCTCAACTCGACGACCCAGGGCGTCGGCCTCAACTCGCCGAACGACGGCAAAGTGATCCGCCAGGACGCCACCGCCGGCTCGCGGGTCCGCAAGGATCAGGCGATCTCCGTGGTGATCGGCCGGGCCAGCCTGCTGCCCGGCTGATCGTCGCCCGCCAGAGAGGCTTCGACGAGCTCAGCCAGCGGGTCGGTCCACACCCGGAGACTTCGACAGGCTCAGCCGAGCGCGCTGGCGACTTCCAGTTCGAGCTCGGCGATCCGCGCCTCCGGCACATCCAGTCCGCACACGCGGAGCCAATTGGCCAGCATGCGGTGACCGCCCTGGGTAAGCACGCTCTCCGGGTGGAACTGCACCCCGTGGATCGGCAGCTCGCGGTGCCGCATCGCCATGATGATGCCGCTCTCGGTCCGGCCGGTCACTTCCAGCTCATCGGGAACGGTGGCCGGATCGACGGTCAGCGAGTGGTACCGGGTCGCTGTGAACGGATCGGGCAGGCCCGCGAGGACGCCTACGCCGTCGTGCGTGACCAGCGACGTCTTGCCGTGCAACAGCTCCGGCGCACGGCCCACGGCGCCGCCGAACGCGGCGCCGATGGCCTGGTGGCCCAGGCAGACGCCCAGCAGCGGGGTTCCGGCCGCGGCGGCGACCGGGATGATCGGCATGGTCGCGCCGGCCCGCTGCGGGGTGCCGGGTCCGGGACTGAGCAGAATGCCGTCGTAGTCGACGACGACGGCGTCGAGGTCGTTCAGCCGATCATCGTCGTTGCGCCACACTTCCGCCTCGACACCGAGCTGGCCCAGGTATTGGACCAGGTTGTAGACGAAACTGTCGTAATTGTCGATGACGAGGATGCGCACCCGTCAAGGCTATCGGTTTGTCCCCCGGGGCCGCCGCTGGGATACCGTAGAGGCATGCCGAAGTCAAAAGTGCGGAAGAAGACTGACTACACCATCAATCCGGCGAGCCGCACGCCGGTGAAGGTGAAGGCGGGGCCGTCGGGTGTCGTCTATCAGGCCGTCATGTTCGGTTTGATGCTGCTGGGCCTCGCGTGGCTCCTGGTGTACTACTTGGGCGCCCGGGCCGACAGCTTCGGCGCCGAGGGCCGTGCACTGCACTGGATGTACGAGTTGGGTCCGTGGAACATGCTGATCGGTTTCGGGCTGGGTGTCGTGGGCCTGTTGATGACCATGGGATGGCGCTGACGATCATCCACAGCTGTGGAAATTACATGTGTGTAATTCATCCCCACCTGTGGATGAACCCTGTGGACAACTGAGGTTCCAGCACTGTGCACAAAGAATGGTCGACGCCGGTCGCTGCCGGATACGCCCTGATCGGCGGTGGAGTGGCCCTCGCTGCGGCGGCCGCGGCCTCGTACTCCGAACCACCGGGCGCGGTACTGCTCGCCCTCGCGGCCCTGCTGCTGATCTGCGCGGGCTCCGTGGCCCTGCTCCGCCGGCCGCGGCTGACGCTGACCGACGGACCGGCCCTGGAAGTGCGGACGTTGCGCGGGAGCCACCATCTGACCCGCGACGACCTGACGAGCGTGGAACTGCTCTCCACCCGCCACATCGCCGCCCGGACTGTCCAGCTGGTCGTGGAGACCACGGACGGCCGACTGATGGTCTTCGGCCGGTGGGATCTGGGCGAGAGCCCGCAGTCGGTGGCCGCGGCCCTCGAGTCCGCGGGCTTCACGATCAACGATCGCACTCCTGCGAAGTAGCTCCCTTTCACACGTTTGAGACGACGCACGTCTGACGTGGATCATGGTGGTGCCCGTTTTCCGAGACTGGTCTTACCACTTGACCACTAGACCGGCTCCGCCTAGATTCTCGATATGGAACTGAACGCAGTCAGCCGCCGGTCCGCCACCGACGAGGTCCACGACCAGTTGCTCCGACAGCTGATCTCCGGCGACGCGCCGCCGGGAACCCGGCTGCCGAGCGAACGCAGCCTCGCCGAAGCCCTGGGCGTCTCCCGGCCGGTCGTCCGCGAGGCGCTGGCCCGACTCGCCGCCTCCGGGCACGTCGACGTACGACAGGGCGACGGCACCGTCGTCAACGACCTCACGCGCACCGGCGGCCTCGACCTGTTGCCCCATCTGCTGATCAATGCGCCCGACGGCGCAATGGTCGACCCCGCCGTGGTCCGCAGCGTGCTGGAGATCCGCGCCTACCTGGGTCCGTGGATCGCTGAGCAGGCCGCGGCGCGGTCGGCGCCCTCGCTCGCCGAGTCGCTGCCCGAGGCGCTCGGCGCCGTCGTCGACGCCCCGACCGGACCGCAGCAGCAGGCCGCCGCTCTGGCCTTCTGGGATCAGCTGGTCCGGGGCGCCGACTCGATCGCGATGACCCTCATCTTCAACGGCATGCGCCGCGTGTACGAGCCCATGCTCGGCCTGGTCGCCGATGCCGCCGCAGCGGCCGAGCCCGCTGAACGCTACCGAGCGCTCGCCGACGCCGTCATGGCCGGCCGTCCGGCCGCCGCCCGGGCCGCCGCCGAAGAACTGCTCGCCGGAATCACTGAGGTGTTCGGCGGACTGCTCGACCAGATGGAGGGATCATGAGCACCACCCGAAGCGCCCGGCGAGGCGTCACGCTCCGAGGAGCCGCACGCGAGTTCTTCCGGCATCCCACCCCGTGGATGATTCTCGCCTACCTGGCCGGCGTCGTGATCGCGCGTGCCGCCGTCGGCGGGGGCGGGCTCGTCGACCTCTGGGCGCCGCTGGTGTTCGTCGCGCTGTTCCCGCTGCTGGAATGGGTGATCCACGTGTTCGTCCTGCATTGGCGGCCGCGGACCGTCGGCCGCCTCACGATCGACACGCTCTTGGCTCGCGACCACCGGCGCCACCATGCCGCACCGCGCGACGTCGACCTCGTCTTCATCCCGACCCGGGCCCTGCCCTGGGTGATCGCCGGGCTCGGCGTCGCCGTTCCGCTCGCGATCGGAGCGTTGGTCGGCGCACCGGTCCACGCCACGCTGAACTTCATGCTGGTCGAAGGCCTCGTCCTGCTCGGATACGAGTGGACTCACTACTTGATCCACACCGACTACAAGCCGCGGGGGCGCTTCTACAAGGCGGTGTGGCGCAATCACCGGCACCATCACTTCAAGAACGAGCACTACTGGTTCACAGTCACCACCACGGGCACCGCCGACCGGATCCTGCGGACCAGCCCGGACCCCGCGACGGTCGACGCGAGCCCCACTGCCAAGAAGCTCCACGGCCTCGACGTGTGAGGTGTCAGGCGACGGCCCCGAAGCCGGGTCGGCGACGCGGGCCGTCGACCGGTGTTGTTCGACGCACTCGGTGCACTGGTGGCCGACGGCCGCGGGATGCGGGCACTCCGGACAAGCCGACCGCCCGCATCGCGTGCAAGACAGCGCGGTGGGGCGGTCGGGATGTCGGTATCAGGTCTGAGTCAACCGGTCAGTTGATCTCGACGGTGTTGATGACGACCTCGTCCTTCGGGCGGTCGGCCCGGTCGGTCGCGGTGGTGGCGATCGCGTCGACGACGGCCTTCGAGTCGGCGTCGACGACCTCGCCGAAGATGGTGTGGCGACGGTTGAGGTGCGGGGTCTTGCCGACGGTGATGAAGAACTGCGAACCATTGGTGCCCGGACCGGCGTTCGCCATGGCCAGCAGGTACGGGCGATCGAAGGAGAGTTCCGGGTGGAACTCGTCCTCGAAGCGGTAGCCGGGGCCGCCGCGGCCGGTGCCGGTCGGGTCGCCGCCCTGGATCATGAAGCCGTCGATGACGCGGTGGAACACCGAGCCGTCGTAGAACGGCCCGGTGTCGCCGCCGCTGGCGTTCGCGGTGGAGTAATCCTTGGAGCCGTCGGCCAGGCCGACGAAGTTGGCCACCGTCTTCGGGGCCTGGTCGGCGAACAGTTCGATCACGATGTCGCCGCGATTGGTGTGCAGGGTCGCGGTCTTCTTCTCTGAACTCACGCCTTCCATCGTGCCATGTTCGACGCGGCCTGTGGGGCGGCCGGACTTTCGCCTCTTTGCCGCGTCCACCGCTCGCCTGGCAGTCTGGAGGGATGCCGAACAAAGCCCTGACCGTGACCGCTTCCGCTCTGGCGCTGCTGATCGCCGCAATCGTCGTCGTGGCCCGTCAGGCCCGTACCGAACACCCCCCGGTCTCCGGCACCGTTCCGCGCATCGAAGACCTCGGTTAAGGCGGCTTCACGGCTCCGGAAGGTATTTTGAACTGGTGAGCAACGACGACGCACAGCCCGGCGTGCCCGGTCCCACGGTTTCGCAGCCTTCGCCCGAGACCCCGGCGCCGCCCGCCGCCACGCCTTCCTCGGGCCCGAATCCGGCCGTCGCTTCCGGCCCGATTCCGGCTGCGGCACCGGTTCGCCCGTCCGGGGCGCACAGCGGGCCGTTGCCGGCGGCGCGTCCCGTCGCACCTTCGGCGCTCACCCCCTCCGGGCCGTTGCCCGCACCGGCCAACCCCACCCACGCCGCGCCGTCGCCGGCGCCTTCCCAGCCCAGACCTCCGCAGGCCCCCCGCCCCGCACCCGGCGCACCGGCGCCCGGGTCGGGACCGATCCCGGCCGCCGCAGGTCAGCAGCCGCGACCGCCGTTCGTCGCCGCTCCCGGCGGAACCCCTTACCCGGTCCGCGCCGACCGAAACGCGCCGCCCGGCGGTCCGGCGAACTCCGCTCCGCCGGCCAACACGCCGTACCCGGTCAACGCCAACCGCCCGCGCCCACCTGCGCCCACCACCGTTCAGCCGCGGCCGGACGGGTCGAATCCCGCCGTCCCGGCGGCCTCCCCCGGCCCCGCGCTGGCGTATTCTGCGGTCGACGACAAGCCCGCGCCGATCTCGACGGCGAAGCCCGCCCCTGCGCAACCGGCGCCCGCGCCGTCGAGCGCCCCGAGCTCGGCGCCTGCGTCGTCGTCCCCTGAGCAAGCACGTCCCGCCGAAGCTGGAGATGGTCCCCTGAACAAGTCGTCGATCATCGGATTCGTCCTGTCCGCGCTGGGATTCTTCCTGATCACGGTGCCGTTCGGCCTGTGGCTGGGGTACCGCGGACGCGATCAGATCCGGCGCACCCGCGGGGCCGGACGGCCGTTCGCCAACGCCGCCGTCTGGCTCGGCTGGGCCTGGGTGGTGTTCTGGGTGCTCGCACTGATCACCTACCTGTGGATTCTCATCTGAGACAGCCCTCACAGCTGGCGTAGGATACCGGCATGTTCAAACGCTCGGCGGTTCTGTTCTACGGTGTTCTCCTCACTCTGACCGGCCTGGCAGCCGTGCGGCCCGCGACGGCCGACGCCGCGTGCAGCGACGTCGCCGTCGTTTTTGCGCGGGGCACCGCCGAGACGGCGCCGCCCCTCGGCATCACCGGTCTGGCCTTCGCCAACGACGTCCGCAACCGCCTGCGCGGCAAGTCCGTGAACGTGTCCGCGGTGAACTACCCGGCCAGTTCGGACTTCGACCACCGCACCCGGTTCGTGGAGAACATCGTCACGGGAGTGCGCGACACGCAGCGCCAGGTCGTGTCGCTGAGCCGCCGGTGCCCGAAGACCCGCATCGTCGTCGGCGGCTACTCGCAGGGCGCCGCGGTCGCCGCGTACGCGCTGAGCGAGCGGATCGTCGCACCCGCGCAGTACCAGCGGTATCAGGAGAAGGCGCCCAAGCCGCTGCCCGACGACGTCGCGTCGCACGTCGCCGCGGTCGTGTTGTTCGCGCCGCCGTCGGCCGCCTGGATCCGCCAACTGAACGCGCCGCCGATGACCGTCGGCCCGCACTATCGAGGCCGGAGCAAGAGCTACTGCATCCCCGGCGACATCGTGTGCAACGGCGCCCCGGTCGGCCGCCCGAACGCACTGCACGTGCTGTACTCGGTCAACGGAATGACGGCCGACGCCGCGCAGTTCGTCGCCCGCAAGCTCTGATCGGCATCCGAATCGCGAGGTTCGTCGCCTCTGCGGTGAGAAGTTCATCGCGTTGTGACTTTCCGGCGTGCCACCGTTCGCAGTCCTGACCTACGATGCTTTTCATGCGCTCTAGGTTCTTCGTCGTACTCGCATCGCTCGCTCTCATCACGGGACTCACTGCCCCGCTCGCCGGCAAGGCTTCGGCCGCCGACTGCGCCGACGTGCAACTGGTGTTCGCGCGCGGCACCCAGGAGGCCGGCGCGCCGCTCGGCGTCACCGGTGCGGCGATGTACGCATCGCTGCAGAAGCGCTTCCCCGGCAAGGACGTGCGCGTCTCGGCCGTCCACTACGAGGCCAGCGACCAGTTCGAAGCAGGGGTCGACTTCCTGCGCACCGTCGCCGTCGGCGTCCGCAACACCCAGGGCCAGCTGCGCGGCATCTCGAGCCGCTGCCCGGGCACCCGGATCGTGCTGGGCGGGTATTCGCAGGGCGCCGTGGTCGCCACCTACGCGGTAAGCGATCAGCTCGGCGCTGTGGCCCCGGTGGTGCGAGAGGTCCCGGGCCCGCTACCGGTCTCGATCGCCCGGCACGTCGCCGGCGTGGTGCTCTTCGGCGCCCCGTCGCCCCGCTGGTTCCGGGAGGCCCGCGTCCCTCCGATGCGCGTCGGCCCGGCCTACGCCGCCAAGACCCGCAGCTACTGCATTCCGGGCGACAACATCTGCGACGGCGGTCCCATCGACCGCCCGAACACGGTGCACGGCCTGTACGCGGTGAACGGCATGACCGATGCGGCCGCGAACTTCGTCGCCGCGCGGATCCGCTGACCCCGCGAGAGACCGGTTACAGACCCTTTCTCGTCAGAACGACGACGGCGTCCTGACGATCTGGCCAAGCAGCCGGTGCGACGCGACGCCGCCGCTCCGCACCCGGTCGAGGCGCACCGGAGTTCACCTCGCGCGCATCCCAAAGGCCGGAGTTCTACGACGAATGGATCTCCCGGGATCCCGGCTGACCCAGCGGCGTCAGCTCCAGCCGGAAGTCGGCGGTGCGGGCGAGCAGTTCGTCGTCGTGCGTCACCAGGATCACCACGCGTCCACGGGCCGCCGCGCCGCGGATCGTGTCGGCGAGCGCGTCGAGGTTGCGCCGGTCGACGCCGGAGCTCGGCTCGTCGAAGATCATGACGTCCCGGTCGAGCAGACCCGACGCGGCGACGGCCAGTCGTTGCTGCTGACCGCCGGACAGCGCGAGCGGATGCCGCTCCGCGGTGCCGCTGAGCCCGAAGTCCGCGAGTACCCGATCGATCTCGGCAGGCTCGATCCCCGGCGACGCCGCAGCCAGTTCGTCGGCGACGGAGGCGAAGAACAGCTGCCGTCCGACGTCCTGCAGCACCACCGCGGTGCGCTGGCGGCGCCGGCGGCGGCTCAGCGCGACGCCGTCGAGCAGCACCTCGCCCCGGTGCCGCTCGAGCCCGGACAGGACCCGCGTCAACGACGTCTTGCCGGCGCCGTTCTCCCCCACCACCGCGGTCACGGCGCCGCGGGGGAAGATCGCGTGCTGCACGTCGAGCACCTGTCGCCGGCCCGCCGACCAGTGCAGGCCCCGCACCGCCAGACCCGTGCCGGCCGTACGCGCAGCGGTCGACGGTGCGGCCACGCTGCGGCCGGCGGCCACGGCCGGCGCGATCGCGGGCGACGACGCGGGGTTCAGCGGCCGTAGGCCCAGCCCGGCGAGCACGTCGTCGTCGAGCGCGGTCAGCTCGGCCCTGGTCCAAGTGTGTTCGACGGCGCCGCCGGCCAGCACCAGCACCCGGTCCGCGATCGGCGCCACCGCGTGCAGGCGATGCTCGGCGATCACCATGGTGGTGCCGCGCGCTTTGACCGCGGCCAGAGCGGTCATCACCTCGTCGATCGCGCCCGCGGACAGGTTGGACGTGGGCTCGTCGAGCAACAGCACGCCGGGTCCGTGCACCAGCGCCGCCGCGATCGCGACCCGCTGCTGCTGGCCGCCGGACAGCGTCGCCAGACGCGCGTCCAGCATCCGCGCCAGGCCCAGCGCGGAGGCGACGTCGTCGACCCGCTCCTCGATGAGCACCGGGTCGACGCCGAAGTTCTCGGCCGCGAAGACCAGCTCGTCGCGCACCCGGTCGGCGAAGAACTGCCGCCGCGGATGCTGCAACACGGTGCCGGTGCGCCGGCCGATCCGGTCGAGCGGACAGGCGCCGACGGCCAGGCCGCCGACGATGACCGACCCGGACATCGTCCCGCTGTTCAGCTGCGGAATGAGTCCGTTGCAGGCGCGCAGCAGGGTGCTCTTGCCGGAGCCGCTGGCCCCGCACAGCACGATCGTCTCGCCCGGTTCCACGTGTAGGTCGATGCCGAACAGACTCTGATCGGCGGCATGGTCGAACCTCCAGCACAGATCGTCGACGTCGATCATGACGCGCCTCGCAGTGCCAGCCAGCTGCCCCCGAGGGCCAGGGCGAAGAAGCCGAGCCATCCGGCGTCGACGGCTCCCAGCCGCGGCGGGCGGCAGGTGGTCGGCCGGGCCTCGCCCGCCAGGCCGCGCAGCAGGCCGGAGGCGGTGAGGTCGTCGGCGATGCGCAGGCTCGACGCGACCGCCGGCACCACCAGCTGTTCGGTGACCCGAAGCGGCTGACGAATCAGCGCCCACGGGCCGGCCAGTCCGCGCAGTCGCATCGCGTCGGCGACGGCCGCGGTCTCGGCGGCGACGACCGGGATGAACCGCAGCATCACGGTGCCCGGGACCAGCAGTACGGCCGGCACTCGGGCGGCGCGCAGGGCCGCGGTGAACTCGCCGATGTCGGTGGTCGCGATCAGCTGGGCGACGACGCCGCCGAGGACGGCGAAACGGAGGGCGAAACTCGCGACGACCCCGGCCACCGCCGTGCCCGCCGACGGCGCGAGGACCGGCAGCACGAAGGCGATCACAGCCAGCACCGCCGACGCCGCGGTGAGGCCGGCCGCACGTCCCCACGCTCGCGTCGACAGGGCGCCGGCCAGCCCGATCAGAAAGACCGCCGGGATCCACACCGTCCCGCCGGGCGCGAAAAGCAGCACGCTCGAGATCAGGACGACCAGCAGTTTGGTTCGCGGATCGCCGGTCACGACAATCCTGCCCGGCGGAAGTGCTTGTCGAGCAGGCGCAGGCCGAGCAGGGCGCCGGCCAGGCCGAACGGAATGATCGCCAGGTCGAAGAGGATCAGGTTGCGGACCGAGAGCAACTCGTTGAACGTCGCCAGGTACTCCGGGCTCATCTGACTCATGCTGGAATTGCTCAGGTACCCCGCGCGGTCGTAGAACAGCGGGAAGAACTGCCCGGCCACCCAGCAGGCGAACACCGTGTAGGTGGCGACTGCGGCGGTGCGCGACCGGTAGCGCCCGGCCCGCATGATCAGCTCGCACACCACGCCGAGCAGCAGCAGCCAGCCGACGGTCAGCGGCGGCTCGCCGAGCACCAGCAGCAGGATCCCGAGCAGCGCCGAGAACAGGAAGATCATCCCGGGCCGGTGCACACGGGTCAAGAACAGCATGAACGGGATGCCGCCGGCGATCACTCCCAGGAGCAGGCTGACCACCAGCACGACCGGGTTGATGAAGCCGACGAAGCTGAAGACGAAGTACACCACCACGTAGAGCGCGGCGAAGACGCCGACGGTGATCAGGTCGCGCGGACCCAGTCCGCCGCGCCTCGCCGGAGCGGTCGACGACGGGCCGGCGGTGTCCGGCGCGTCGTCGCGGCCGGCGGTGGCTGTGGGTTCGGGAACGGTCATTGCGGGTCCTCTCAAAGAATGTCGGGAATCGAAGTCAGGGGCGCGTTCGCGGTGCCGGGACGCCATCGTTCGGCGGCCGCCCGATCGGCGAACAGGCGCCGGTAGACGCCGTCGCGGTCGATCAACTCGTCGTGGTTCCCCTGCTCCACGACGCGCCCGTCGTCGAACACCAGGATGTGATCGGCGTTCCGGATGGTCTCGAGCTGATGGGCGACGATCACCACGGTCGCGTGTTCGGCCAGGGCGCTCAGGCCGTCGGTGATGGCCCGGTTGGTGGGCAGGTCGACGGCGCTGGTCGGCTCGTCGCACAGCACCAGCGGCGCGCGGCGCAGCAGGGCACGGGCGATGGAGACGCGCTGGCGTTCGCCGCCGGAGAGACGCGAACCGTCGTCGCCGAGGCGGGTGCTCCAGCCTTCTGGCAGTCGCTCCACCACTTCGGTCAGGCGCGCGAGCCGGGCGGCCTCCTCCACGCGCTCGCGGCTCGCGCCGGGATCACCGATCAGGACGTTGGCTTCCAGCGTGTCGTCGAACAGGTGAACATCCTGGAAGATCAGCGACACCGAGCCGTACAGGTCGCGGACCCGCAGGTCCCGGACGTCGACGCCGCCGATCCGCACCGAGCCGGAGTCGACGTCCCACAGTCGTGCGATCAGCCTCGTGCAGGTGGTCTTGCCCGAACCCGAGGGACCGACGATCGCGGTGAGGCGGCGGTCCGGAATGGTCGCGGTCAGCCCGCGCAGCACCGGCGTGCCGGGCCGGTAGCCGAACTCGACGTCGTCGAGCTGCACGTCGTACGTCGAGGGCACGCCCGCCGGACGGTCCGGTTCGGGCAGTCCCGGGGCCGCCAGCAAGTCGCCGATCCGTCCGATCTGATCGGTGGCGGTGTCCAGTGCGGTCGACATGGACGCGATCACCCGCAGCGGGCCGACGATCTGGGTGAGCACCGCCAGCACGGCCACGCCCGTCACCACCTGTCCGGTCCCGGTGATCCGCCACACGACGAATGCGGCGACCGCGCCGAACGCGGTCTGCACCGCGGTGCTCTGGGCGACCATGCCGGCCACCGATCCCCACAGGGCGGCGCGTCCGGCACGACGGCGCACGGCGACCGCGTCGGCGAGCGGCCGGTAGTCGCGCCCCTCGATGCCGGCGGCCCGCAGTTCGGCCTGATGACTCGCGAACTCCAGGATGCGGGCGTCGGTCTCGGCGGCGGCCCGGCTGATCTGAGCCTCTGCCCGGGCGTCCCGGCGAGCGGCCCAGCGAGCGACCAGCCAGATCACCGGCGCCGCTGCGATCAAGGTCAGGCCGATCCGCCAGTCGATCACCGTCACCACTGTGACCAGCACGATCGGCGACGTGACGCTGATGATCACCGGCACCACCACGTCCATCGCGGTGATGGCGACGAACACGGTGCCGCGCACCGCGAGGTCCGACGCGCGCCCGGCGCTGGTGGCGTTGAACCAGCCGACGGGCAGCGCGATCAGCCGCCGGCCGAGCCGGGTGTGCATCGATTCGATCACCCCGAGCGATGTCGAGAACGCGTCGAGGGTGGCGGCCGCGAGGGCCACGACGTGAACGATGCAAGCGACGATCAGCACGGTCACCGCGCGGCCGAGGCCGTCGCCGGAGCCGAACAACGCCTGGAGGACCGGCACGAGCATCGCGACCGCGAGGCCGTGGGACACCCCGGCCGCCACCGCGAGCAGCACCGTGCGGCGCAGTCGGCGGCGGCCGTATTCGTCGGCGAGAGACATCAGGGCGGTGATCATCGGCGTCCTCCGTCCAGGGCCGTGCCGGACCGCACGGACGCGGACCAGAGATCGCGGTAGACGCCGTCGGCGTCCACCAGTTCGGCGTGGGTTCCGGCCTGCACCACCGCCCCGTCGTCGATCACGACGATCAGGTCCGCGCCGGTCGCGGTGGTCAGCCGGTGGGTCACCATGACGAGCGTCTGGTCTGCCGCGGCACGATCGATGGCCTGCTGCACGCGGTGCTCGGCCTCCGGGTCGGCCGCAGCCGTCGCCTCGTCGAGCACCAGGATCGCGCTGCCGGCCAGGATCGACCGCGCCGCGACCACGCGCTGAGCCTCCCCGCCGGACAGGTCTGCCTCGACGCCGGCGATCGAGTCGTACCCGTGCGGGGCCGCCGCGATGCGCTCGTGCACGCCGACCGCCCGCGCCGCGTCGATCACCTCGGCGCGGGTGGCGCCGGGCCGGGCGAGCGCGATGTTGTCGTGCAGGGACAGTCGCAGCAGGGTCGAGTTCTGCAGCATGGCGGTGAGATGCCTGCGCAGCACCGGCTCGGGGATCGACGCGCGATCGACGCCGCCCAGGCGGACCGATCCGGAGGTGGGCTCGCGGAGTCCGGCGATCAGCGCCGCGAGCGTCGACTTGCCCGAACCGCTGGCCCCGACCAGCGCCACCCGTGCGCCGTGCGGAATCGAGAGGTCGACGTCGTGCAGCGCTGTCGTGCCGTCGGGGTACACGTATCCGGCGCCGACGATCTCGATGGAGCCGTCGCGCGGCGTGCCCACCGGTTCGACGACCTCCCGCACCGGCGCGTCGAGCACTTCGGCGATGCGCTCGGCGGCGGACTGCGCGCTGCGTCGTGCCTGACCGCTGAGCGTGACCGTGATGAGACTGGCCGGGATCAGCATGGCGACCGTGGTCACCACCAGCACCGATCCCGCCCTCGACCACCCGCTGCGGTACGTCCAGACTCCGACCAGCACGACGGTGGCGCCGACGACGGGCGCGGCGAGTGCGCCGACCGCGATCACCTGGGCGCGGATCTGCGGTCCGGCCACCTGCCGCAGGGTGCTGCGGAACCGGTCCGAGGCGGTGGTGAAGCGGCCGAAGCCGTCGTCGTCGCGAGTGAAGATCTTGAGCACCGAGATGCCGCGGACGTACTCGACGATGGCTGTCGAGATGTCGCGCAGGGCGGTATCGATCTGGACCATCCCGGCTCGTACGTCCTTCCCGGCGAGCACCGAGAACAGCACGACGTACAGCAGCATCGGCGCCACTGCGGCCAGGCCGAGCCGCCAGTCCAGGACGAAGCAGAAGATCAGTCCGGCCAGCGGCGTCATGACGCCGGCGACGGTCTCGACCAGGGTGTGCGCGACCAGCTGGTGCAGGGCGTTGACGTCGTCGCTGAGGAGTTGCCGGACGCCGCCCGAGGACTGTCCGGCAAACCATTCGAGCCCGAATCTGCCGAGCCGGTCGGCCAGCCGGAGGCGCAGTTCGGCCTGCAGGTCGACGTCGGCCAGGTGTGCGACGAACAGGGCCAGGGCGCTCAGGCCCGAAGCGACGCCGAGGCCGGCGATGAAGATCAGCAGCGGAGCGCCGAGTTCGCCGGTCCGGCCGTCCAGCGCACGGTCGACGACGACCGCCAGCGCCCAGTAGGGCACGACGGACGCCAGCGACGCCAGGATCTGAACGGCCACCGCGGCGATCAAGCGGCCGCGGACGGGTCCGAGAAGCGACCAGAGCGAGGCGGGTCCGGCCGGGGCCGTCATCGATGCACTCCGATCAGGTCACGGGCGGTGACCGTCTCCGGTTCCGGAGCCCGTGAGCACAGTTCCTGCCACCACTCGATCACCGCGAGATGCCGCTGACTGATCGGCGTCACCGGTGCCGGGGTGTCCAGCAGAGAGCGCACCGAGTCCTCGGCGGCTGTCGCCCAGAGCCGGTGCGGGGGCGCGGCGCTCGTCGTGATCGACGGCGACCACACCGCATGGCCCTCCTCCGACGGATGCGGCGTCCACTGCAGTGGCGCGTGGACGTGCGGCCACGACAGTTCGCCGTCACCGGTGACCACGGCCGCTGAGAACAGCGGGTGACTGTTCGCGTCCGGGTCGTCGGGGTCACGCCGGTTGTTGACGACGACGTCGACCGGGATCCCGCCCCAATCCGCGGTCACGGTGAAGGCTCCGGGGCGCAGCGGAACGACCGTGGCCGGGTCGAGAGGTACGGCGGCCAGCGCATCGCCCACGATCAGCAGCGCCCGCTCGAGCACCTGCATGCTGGTCCGCACGGAGACGGCCCGGATCCCGCCGCGCGCACGCAGCTGTGCGGTGGCGGTGATCCAGCTCTGTGCGGTCGGCAGGTGTTCGTAGAAGCCGGTCGGCGCGTATCGCACACCGTGGTCCGCGGCGAGCCGCAGGTGCCGGGCGATCGACGCCACGTCGACGGGGTGCTCCTGCAAGACGCTGACGCGCTGGCGCAGCAGGGCGTCGACGACGTCGTCGCCCGGCCCGCCGACGATGTCCGCGCGCACCGCGACGACGGCCACGTCCGGCCCCGACACCGCTCCGCGCAGCACCGGAACACCGAACTGTTCGGCGAGGGCCGCGCTCCGGCCGCCACCGGCTCCGGAGACTCCGGCCAGGCGGACGGTGGCGAGCGGATCGGCGAACGCCTCCGCGTAGACGCGCCCGAAGGTGCCGCCGATGACTACCGCCTCCCGGCTGTCGTAGCGGACGTCGACCAGGTCGTCCCAGGCGTCAGAGGCCGCCGAGGCCGACGCCCAACGGGCGCCCGCTGGTTCGCGGGGGGTGGCGAGCGCGGTGGCGGCGGCCACCGCGCCGGACAGCGCATAGCTGTCAGCCACCCGGATGCGGGACCGTCGCACGGCATGCGGGCCGTGGCTCGTGACGGCGATGGTGAAGTACGGTTCGCTGCCGGTCTCGGCGCGACGACGCTCGTCGACCGCGGCCGCGGCCAGCACCGCGTCGATCGATCCTTCGCCGGAGACCATCGCACCCAGCGCCCCGGCCGTGGCCGGCGCGTCGATCACGTTGAAGCAGCGCAGCCGCTGCAGGCCCAGCCGCTGCGCGGTGACCGCGCATTCGGGATCGAGGTGCGCGTGCACCGAGGCGGTGCGCGACGGCGGAACCGGCGGCGCCCCGTCGTCGACGACGATCTCCCCGCCGTCCCACACCCGGCCCGGCCAGCCGTCCGGATCGGTGACGCTGTGGGCGTACTCGCCGACCGCGGCCTCGCTGAGGGGTTGCGCGCCGCCGCACAGAACCAGTACGTCGGCGCCGGGTTCGGCGGTGCGGGCCACCAGGTGCGCGATCAGCCCCGGCTGCACTCCGGCGCCCAGCAGGATCGGCGACGACGCGCCGGCCAGCTCGTCGATCAGGCGCTGATCGCCGCCGGCGTCCACGTAGGCCACGCCCTGTTCGGCGCACCACCGAGCCAGCGCCGGGGAGTATCGGTACGACGGCCCCGCGCACGAGAGCACCACGTCGGCGGCGTGCAGTTCGTCGGGCCACCCGGCGAGCGGCAGCCGCAGATCTACGACGACGCTCCGCGGACCACCGTTCGGCAACGACGGTGTCGTGCCGCGGCGTCCGACGAGGACGAGTTCGTCGTCAGGCCCGAGTTCGGCCGCAAGTCGTCGGGCGGCATGACGTCCGACGGCGCCGCCGGATCCGAAGAGCACAACTTTCATCGTCGAACCCCTTGTTCGGCAGTTCCGCGACGGCCCGTGCGATCGGCCAGGACTGCGGCGGCGGCGACAGCGTTCGCGCCGGTCAGACAGGTGAAGTGATCGCCCGGCAGGTCGATCACGGTGAACTCCCCGAGGCAGTGTTCACGCCAGAACTCCGACATGTCCTCACCCAGGGTCGGCAGGTAGCTCATCGAACGCTGCTGCCGGAGGAAAGTCGCCGGGGCCAGCAGCGGAGGCTGCCGCCAGTGCGCCACCGCGGCGACGCTGTGGACGAACACCGCGCGCATCCCGCGCAGGGTCTCGACGGTGAACGCGCCGTCGCGGCGAGCGGCGAGCGCCCGGCGCAGTCGTTCGTCGACGGTGGGCGGGGCGGCCCGCAACGCCTCGACCAGCTCCGGCGGACCGAACTCGGCGACCACGCCGGAGTCGATGCTGCGGCGCCCGGCCGCCCGCGCCGCTGTCAGTGTGGCCCCGACGGTCTCGTCGTCGACGACGATCCCGAACTCCGCGGGATCCCGGCCGAGCACCTTCGCGAAGGCGTAGTCGGTGAGGACGTCGTCGTCGAGCCGGAAGGGGATGCGGTAGGAGCTGATCGCGGTGACGTCGACGTCGACGTCGTGCGCATCGAGGACACTGGCGACGCCCGCGGCCAGCAGGCCGCCCATGCAGAATCCCACCAGGTGCGCCGCGGTGACGCGGCGATCGAGCAGGAGGCGGGCGTATCGCCGCTGCAGCACGCCGAAGAGCTGCTCGGGAGCAAGGTCCAGGTATCCGTCATCCGGGGACCGCTCGATTCCGTAGACGCCGCCGGGCACGTCTCTCAGCGCCGGGATCAGGTCCGCGTACGGCCCCAGACCGCCCGACCCGTCGTGCAGCAGGACCAGCGGGCCGGCCGCCGGATCGCTCGGCGCGACGAGTTCCACCAGACGCCCGGCGGCCGGCGAGTCGGCGACGGCCCGCGCCACGGCGGGTGCGTCGGCGCGCCCGTTCTTCGGGGCCGGGGCCGCCTCCGCGGAGTCCGGGGCCTCCGACTGCAGCACTGCGAGGCAGCCGCGCACGGTCGGCTCGGCCACGATCGTGCGGTACACCCGATCCCATGCGTCGGGAGCCGCCCAGTCCAGCTCGCGGCGCAGTCGCCCGACGCAGCGGGCCAGCAGCAACGAGTCGCCCCCGAGAACCAGGAAGTCCGAGTCCGGGGTGAGCGATGCCGCCGGGACGTCGAGCACGTCGGCCCAGATCGCGATGACCTGAGCCAGGCGCTCCGCGGAGGGGGGTTTCGACTCGCTCGCCGAAACCCCCGGAGCCCAGAAGAAGTGCTGGCCGGCGCGTTCCAGCGGATGACCGGCCGGCGGGTAGACCGCCGGCGAATGCTCGTCGAGCACGTCACGCCACTGCTCGAGCAGCAGGAACGGCGCCCCGGTCTCGGCGCGCACGTCACGCTGATCGGTGAGCCCCTCCTTGAACTCCATCGTCGCCATCAGCGCGGCCGTGGGCGCCGTGGAATCGATGATCGCCAGTGCCCCGCCGGGACCGAGCAAGTCCGTCAGGCGACGCACCGCCGCAGGAATGTCGCGGGCGTTGTGCAGCACGTTCGCGCACAGCACCACGTCGAAATCTGTGCCGAGGCCGGACGGGTCGTCGTTGACGTCGAACAGCGCTGTCCGGATCTGCGGCCACTGCCGGCTCGCCGAGCGGAGGAACGCCTGAGAGACGTCGGTGAACAGATAGTCGACGTCGCGGCCGGTCAGCGCCTCGAGCACCGGTCGGGTGGTGCCGCCGACTCCCCCGCCGACCTCCAGCACGCGCAGCGGTCGACCGAGTTCGTCGGCGGCCGTCCGGACGGCCGTTGCACACAGCCCGTTGAGATAGCGCGCGAGCAGATTGTCGTCGTACGCGGCCCGTGCGACGTCGAACTCGCCGTCGGGAAACAGCAGGGCGAGCGGGTCGACGCTGCCGTCGAGCAGCCCGCCGAGCGAACGCAGACAGTCCTCGACGTAGCCGAGCTGGGCGTCGCCGTAGTCGATCTCGGCGGCTCGCCGACGGAGCTCGGCCCACTGCGCCAGGCTCTCGTCCACCGGCCGCACCGGACGCGTCAGGCTCACCCCGTACGCGCCACGGCGGACCAGACCGGCCCCGCTGAGATCCTCGATCCAGCGGCGGAGCAGCGGCAGCCGCTCGGTGGCGCCGAGTCGCCGGGCCACCTCTTCGACGTTCAGCGGCCGATGCATGCCGACGCGCTGCAGATGCCACGCCATCACTTCGCGGACCATTTGCTCGC
>JASGFV010000046.1:0-19449 GCA_047605365.1 Gordonia sp. (in: high G+C Gram-positive bacteria)
CTCGACGTTGAGCACCTCGGCGACGGCGCCGCCGTAGTCGGGCAGCTTCAGGGTGTTGCGCGCCAGGCCGACGAGGGTCGGGGCGGTCTTGACGCCCACCTCGACGAACCGCTGGACGTCGATCCCGCCGCGTTCGGCCGGAGCGAAGAGCAGTTCCTGGGTCTCGATCCAGCGGACCGGGCTGGCGAACTGCCAGGCCAGCAATTCGATCAGCACCACGCGGGTCAGCTCGGACGGCCGTGCGGCCCACGAGTCCCAGTCCGCGAGCACCGCGTCGAGCGGCTCGGACGGGACCAGGTCGGCGATCTCCTGGACGAACTCGCGCTCCAGGTTGAACAATCTCGGCACCAGGTTCGGGATGTACTTGCCGACCAGGATCTCCGGGTCGATGTCGCCCGGCAGCAGCGCCTCCAGCTTGCCCCGGAACTCCGGGACGCCGGCGCGCAGCACGGTCGAGTGGAACGGCACGTCGATACCGGGCACCAGGATGAAGGCCCGGCGACCGCCGTGCTCGGCGACCCGTCGCTCCACCTCGGTCTGCAACTGCTCCAGACCGCGGACGGTGCCGGCGATCGCGTACTGCGAGCCGAGCAGGTTCAGATTCACCACTTCGAGGTACTCGCCGGCGTCGTCGGCGACCGCGGCGACGAAGTCGGCGACGTCGGCGTCGGCCAGCGCGAACTGGCTCGGGCGGATGGCGGCCATGCGGTAGTCGCTGCGGCCCTGCTCGTCGCGGGGCACCAGGTGGTGCATCGCCGAACCGCGCTGGAAGACGACCTCCAGGACGGCCTCGAGGGGCAGCACGCCGGCGCAGGCGGCGAGCGCGTTGTACTCGCCGACCGAGTGGCCGCAGGTGATGGCGCCGTCGACGAAGCCGCCGGCCTCGCGGAGTTCGGCGATCTGCGCGACGCCCAGCGTCGCCATCGCGACCTGGGTGAACTGCGTCAGGAACAGCACGCCGTCCGGGTGGTGGTAGGTGGCGCCGTGAGCGGTGAGGGTGGTCGGGTTGTCGCGCACCACGGCCAGGATCGAGAAGCCGAGGGCCTCGCGGGTGTGCTTGTCGGCACGGTCCCAGACCTCGCGGGCGGCCTTGCTGCGCGAACGCGCGTCCAGGCCCATGCCCTTGCTCTGGATGCCCTGTCCGGGGAAGGCATAGACGGTGGTCGGCGCGTCGAGCAGCCCGGTCGCGGCCATCACCAGGTCGTCGCCGACCTTGGCGGTCACCTCGACGACCTGTCGTCCGGCGTCCAGGCCGACGCGGTCGACGCGGACGTCGACCTGGTCGCCGAGCCGGACCATGCCGAGGTAGCGGGCGGTCCAGCCGCGCAGGGCGACCGGCGACGGCACCGGGTTCTCGGCGTCGGCCGCGGTGACGACCTGCTGCGCGGCGGCCGACAGCCACATGCCGTGCACGATCGGATCGCCCAGACCCGCCAACCGGGCGGCGAGGACGTCGGTGTGGATCGGGTTCCGGTCGCCGGACACGACGGCGAACCCGGTCATGTCGGCGGGGGCCGTGATCGACGTCGACCGCAGGTGCTTGCGGACCGCAGACCGCTCGTCGTCGAGGGCGCCGCCGGCGCGCACGGGATCGGCCAGCTCGGCGTCGCCGAGCCGTCCGCGGATCGCGAAACGCTCGGTCAGGCGGGCCACCGGAGCGGCTTCGTCGTCGTCGGACAATGCGGAGACCTCGACGGACACCTCCACGACGCGGCCGGCAGCCGAGTCGTAGACGTCGCCGAGCGAGGCGTCGACCCGCAGCCGGGTGTCGGCGGCGGGGACGGTCCCGGTGAGCTCGACGGCGTGATCGAGGTGCACCAGATCGAGCAGCCCCTCCACGACGGGCACGCCCTGGTCGGTGGTCGCCGAGCCGAGCACACTGAACACCGACGGCCAGCACGCGACCACCAGGGTGTCGGGCACCGCGAAGCCGTGGACCGACGCCGGGGTGACCGGGGTCAGGCGCTGAGGGAGGCTGAAGGCGGTGGCGCCGCTGTGGTCGGCCACCGAGTCGGCGTGCCAGTCCACCACGCACGACGCCGAGCCGTCGCTCACCGACGCCAGCGAACCGCCGGCGGCCACGGCCAGCAGGTCGCGCATGGCGGTCGCGGCCTGTTCGACGCCGACGCGCGGGCTGCCGCCGTCGAGCACACCGGCATCCACCTCGAGCGGGATCTGCAGATGAGTGCCGGAGACCGGCACGATCAGTTCGAAGCGCGCGGCCAGGTCCGGGCCGGTGCCGACCTGCACCAGTCGGGCGCCGGTCGGGGCGTGCGACGCGGACTCCGCGCCGGACTCCCCTTCGCGGGGCTCGGCGAGCTCCCACTGGTCGCGGTCGCCGAGGAGTGCGATCGGGCTGGGCACGATGCGGCCCGACCACAGCACGTCGTCGGCGTCGATCAAGACGCTGAGCTGTCCGGCCGGAGCCACCTGCCCGGTGCGGTGACGGGCGTCGGCGGGCCAGACGTGCTCGCCCGCGCCGCGCAGATCGTCGACGACCTGCGCTTCGAAGCGGTTCAGCAGGTCGCCGACCGGCTCGTCGACACGCGTGATTCCGGCGACGGCCACCGGGCCGGGGATGATGCAGACCTCGTCGGCGCTGTAGCGCGGGTCGTGGGCCTGCCACAGCGAATCGCTGCGCCACCAGCGCCGAACGTCCTTGTCGACGACGGGCACGAAGTTGACGGGCTTGCCGGGGGTGCGGCACAGCTCGAGGAAGAAGGCCACGTCGGCCGGGTGCAGCACGTCGACGTCGACGGCCGGGTAGACGGCTTCGAGGGCGTCGATCACGGCGTGCGGGTCGTCGACGACGTCGCCGAACTGCGACACGAACGAGCCGGAGTCCAGCGCGTTCATGCGGGCCTCGGTGCGGCGCAGCATGTCGCTGAAACGCTGCGACCAGGTGATGTCAGCCCACGGCAGCGGCGAGCCGTCGGCAGATCCGACCGCGAGGGTCGCGTAGCGGCGGAGCCACTGGTGGTAGGTCATCGACGCGACGTCGCCGAAGTACGGCTTGGCGGTGCCCGCCATGGCCTCGATGATCTCGTCGCGACGCTCGGCGACGGCGTCGGCGTCGCCGGCCACCTCGTCGAGCAGACGGCCGCAGCGCGACGCCGCGTTGTCGATCTCGTGGATGTCGGCGCCCAGCTGGCTGCGGCCGGAGGCCATGCCGGCGGCGCTGTGACCGGCCCCGATCCAGGCGTCGCAGCCGACGGTGTCGACCAGGAGCTGCTTCACCTCGGGGGCCGTGGTGGCCTCGAGGGTCGCCATCGCGGCGGTGCCGATCAGGATGCCGTCGAGCGGCATCAGCGGGTAGCCGTGCCGGCGTGACCAGCGGCCGGTCAGGTACTCGCTGGCACGTTCGGGGCTGCCGATGCCGCCGCCGACGCAGACCACCACGTTCGGGCGGTCACGCAGTTCGGCGTAGGTGGCCAGCAGCAGGTCGTCGAGGTCCTCCCACGAGTGGTGACCGCCAGCGCGACCGCCTTCGACATGCACGATGATCGGGAACTGCGGGACCTCGGCGGCGATCCGCACCACGGCACGGATCTGGTCGACGGTGCCCGGCTTGAAGGCCACGTGGTGCAGCCCGGCGTCGGTCAGTTCGGTGACCAGAGCCGTCGCCTCGTCGAGTTCGGGGATGCCGGCGGTCACGATGACGCCGTCGATCGGGGCTCCCTGCGCGCGGGCCTTCTGCACCAGGCGCTTGCCGCCCAGCTGCAGCTTCCACAGGTAGGGGTCCAGGAACAGGGAGTTGAACTGCACCTGGCGGCCCGGCTCCAGCAGTTCGCGGAGACGTTCGACGTTGCCCGCGAAGATCTCTTCGGTGACCTGCCCGCCGCCGGCCAGCTCGGCCCAGTGTCCGGCGTTGGCGGCTGCGGCGACGATGGCCGGGTCGACGGTGGTCGGCGTCATGCCGGCCAGCAGCATCGGCGAGCGGCCGGTCAGCCGGGTGAACGCGGTGTCGACGACGGTGCGACGATCCGGCAGCTCCAGGAGCCGCGGCGCGAACAGCGACCACGGGCGCGAGATCTCCGGGGCGCTGCCCGGGACGAAGAGGTTGCGCTGACCGCCGCGGGTCGCTGCGGCGACCAGGCCGACGCCCTGACCGCGCAGCAGCGGTGCGGCGAGACGGGTGGCCATGTCCGATGGCCCGAGGTCGATCACCCAGCGGATGCCGCCGGCGATCGCCTCGCCGACCTCGGACACCCAGTCGACGTGGTCCACCAGCACGCGGCTGGCGTAGCGGTGCGCGAGCGCCGGGTCCAGGCCGCAGCGCTGCGCCCATTCGGTGGCGAGCGCGACGGCCGGCACCAGATCCGGGTGGTGGAAGGGCACCGTGGTCATCAGCTTCTCGAAGACCGGGGCGAACGGCGCACCGCCGGTCAGTTTGCGCTTGTGCTCGTCGGCCGAGACCGCAGCGCGCTCTTCGCACAGCTGCTGGAATGCGGCCAGGTGGCGCGGCGAGCCGGACAGCACCACCGAGCGCGGCGAGTTCTGAATGGCCACCGCGGGGGCGCCGATGCGGGTGGCCGCGGGCAGGCCGGAGACGTACTGGGACACCAGCACCTCGACGTCCTGCGGCGCGACCTGCGAGATCGCGAGCATCGGCGACGCGTCGACGGTGCCGAGAACGCCCAGACGGCGAGAGGTGAGCACGGCGGCGGCGCCGATGAGGTGGGCCAGCGCCAGCAGTTCGCCCTGCCGGACGTCGGGCAGCTGGCCGTCGACGGCGATGGCCTCGGTGGCCATGACGCCTTGGGAGTGGCCGATCACGGCGAGCGGCGGGATCTCGGTGGTGTCCAGGCCCTGCTTGGCCATCGACGCGATCGCCGCCAGCTGGGTCAGGAGCACACCGGGCACCGAGAGGGTCACCTCGGCGAGCTCGGCGTCGGCGGGGACGGGCGCGTCGTCGTCGAAGGCGCGCATCCACTGGATCGGCGCGAACCGTCCCGCGCCCGCGCGGGCGAGTTCCTCGGCGACCGGCGCGAGGATCCGCTCGGCGTCGTCGATCACTTCGATCATCTGATCTTCGAGGTCGGCGTCGATCACCAGCTCGGCGAAGGTCGGCAGCCAGGCGCCGCCCTGTCCGCTGAAGCTGACGGCGTAGCCCTCCCCCTGCGCCAAACGGTCGATCAGACTCGGTTCGTTCGCTGCGGAGGTCTCGATGCGCTGGCGGGAACGGAACTGGTCGAGGGTCACTGGCACTCCTTGCCTGACGGGGTGGCACCCGGACGACTCGTCCGAGGATCAGTCCATGCTGGCACGGAAACATGAGGGAGTCCTCATGTTGAGCCCGACTCACGGGTATACCCGCTGGTAGTCGCGCCGGTAACCCCCAATAGCCTGCACTCCCACGAATTTATGTGAAGGTTGTCACAGTCCGTAGACTCGGGTAGCTCCCGTCACCGGGCCCGATGCGGTCATTCGCCGGGGTGACAGTCGAGTCAACACCCGTTCGGACGCTGCTAGATTTCTTTGCACAACCTGAGAAGGAGATTTCGAATGCATCGACCTAATCGGCTCACCGCGGTGCTTCTGGCCGTCGGCGCCAGCGCGGCGCTCGTCCTGAGCGGCTGCTCGTCGAACGACGACACCACGCCCGCCGCCACCTCCGACTCTGCCGCCACCACGCAGCTCAACGCCGCCGCCGACTCCACCGCGGCACTGACCGGCGCGCACGTCAACCTCAAGGTCGACGGCAGCTTCCAGGGCCTCAACGCCACCGCTGTCGACGCCGACGTCAACGTGAAGCCCGCGATGGCCGGCAAGGGCACCGCCACCCTGAACATGGGCGGCAAAACGGTCGAGGCCCCGTTCGTCTACGTCGGCGACCGCTTCTACGCGAACGTCAACGGCGACGGCTGGCTCGACTACGGCGACGGGCGCTCCATCTACAACGTCTCCGCGGTCCTCGACCCGCAGACCGGCGTGCCGCACATCCTGCGCTCGCTGGACGGCGCGAAGATCGACGGCAAGGAGACGATCAACGGCGTCGAGACCACCAAGATCACCGGCACCGTCCCCGCCAAGGCCACCGCGGGCCTGACCGGCGCCGCGGGCAAGGACGCCAAGGAAGCCACCGACGCGCTCAAGACCACCGTCTACATCACCGATGACAACCAGGTCGCCCGCGTCGTCGTCACCCCGGCCGACAAGGTCACCATGACCGTCGACATCTCGAACTGGAACAAGACCGTCGAGGTCGCCAAGCCCGCCGACGTCAAGACGCCGAGCAACGAGAAGCCCAAGGAAGCTCCGAAGTCGGGCGAACCCACCCGCGAGAAGGCCGGCAGCTGACCTCGGTCGGCGCGGTGAAACAAAAAGGAGAAGCGAAATGAACCTCAGAAAGCGCATCATCTCCGGCGCGCTCGCGGTCCTCGGAGCCGGTTCGGCCCTCACCGTCGCGACCGTCGTGGAGCCCGCCCCCGCACACGCCTACTCGTACTACGGCGCGATGTCGCTGTCGCCGTCGACCGGCGCGACCGGCCGCGCGTGGGACTACCCGGACAGCACCTCGGCGCAGAACGCGGCGATGAGCGTCTGCGGCTACAGCGACTGCAAGATCGTGGTCACCATGGTCAACGGCTGCGGCGCGATCGCCAAGGGCTCGGACTACTGGGGCTACGGCTGGGCGCCGAGCCTGTACCGCGCACAGTCCAACGCGCTGTACTACTCGGGCGGCGGCTACGTCTACGACTGGGTCTGCACCTCCGGCCACAGCTGAGCCCCCGAGCACCACCTACCATTGCGAGAATGACCGACTGCGTCTTCTGCGCCATCGTCGCCGGCACCGCTCCGGCCCGGATCGTCTACCGCGACGAGGAAGTGCTCGGCTTCCTCGACATCCGCCCGATCGCGGCCGGCCACACGCTGCTGGTGCCGCGCAAGCATTCGTCCGGCCTCGCCGACCTCCCCGCGGAAGCGGGAGCCGCACTGTTCCGGGCCGGACAGCGGGTGGCGGCGGCCGCGAGGTCGTCGTCGCTGGCGGCCGACGGCGTGAACCTGGCCCTCAACGACGGGCGGGCGGCGTTCCAGACCGTGTTCCACACCCACCTTCACGTGGTGCCGCGGCACGCTGGCGACAAGCTCCGCTTCGTCGCAGGCATGCTCACCCGGCGTCCGAACGACATGGACTCGATCGCCGCCGGCCTGCGCACCGAGCTGTCGGCGTACCAGTGACCACCGGCCGGACCGGCGACGGCGTGCCCGTCGTGGAGGTCGACCCCGGCTGAGCGATCAGCCCGCAGCCGGGACCAGCTCGCGCTCTTCGCCGTCCGGCTCGACGACGACGCCGTCGCCGAGGAGCTCGTTCTGCAGCATGCGGCGCTTGAGCATGCTCGCTCCGAGCAGGGCGTAGCCGATCGCGATCCACAGCACGATCACTCCGAACGCGGCTCCGGCTCCCGGCCCGATCAGCGAGCCGTCGGCGAAGAACGCGGCGTCGCGCAGGGCCGTGCCGGTAGCGCCCAGCGGCAGCCACTGCCCCACTGTGCCCCAGATCCCGGGCAGGAACTCCGGGGGCGAGGCGATGCCGGAGAGCGGCATGCCCACGATCATGAAGAACATGGCGGCGATGCCCACGCCGGCCATGCCGATCAGGGACACCAGGCCCGCGACGGCCGAGCCGATCGCCAGGATTCCGCCGGACATCGCCAGCCACTGGGCCCAGAATCCGCCGGGCAGGACGCCGACCAGCATCGCCGCACCGACCACGGCTGCGCCGATGAGCGCCGCCGCGACGGGCAGCAGCAGGGCGATCAGCGTGCCGCGCCGCACCACCTGCGTCAGGGCGATGCCCAGCGCCGCACCGGCGATGAACACCGGCATCACCACCGAGCCGAAGCCGGCCCCGCGCGGATCGTCCTGCGCGGCGGGCGCCACGTCGACCAGTTCAGGCGTCGCACCCGTCCGCTGGGCAGCCTGCTGACCGATCTGAGTCAGCGTTCCCGCGACCACGGGGCTGGCGCCGGTGGCGATGATCGTCTGCGGCTGCGGGCCGAGAACCAGACCGCCGTAGACGTCGCGGTCGCGGGTGGCGCGCTGCAGGTCTTCGGCGGACGCGTAGGCGTGCACCTCGAACGCGCCCGGTTGCTTCTGCTCGAGCGCCGCGGACATCTGCGTCACCGCGGCCTGCGGGCCGACCACGCCGATCGGCAGGTCGTGCGGCGTCCCCCGGGAGGACGGCCCGATGAACATCAGCAGGATGAGCGGGATCGCGATGGACAGCCCCACGATGAGGCCGGCCGTCTTGCGGACCAGTTGTGCGTTCATGACTTCTCCCGTCGATGCGGGCTCGACGTGCCGGCCCGGTCGTTTCAACTGTTGTTGAATTCAACGCTAGAGCCGGGCGCGAGATATGTCAACACTTGTTGAATTGCGGTATCGTGCAGGTATGACCGCCACCCGGACCGGACGTCGCGCCGGAGACAGCACCGCACCCGACGACATCCTCGCCGCGGCCCGGGAACTGTTCGCCCAGCACGGCTTCGACAAGACGACGCTGCGCGCGGTAGCGACCCGCGCCGGCGTCGACGTCGCGTTGATCCCCTACTACTTCACGAACAAGCGCGGCCTGTACGTGGCGGCGATGGAGCTGCCGATCAACCCGGCCGACCTGGTGCGCGAGGCGTCGATCGGCCCGCGCGAGGAGCTCGGACGACGGCTCGCGACGGCCTACCTGACCGTGTGGGACGACCCGCAGACCGGCCCGACGATGCAGGCCTACCTCCGGTCGGCGGTCACCGACCCCGGCCAGGCTCAAACGCTCGGCGAGTTCGCATCACAGTCGATGCTGCCGCTGGCGGTCGAGCAGCTCGGCATCTCGCGAGACACCGTACGCGCGATCGTCGCGATGATGTTCGGCGTCGCCACCATGCGCTATCTGGTCGCCGCGCCGGCGTTCACCGACGAGTCGACCGAGGAACTCATCGACCTGTACGCGCCGCGCATCCAGGCGATCATCGACGTCGACTGAGCGCACAGCGAAACCCCCGCCGCCGAAATCGGCAGCGGGGGTCTTCAGCTCAGAACGTCGAGCGGAGCGGGACTCAGCGCCCGGCGACGCGCGGGGGACGCTTGCCCCAGCTGTCGCGGCCGCCGCCCTTGTGGCCACCGCCCTTACCGCCCTTGTAGCCGCCGCCCGACCGGCCGCCGCGCTGACGCGGCGCACCCATGTCCGGACGCAGGTCGATCGGGTTGCGCCCGATCTTGGTGTGCTTGAGCAGTGCCATGGTCTCGGCGTCGAGGTCGTCCGGGAGCTCCACCAGGCTGAAGTCGTCGCGGATGCTGATGTTGCCGAAGTCGCCGCGAGTCAGGCCGCCCTCGTTGGCGATGGCGCCGACGATCGCACCCGGCGACACCTTGTGCTTGCGTCCGACCGCGATGCGGTAGGTCGCGAAGTGTCCGCCGCCGCTGCGCGGGGCGCGCTCACGACGCTCCGGCCGCTCGCGACGTTCGCTCTTGGGCGGATCCGGCGACATCAGGAAGCCGCCGTCGCGGGTCTCCAGCGCCAGTGCCGCGGCGATGTCGGCCATCGCGACGTCGTTCTCGCGGGCGTAGTTCTCCACCAGACCGCGGAACATGTCGAGGTTCGACGAGCTCAGGTTCGCGGTGATCGACTCGCCGAACTTGGTGACACGCTGGGCGTTGACGTCCTCGACGGACGGCAGGCCGATCTCTTCGAGCGTCTGCCGGGTGGCCCGCTCGATGGCGCGCAGCAGATGACGCTCACGCGGCGACACGAACAGCAGGGCGTTGCCCGACCGTCCGGCGCGGCCGGTGCGGCCGATCCGGTGGACGTACGACTCGGTGTCGTGCGGAATGTCGTAGTTGACGACGTGCGAGATCCGGTCGACGTCGAGGCCGCGGGCGGCGACGTCGGTGGCGACCAGGATGTCGATCTGCCCGTTCTTGAGTTGGTTGATGGTCCGCTCACGCTGGGCCTGCACCATGTCGCCGTTGATGGCGACGGCCGACAGTCCGCGGGCACGCAGCTTCTCGGCCAGCTCTTCGGTCGCCGACTTGGTGCGAACGAAGATGATCATGCCGTCGAACGGCTCCACCTCGAGGACTCGGGTCAGCGCGTCGAGCTTACGCTGGTGAGAGACCTGCAGGTACCGCTGGCTGATGTTCTGCGCCGTCGAAGTCTTCGACTTGACGGTGACTTCCTCGGGGTCGTTCAGGTACTTGCGCGCCAGTCGCCCGATGGCCGCGGGCATGGTCGCGGAGAACAGCGCGACCTGCTTCTCGTCGGGGGTGTCGGCGAGGATCCGCTCGACGTCCTCGGCGAAGCCCATGGTCAGCATCTCGTCGGCCTCGTCGAGCACCAGGTACTGGAGCTCAGACAGGTCGAGCGTGCCCTTGTCGAGATGGTCGATCACGCGACCGGGCGTGCCGACGATCACCTGGGCGCCGCGGCGCAGGCCGGACAGCTGAATGCCGTAGCTCTGGCCGCCGTAGATCGGCAGGACCTTCACTTCGGGCATCTTGCTGGAGTAGCTGCCGAACGCCTCGGCCACCTGCAGGGCCAGTTCGCGGGTCGGCGCGAGCACCAGGGCCTGCGGCTTGCGGGCCGAGGTGTCCAGGCGGGAAAGGATCGGGATCGCGAAGGCAGCGGTCTTGCCGGTGCCGGTCTGCGCGAGACCGACGACGTCGCGGCCGTCCATCAACGGAGGGATGGTGGCTGCCTGGATCGGCGACGGCGATTCGTAGCCGATCTCGTCGATCGCGGCACGGACTCGGTCGTCGATACCCAGCCCGTCGAATGTGGCGACGGTGTCTGCGGGGCTGTCTGATTCGCTCATGAGCGGGCATTCGTAGTCATCGACTGTCGATTCTACCTTGAAATCGGCTTGTGATTGCCCTCACTCGCCCCCCTGGTACTGTGACTGTTCACGACGCACGCAAAGTGCGAGATAACGCCCATTTCAGACAACACAACGGGGAGATTCACGCATGCAGGAGTACACCACTCCGGCCACCATGACCGTCGACGAGAACGCCACGACGATCACTCGGGTCCAGAAGCTGCGCCGCGAGCGCCCCACGCTTCCGCTGTTCAAGCGCCGCGGCAACGGCGGTCATTGGATCACCGTCACCGCCCAGCAGTTCGCCGAAGAGGTCGACGCCGTCGCCAAGGGGCTGGTCGCCTCGGGCATCAACCCCGGCGACCGTGTCGCACTGCTCTCCGCCACGCGCTACGAGTGGAACCTGATCGACTACGCCATCTGGCGCGCCGGCGCGACCACCGTCGCCATCTACGAGACCTCCGCGCCGGACCAGGTCGACTGGATCCTCAACGACTCGGCGTCGAGCCTGCTGATCGTCGAGAACGACGGCCACCGCAGCAAGCACGGCAGCGTGATCGACGGCGCGTCCGCGCTGCGCGAGACCCTGGTGATCGACGACGGTGCGATCGCGACTCTGCGCGAGCGCGGAGCCGACGTCCCGGACTCGGCCCTGGACGAGCGGGAGGCCGGCGCCCGCGCCACCGACGCCGCGACCCTGATCTACACCTCGGGCACCACCGGTCGTCCCAAGGGCGTCGTGCTGACCCACGCAAACTTCCTCGCCGAGTGCGAGGCGACCCGCACGTCGGTCGGCACCGGCCTGGTCGAGGGCAAGTCGACGCTGCTGTTCCTGCCGCTGGCGCACGTGTTCGCACGCGTCGTCGCGGTCGGCTGCGTCGAGAACGGCGTCACCCTGGGTCACACCAGCGACATCCCGAACCTGATCGCCGACCTCGCGGTCTTCAAGCCGAACTACGTGCTGTCGGTGCCCCGCGTGTTCGAGAAGGTCTACAACACGGCCGAGCAGAAGGCCGTCGACGGCGGCAAGGGCAAGATCTTCCACGCCGCCGCCGACACCGCCATCGCCTACAGCCGCGCGCTGGAAGCCGGCAATGTCGGTCTGCTGCTCAAGGCCAAGCACGCCGTATTCGACAAGCTGGTCTACGGCAAGCTCCGCGACGCCCTCGGCGGCGACTGCGAGGCCGCGGTCTCCGGCGGCGCGCCGCTGGGCGAGCGTCTCGGACACTTCTTCCGCGGCGCCGGCATCCCGGTCTACGAGGGCTACGGCCTGTCCGAGACCACGGCCGCGGTCACCGCTAACAGCGAGGACCACACCAAGATCGGTTCGGTCGGCCGTCCGGTGCCCGGCGTGACCGTGGCGATCGCCGAGGACGGCGAAGTGCTGCTGCGCGGCCCCGTCGTCTTCACCGGCTACTGGCAGAACGAGGCGGCCACCGCCGACGCGATCCGCGACGGTTGGTTCCACACCGGCGACATCGGCCGCCTCGACGACGGCTTCCTCTTCATCACCGGCCGCAAGAAGGAACTGATTGTCACCGCGGGCGGCAAGAACGTCTCGCCCGCGCAGCTCGAGGACACCATCCGGGCGCACCCGATGGTGAGCCAGTGCCTGGTGGTCGGCGACAAGAAGCCGTTCATCGCCGCGCTGATCACGATCGACGCCGAGGCCGTCCCGGGCTGGCTGGAGCGCCACGACCTGCCGGCCGACACGTCGATCTCCGACCTGGCGAAGAACGCCGCTCTGCGCGCCGAATTCCAGGAGGCGATCAACGCCGCCAACGCGACGGTCTCGGCCGCCGAGGCGATCAAGAAGTTCGAGGTGCTCGACACCGACTTCACCATCGACACCGGCGAGCTGACCCCGACGCTGAAGCTCAAGCGCAACGTCATCCACGACACCTACCAGCAGGCCATCGTCGACCTGTACAGCTGAGCTCGGTAAGACACGACAGGCGCGGCGCGCCGGCTTTCGAGCCGGCGCGCCGTACCGTTTGAAGCGTTATGGGCAGTACACGGAGAGTTCCCGGTTCGACGGGCCGCGACTTCGCGATCGACGCGACGCGCGGCCTCGCGATCTGGAGCATGATCAGTCTCCACTTCGCCGACGGCACCAAGATCGCCGCGCCGACCCACGCGTTTCCGCACGTCGACGGCATGAGCGCCTTTGTGCTCCTGTCCGGGCTGGTGCTGGGCATCGTCTATCGGCGATGGATCGGACGGCACGGTCTGCGATACGCCTACGGGCGGCTCACCAGACGTCTCGGCTCGCTGTACGCCGCGCAGCTGTTCATCTCACTGGTGGCGATCGCCGTCGGCCTCACGATGAGTGCACGGGAGTTCTGGGCGATCGCCGTGCTTCCTGCGCACGAGACCGTCGGCGCGCAGCTGTGGTGGGCGGTGACCATGCGTTTTCTGCCGAGCGGTGGCAACATCCTGCTGCTGTACATGCTGTTGATGGCGTCGGCGTACGTGCTGCTCCCCCTGCTGGCCAGAAATCTGTGGGCGCCGATCGTCGTCGCCTCCCTCGCTCTGTACGAGGTCAGCCAGATCTCCGACGCGAGCGTGCTGATGATCCGCTCGTCGCCGGGCGGACTACCCGTCCAGAACTGGGCGGCCTGGCAGGTGCTGTTCGTTCCGGCAATGGTGATCGGCTGGCGCTGGGACGACTGGCAGATTCCGCGCCGGATCGACGACTCGCTGGCCTGGCTGATCGGCGGCACGGCCATCGCCTGGCTCGCCCTGAACTACGGCCACGACCTGCGGGCGGTGCTGCGCCGCTCCCCTGATCTGATCGACAAACTCGAACTGGGGCCGGTGCGCGTGCTGGTGGCATGGCTCGTGGTGGCCTGCGTGTACGGCGTCTTCCGCCGGCTCCTACAGTGGACCGACCGCGACTGGTTGCGTCCGCTGACGGCGACCGGCAGCCGCAGCCTGGACTCGTACGTCGTCCAGGCGACGGCGCTGCTGGTGATTCCGGCCTGGCTGTGGGCGCGTCCGTGGGACGCGTGGCCGGCCATGCTGATCGCGCTGAGCGTATTCGCCGCCTGCTGGGCCTGGGCGGAGTTCCGGACGCGTATGCAGGTCGACAAGCTGCATCGACTGCCCGCGCGGATGCTGGCACGAGCCGCGCCGCCGCCGGAGCAGACCGTCGACGACGCGTCGTCGGGCAGCGCTCCGTCGAACCGGCCGCGGCCGAAATGCACACCCGCGAACACTGGAGGCTGACATGGGTGCCGCCCGTCCCGACAAGACCGATCCGTCGACCATCGGCGAGCGCACGCTGAGCGTGCACGGCGGCAATCACGCCGAGGGCGAGGGCGCCGCGATCCGCGTGCCGATCACGATGGCGAACTCGTATCACCTGCCGCCGGATCCGTCGTCGATGGACTGGTCGAATCCCGAGCACCTCACCTACACGCGCAACACCGGGCTGAACCAGATCGCACTGCAGGACAAGCTGGCCGCGCTGGAGGGCGGCGAGGACGCGGTGGCGCTGGCCTCCGGGGTCGCCGCGCTGCACGCGGTCTTCTTCGCGCACGTGAACTCCGGCGACCACGTCGTCGTCTCCGACACCACCTACGAGGCGACGTACAAGCTGTGGACGTCCCTGTTGCCCCGCAAGTACGGGATCGAGGCGACCTTCGTCGACGTCACCGACCTCGACGCCGTGCGCGCGGCGATGCGACCGAACACCCGCCTGATCACGGCCGAGGTGATCGCGAATCCGACGACCAAGGTGGCCGACGTCGCCGCTCTCGCCGAGATCGCGCACGCGCACGACGCGCTGCTGATGATCGACTCCACGTTCACTCCGCCGCCGCTGTACCGTCCGCTTCGCGACGGCGCGGACCTGGTGGTGCATTCGCTGACCAAGTACATCAACGGTCACGGCGACGCGATGGGCGGCGCGGTGATCGGGAGCGCCGCGGCGGTGGCGCCCATCCGGTCGGAGGCGATGGTCGACGTCGGGGGCGTGATCTCGCCGTTCAACGCCTGGCTGATCATGCGCGGTTCGGTCACCCTGCCGCTGCGCCTGGCGCAGCACCAGTCCTCGGCGCTCGAGCTGGCGCGGTTCCTGGAAGCCGACGAGCGGATCGCGTACGTCGCCTACCCCGGCCTGGAGAGTCACCCGCAGCACGAGTTGGCGGCGCGGCAGTTCGGCGGGCGCGGTTTCGGCGGCGTCATGTCGTTCGCGTTGCACGGCGGCCCGGAGCTGCAGAACCGGTTCGTCGACGCGCTGCGGGTCATCACGTCGGCGGTGTCGATCGGCCACGACGAGTCGTTGATCGTCCACGTCGGCACCTCCGGTCCACGTGTCGCCGCCTATCCCGACGGATTTCGCGAATTCGGGCACCTGCGGTTCTCGGTGGGCCTGGAAGACGTCGCCGACCTGCGCGCGGATCTCTCCGCGGCCCTCGACGCGGTCGGCTAGCCCCGTCCAGCTTGACCAAATACTCCGAATTGTCGTGGTGTGTACGACATAGGTTAGCCAATGCTAACGGGAGCGACCATGGCGCTCGAAACCATCGCGCCGACCCCGGATTCGCCGCGTCGTACGTGAGCGACAAGGACGGCGTCTACATCCTCAACTCCGCCGAGTCCGACGCCGGCTCGTACTTCGTAGACGCGCATCGGCGGGGTGAACGGCCAGGCGAACCTGTCGCACGGCGTGATGGGCTTCCTGACCAACCTGCACTGCACGACTGCGCGCTGACCTGCGAGGGCTACACCGACTACGTCCCGTGGCTGAACAAGCCGTCGCCGGTGAGTGTGGTGCGCAGGCAGCCGGGCGCGTGTTCGGCGAATGCGACCACCCTCACGGTGGTGGCGGTACTGGCGTGGCCGGCCACCGGCTTCTTCGCGTGGTTCCGGCACTCCACCGAGCCGGCCCGGCCCACGATCTTCGTCGGCTATCTCAGGCCCGGGTCTGTAAGAGAAGTCCCCAGGACTTCGACGTCTCGTCTCCCCCGCCCCCGGCGGTGGTGATCGAGTAGGACCCGACGAGAGAGGGACCGTATCGAGATCAGGCGGTTTCGACTCGCTCCGCTCGCTCAACCAGCGAGACGAGACGTTGAAGTCACGGGGGACTTCCCTTGCAAATCAACCCGCCCGATACAGAATCCCGCGGCCGATCGCCTCGCGGATCGACGGCAGAGCAGCCTCTGCGAGGGCGCCGGAGTCGACGCCGTGGAAGTCGGCGAGCAGGGTGATCAGCGCGCCGAGCGGCACCTCGCCGCGGCAGCCGGCGAACAGGGCGGTCAGCACTTCGTCGACGGCGATCACCGCACCCGGTCCGCCCGGGCGGGTGACGGTCGCCGAGATCTCCTGCCAGCCGTCGTCGCCGGGCAGCGACTGGGCTTCCAGAAAGACCGGCGACGCGGCGAGCGACGCGGCGAGCAGCTCGTCGTCGGACGTGACGCGCAGGTAGTCGCGGCGCGCCCAGTACGCCTGCGCCTCGAAACCGGTGACCTCCTGGCCGACGGCGGTGATCTCCTCGATCACCACGTCCGGGGCGCGGTCGGAGTCGGGCTTGCGCAACGTCACCAGGCCCATGCCGATGCCCGCGATGCCCTGCGCGTCGAACCAGTCGAGCCACGCCGCGCCGCGTCGTGCGGCGTCTTCGGCGCTCTCCCCCGCATCCGACACCCACAGGGAGACGTACGAGATCGGGTCGGCCAGTTCACGCTGCACCACCCAGGCGTCGAGTCCGCTGTCGGCCACCCACTCGGCGATGCGGGTCTGCCACTGCTCCGGGTCGTGGACGATCCAGTTGGCGAGCACCTGGGCGACGCCGCCGGGCGCCAGGTAGTCGCCGATCTGGGTGATGAGCCGGCGGCTCAGGTCGTCGCCGGCCATCCCGGAGTCCCGGTAGATGTAGTCCTGGACGCCGGAGCCGACGACGAACGGCGGGTTGGAGACGATCAGGTCGAAGGTCTGGCCGGCGACCGGCTCGAAAAGGCTGCCGAGACGCAGGTCCCAGTCCATCCCGTTGAGTCGGGCGGTCGCGGCGGCGAGCGCCAGGGCGCGCTCGTTGGTGTCGGTGGCGACGATGCTCCCGCAGTGCGCATCCATGTGCAGCGCCTGGATGCCGCAGCCGGTGCCGAGGTCGAGCGCACGGTCGAAGGGCGTGCGAATCACTGCCTGCGCCAACGACATCGACGCTCCGCCGATGCCCAGCACATGGTCATGGTTGACGGCCGCGGGACGCATCAGAGCGTCCTGATCGGACAGGACCAGGTATTCGCGGTCGTCGCCGCCGTGCGGTCGGATGTCGAGGGCCGCGCGCACGTCGTCGCCGTCGCATTCCAGCACGCCCTGCGACACCAGGACGTCGACGGACAGCTCGCCGAACGCGGACTCGGCGTCGCGCATCGACTCGGTGCGGCCGAGCAGGAACAGCCGGATCAACGTGGCGAGCGCCTGATCGCCCGGTTCGGCGCGCTGCGTCGCCCGCAGCGCCGGCCACCAGACTCCGTTGACGAGGGCTTCGCCGGCCTGTTCGCCGAGCACGCGGGAGATGCCCTCGGACGTGAATTCGGCGGCTCGCAGGCGGCCGCCGAGGGAGTCGACGACGGACGGATCGGTCAGCGGAAAGGCAGTCACCTCCGAAAGGCTACCGGGTGTTGTGACAAGCATCTCGCGTCCGCAATCTACCCGTAGCAAAGGCTATGCTAAGTTCACTCTCAGGTGGGTCGGGACCCTCATCAGCGCACCGCGTATCGCGCGGCTCAATGCTGCGCTAGAGACCCCTGGTGACCCACATCTCTGCAGGTGACAGGAAGATGCGCATGGCAACGAAGTGGGACCGCGGCCAGGGTCGGCCGAAACATTCGATCGCGAAGCGGTGGGCCGTTCAGGCGACCGTCGTGAGCGTGCTGGCGGCGATGCTCGCCAACGCCGCGGTGCCGAACGGCAACGCCGCAGTGTTCCATCCCGAACGCGTCGCGCACTCCACTCAGGTCGCCAAGAACACCAAGAAGCGCCCCGCGCCGAAGCCCGCCGAGACGTACGAAGAGCGCCAGGAGCGCATCAAGAAGTCACCGCGCTCGCTGCTCAAGCCGCTCGAGGAGAACAAGGGCAAGGACACGACGTGCGTCAGCGCCGAGTTCACCTCACTGGCCGTCGTCTTCGACGCGATCTATGAGTCGACGCTGCCGACCATTCCGGCGGCGCTGCGCGCCAACGCCGCTGCCGTCCGCGCTTCGGTGAAGCAGGACATGGAGCGGATCACCGTCTCCACGCTGACGCTCAGCGAGAACCCGATGACACTGGGCGCCGACCGCGACGATCCGTCGATGAAGTACCGCTCGCCGCTGTCGCAGATCATCATCAGCGACCTGCTCAAGATCCGGGACGGCAAGAAGAACGACGCGATCCCGGTCTCCAACATCACGCTGTCGCAGGCGGTCGAGACGGCGTACCTGTTCTTCTTCGTCGCGATTCTCGCGCCGGTGCGCCTGGCGATCGGCCTGACCCCCTACCTGGGCAGCCCGCTGACCGGCACCGCCCTGTCCTCGGCGGCCGGCTACTTCACGTACAACACCATGCTGCAGCTCGGCGTGATGGGCGGAGGCATCGCCTCCCAGTACATCTACCAGGGCATCTCGAACTCGCTGATGAACCAGTGCGTCGCCCAGGTGACCGATGAACAGAAGGACCTGGCCGGCAAGCCCAGCGACAAGGTCAAGTACAACCTGAACATCCCGGCGATCGTCGAAGACACCGCCAACCAGCTGGCGCTGGCCGACGACAAGACCTGCAAGCCGATCGGCGACCTGCCGCTCAAGCGCATCGTCGCGCGCACCGGCGAGTACGCGCAGTCCGTCGCCGCCACGCCTGCCCAGAAGAACGCGGTCAAGGCTCAGACCCGAGCACTGCTCGCCCAGATGCAGAGCACGCGCATCCACCACAACCTGATTCCGGCCGATCCGGCCGACTTCAGCCAGGCGGAGTCGCTGGCGTCGATGATCGGCGGCATGATCCCCTACGTCGGCGGCGCACCGCTCGACATCATGCTGGGCCTCGGTCACAACATCGGCCAGGGCGACAACCTCGCCGCCACCGTGCCGATCGGTGATCTGACGGTCACCAAGTCGCTGACCGCGGCGTACTACACGTACTACACCGCGCTCTACCTCTTCAGCACCATCGGCACCCTCGCCTTCCCCGGCCCGACGCCGCCGACCGTCGGCTACCTGTCGCCGATCCGCGTGATCGCGACGCTCGGCGCGCTCCCGCTGACCTACGGCCTGATCACCTTCCACAACGTCGTCCGCTCGACGTGCTTCGTCGAGGACGACACCACGAAGACCGGCCGCGGCGCGCAGAAGAACAAGGACGACTACGACGCGGGCATCCGCACGCCGAAGGACAAGAAGAACAAGCAGTCGCCGTCGAGCACGGCTCCTGCCAGCAAGCCCCGTTCGCCGCAGAACCGCCGGACCGGCCAGACGACCACCACGTCGCCTGCGCCCACCGTGCCGGGTCTGCCGGGCGTGACCCTGCCGGGTTCGCGATAAGAACTCACTAGGTTCCCGGCAACCGAGAGCCGGCCGGTGCCGACGCCTTGAGCGCGCACCGGCCGGGGCGCCCGGGTCCCGGGGCGGGGGGGCCGGCACGGGGGCCCCAGGGCCGCGCC
>JASGFV010000047.1:0-19369 GCA_047605365.1 Gordonia sp. (in: high G+C Gram-positive bacteria)
TGGGTGATCGCCAGCACGACGCCTGCCGGCTCGCGCCGCACCGTGCTGCCCGCGGCGTCCCGCGCTTCCCAGGGGTAGTGCCGGGCCAGCTCGGCGGTCGAGCGCAGGACCCGCGTCGGGAGGTCGACCTGGCCCGCCCGGGAGTCGCGGATCGTCGTCGCGCACCGGCGGTTTCTCCGAGGGCCGTTTCATCGGCCGCCAGCGGATCGTCTGGGTGCTGATCACGGTGGCGGTGCTGGCCATCGCCGGTCGCCTGGTCTACGTGAACGTCCTCAATGCGGGCACCTTCGCCGCGCAGGCCGCGCAGCAGCGCGCCGACCAGGTGGTTCTCTACGCCAAGCGCGGCTCGATCGTCGACCGCAACGGCCGGCCGCTGGCCTACACCGGTGACGCTCGGGCACTGACCTTCCTGCCGCGCGCGGTGCGCAAGGCCGTCGACGAAGCGCACAAGACGGACTCGCGCAAGCCGGACGTCGAGACTCGGCTCGGGCAGATCGCGGCCGGCGTCTCGTCGGCGCTCGGCGGCTCGATCAGCGCCGACGACTTGATGACCAAGCTGAAGTCGAACGAGGACTTCGTCTACCTCGCGCGTTCGGTCAGCCCGGACACCGCGAACAAGATCATGAACGACTTCCCGGAGGTCGGCGCCGACCCGCAGTCGGTGCGCATCTATCCGGGCGGCTCGCTGGCGGCCAACCTGGTCGGCGACGTCAACTTCGACGGCAACGGGCTGATCGGCCTCGAGTCGTCGCTCGACCCGGTGCTCGCCGGAATGAACGGCACCGAGACCTTCGATCGCGGTTCCGACGGCGCGGTGATCCCGGGCAGCAAGCGCAACGTGCACCCGGCGATCGACGGTAAGAACGTCCGCCTGACGATCGACTCCGACGTCCAGTGGTTCGTCCAGACGCAGGTCAACGCGGCGAAGAAGGCGTCCGGGGCCAACAACGTCTCGGCCGTGGTGATGGACTCGCGGACCGGTCAGGTCCTGGCGATGGCCAACGACGGCACGTTCAACGCGTCGATCCCGCTGTCGGAGCAGAAGGGCGCGGACCTCGGCAACCGGTCGGTCACCTCGCCGTTCGAGCCGGGCTCGGTCAACAAGCTGGTCGTCGCCTCGGCGGCGATCGAGAACCACCTGACCACTCCCGACGAGATGCACCAGGTGCCGGGCTCGATCCGGATGGCCGGTGTCACCGTCAACGACGCCTGGGTCCACGGCGTCGCCCCTTACACCACCACCGGCATCTTCGGTAAGTCGTCGAACGTCGGGACGCTGATGCTGGCCCAGCGGGTCGGGGAGAAGCGGTTCGCCGACATGCTCACCGCGTTCGGCTTGGGTCAGCGCACCGACGTCGGTCTGCCCGCCGAGAGCGCGGGCGACGTTCCGGCGCTCAGCCAGTGGTCGGGCGGTTCGTTCGCGAACCTGCCGATCGGCCAGGGCCTGTCGATGACGCTGCTGCAGATGACCTCGATGTACCAGGCCATCGCCAACGACGGCCTGCGCATCCCGCCGCGGATCATCGCCGACGATCAGGGCGCGGGCGGCCCCGGCACGACGACGCCGCAGCCGGTGCGAGTGGTCAGCCCGCAGACCGCGGTCACGGTGCGGAACATGTTCCGCGCGGTGATGCAGGACGATCCGATGGGCGTCCAGAACGGCACCGGCGCCAAGGGCGCCATCACCGGATACCAGACGTCGGGCAAGACCGGTACCGCCCAGCAGGTGGATCCGGCGTGCAACTGCTACTCGAACGCGAGCTACAACATCACCTTCGCCGGCATCGCGCCCGCCGACGATCCGCGCTACGTGATCGGCATCATGATGGACAACCCGCGGCGCAGCTCCGACGGCAGCGGCGGACAGTCGGCCGCACCGTTGTTCTCCACCATCGGCGGCTGGCTGCTGCAACACGAGAAGGTGCCGTTCTCGCAGGCTCCCGCACCGCGGTTGCGCCTCGAGGGCTGAGTCCCGCAAGGTAAGACACTGCAGTTGTTCAAGTCCCGGGGTGTTAGGCGTCCCGGCGAGATCGGGTGAAGGGCGGAAGTAGTGGCGCAGGATTCGCAGGACGGGCCGCTGCGGCCGCAGACGCCGTTCTCCACCCAGCTCGACGACCTCGCGCGACTCTCCGGCGCCCGGCTCGACGGCGCGCCGGGTGCCGTCGCCGGGGTCACCCTGCGGGCGCAGGACGCCTATGACGGCTACCTGTTCGCGGCGCTTCCGGGTACGCGTACGCACGGCGCCCGCTACGCCGGTCAGGCCGCGGCCGCCGGGGCGACGGCGGTCCTGACCGACGACGCCGGACTGGCGCTGATCCGCGACGACGCGGCGACCGCCGGACTGCCGGTGCTGGTGCACGACGATCCGCGGTCGGTGCTCGGCAACATCTCGGCCCGGATCTACGGTGACCCGTCGTCGCGCATGACTCTGATCGGGATCACCGGCACTTCCGGCAAGACCACGACGTCGTACCTGGCCGAGGCTGCGCTGCGTGCCGCCGGCCGGACCGTCGGCCTGGTCGGCACCGTCGAGGTGCGGATCGACGGCCAGCGGGTGCCGACTTCCCTGACCACCCCCGAGGCCCCCGACCTGCAGCGACTGTTCGCGGTGATGGTCGAGCGCGGCGTCGACGCGGTCGTCATGGAGGTCTCCAGCCACGCGCTGGCACTGGGCCGTGTGGACGGTTGCCACTTCGCGGTCGGCGGCTTCACCAACCTGTCGCGGGACCACCTGGACTACCACCACAGCATGGACGAGTACTTCGAGGCCAAGGCCCGGCTGTTCGCTCCCGGCTCGCCGAATCGCGCGGGCCAGGCGGTGATCTGCGTCGACGACCGGTGGGGCGAGCAGATGGCCGAGGTGGCCCGCAGCGGCGCCGAAGCCGTCGCGACGGTGTCGACGACCGGCGACGGCGCCTGGTCGGTGGTCGGCGAGGTCGGGGTCGACGGCGGCTCCCAGACCGTGGTGATCTCCGATCCGGAGGAGGCCGAGCACGTGATGACCGTGCCCCTGCCGGGCGCGTACAACGTCGCGAACGCCCTGCTGGCGGTCGGCCTGACGGCCACCGCCGGGGTGCCGGTCGCGACCGCCGTCGCCGGTTTGGGGCAGGTCGCGGTCCCGGGGCGGCTGGAGAAGGTCGACGTCGGGCAGGACTTCCTGGCCGTCGTCGACTACGCGCACAAGCCCGCCGCAGTGGAAGCCGTGCTGGCCACCCTGGCGGCCCAGACCGACGGGCGGCTGATCGTGGTGCTGGGCGCCGGCGGCGACCGCGACGCGGAGAAGCGTCCGCTCATGGGGGCCGCGGCCGCGCGCGGGGCCGACCTGGTGGTCGTCACCGACGACAATCCGCGCACCGAAGACCCCGCGACCATCCGGGCGGCCGTCCTGGCGGGCGCGAACGGCGTCCCGGCCGGGGACCGGCGGGCCGCCGAGATCCGCGAACAGGGGGATCGTCACGCCGCGATCACCGAGGCCGTCGACGCCGCGCAGGCCGGCGACGTGGTGCTGATCGCCGGCAAGGGCCACGAGACCGGCCAGGAGATCAACGGGCACAAGACTCCGTTCGACGATCGACAGGTGCTCGCCGAAGCGCTCGCCGGGCGCGACGACGCGTCGTCGCTCACGGTCTTCGCCGCCGGCCCGGGCTCTACGGTGTCGCAGGTCCGCGGCCTGCTGCGGGAGATGGTCGCAGCCGCCACCGACGCCGGAGCGGGCAGCGCCCATCGCACCGGCGACGCGTCGTCGCGCCGCACCTGGGCGATACTAGGCGAACTCGCCGACGACGAGGGGCTCGACCAGAACGAGCGCTGTGTGGCACACGATCTGCTCGGCCGCCAGGCCGTCCGGCTGGCCGTCGACAAGGTGATCGCGGTGGGGGAGCCGCGCACCGTGCGCGCCCTGCACCAGGGGGCGGTGATGGAGGGCTCGTGGGGAGACGAGGCGGCTCTGTTCGCGGGACCCGCGGAAGTCGTCGAACAGTTCCGCGCGAAGCCGCAGGAGGCTCCCGCCGCGGGCGACGTGGTGCTGGTCGCGTCCGACGGTCCGCTGGCCGAGGCGCTCACCGCATTCTGGCGCGACGAGCTGGGACTGTTGGTGAAAGCCGCGACCCGGTGACCGCGCGGGAAATGGCACCCGACAGAATGTCTTGGTGCAACGCGGCGTCTCAGGCGCCGCGTCGAGTCGCGCGGGCCGTTCCGGTCGTCTGCGCGGACTCGAAGACGACGGTTGACCTGGAATACGACAAAGGACGCGTGCAGTGACCCAGATTCTGATCGCTGGAGCGATCTCGCTGGCGGTGTCGATTCTGCTGACCCCGGTGCTGATCAAGGTGTTCTCGCGCCAGGGCTTCGGCCAGGAGATCCGCGCCGAAGGGCCGAAGAGTCACCAGGCCAAGCGGGGCACTCCGTCGATGGGCGGCGTCGCGATCATCGTCGCGCTCTGGTGCGGCTACCTGGGTTCGTACGTCTACGCCTACATCACCAACGAGGAGGGGCCCCGCGCCTCCGGCCTGCTGGTGCTGGGTCTGGCGACCGCGCTCGGCGGCGTCGGCTTCCTCGACGACTTCATCAAGGTGCACAAGCACCGCAACCTGGGCCTGAACAAGACCGCCAAGTCGGTCGGCCAGTTCGCCGCGGCGATCCTGTTCGGTGTCCTGCTGCTCCAGTTCCGCAACGGCGGAGACCTGGCCCCGGCCAGCGACCACCTGTCGTACGTGCGCGACATCGACGTCATCACGCTCACCTCGGTCGGCTTCGTGATCTTCTGCTGGCTGGTGGTGGCGGCGTGGTCGAACGCGGTCAACTTCACCGACGGCCTCGACGGACTGGCCGCCGGTTCGGCGGCGATGGTGCTCGGCAGCTACGTGCTGATCACCCTGTTCCAGACCCGCAACGACTGCTCGGTCATGAAGAACTCGGCGGGCTGCTACCACGTGCGCGACCCGCTGGACCTGGCCGTCGTGGCCATGGTGTCGGCGGCCGCGTGCCTGGGCTTCCTGTGGTGGAACGCGGCCCCGGCCAAGATCTTCATGGGCGACACCGGCTCGTTGGCCCTGGGCGGTCTGGTGGCGGGCCTGTCGATCACCACCCGCACCGAGCTGCTGATGATCGTGCTGGGTGCGCTGTTCGTCGCCGAGATCGTGTCGGTGGTCGTGCAGATCGCCTACTTCCGGACCACCGGCAAGCGTGTGTTCCGAATGGCGCCGTTCCATCACCACTTCGAGTTGGGCGGCTGGGCCGAGACCACGGTGATCATCAGATTCTGGCTGCTCACCGCCATCTCGTGCGCGCTCGGCCTGGGTCTGTTCTGGGGCGAGTTCATCGCCGCCGGAGGCTGATCGGTGAATCTCGACGCTGATGCTCTCGACCTGACCGGCGCCCGCGTGGTGGTGACCGGCGCCGGAACCACCGGCACGTCGGTTCTCGCCGCACTCGACGCGCTCGGCGCGACGGTCACCCTGGTGGACCAGCGGTTCGCTTCCGGGGCCCCCGTCGGCGCCCCCGCCGGTGTCGCGACGGCCGGTCCGGACGACGTCGACCTGTCGGCGGTCGATCTGGTGGTCACCTCGCCGGGCTTCCGGCCCGACAATCCGCTGCTGGTGACCGCGGCCGCCGCGGGCGTCCCGGTGTGGGGCGACGTGGAGCTGGCCTGGCGGGCCGACGCCTCGGAGCTGTTCGGGCCGTCGCGCACCTGGCTGGTGATCACCGGCACCAACGGTAAGACCACCACCACGTCGATGACCGAGGCGATCGTCGAGGCTGCGGGCCTGGCGACTGCAGCGTGCGGCAACATCGGGCTGCCGGTGGTCGACGCGCTGCGCGTCGAGCCGCGCGCCGACGTGCTGTGCGTCGAGCTGTCGTCGTTCCAGCTGCACTGGGCCCCGTCGGTGCGTCCGCGCGCCGGGGTGGTGCTCAACATCGCCGACGACCACCTGGACTGGCACGGTTCGTTCGAGGCGTACACCGCGGCCAAGCGGCAGGGGCTCGCCGGCGAGATCGGGGTCGTCGGCGCCGACGACGCCGTCGCCGGGGAACTACAGGCCGGGCCGGAGGCGCGCCGGGTCGGGTTCACGCTCGCCGAGCCTGAGGGCGGTCAGCTGGGCGTGCTCGGCGACCTCGAGTCCGGAATCCTTGCGGACCGCGCCTTCGGCGACGACGGTCGTCCGGCGTATGCGGATGCGCCCGCGGTGGAGTTGATCGAGGCCGCGCGGGTGCGCCCGGCCGGGCCGTCCGGAGTGTCCGACGCCCTGGCCGCCGCCGCGCTGACCCGGGCGATCGGCGTTCCCGCCGACGCCGTGCGGCGCGGCCTGGCAGGGTTCTCCCCGGCCGCGCATCGCGGCCAGGTGGTCGCCGAGATCGACGGGGTGCGCTTCGTCGACGACTCGAAGGCCACCAACCCCCATGCCGCGCAGGCCGCGATCGACGGTTGCCGTCGCCCGGTGCTGATCGCCGGCGGGCTGCTCAAGGGCGCACCGGTCGACGAGCTGATCTCGCGCAGCGCCGAACGCCTCGCCGGTGTCGTGGCCATCGGCGCCGATCGCGGTGTGATTCTGGAAGCGATCGCGCGACACGCCCCTCAAGTCCCAACCGTCACAGTATTCACAGGGGACGATGGTGCGGTGAACACTCAGAGCGCTGACCGGACCGACAAGCACGACGTGCCGGCGGGCCTCGGCTCCGCCGACGCCGTGATGGCGCGGGCGGTGTCGGCCGCCTGGGAGCTCGCCCGCACCGCAAGTCGGCGCGCGGGGGAGCAGGTGGACGCGGTGCTGCTGGCGCCGGCCGCCGCCTCCCTGGACATGTTCGCGAACTACGGCGCGCGCGGCGATTCGTTCGCCGCCGCCGCCGCGAACCTGTCCGGCGACCCCGCGATCGGCTGAGCCGATGAGCACCCACGACGAGGTGCCGCCGGCCGCCACGGGAGACGACCCCGCTGTGGTGAGCCCTGCTGCGGCGACTTCTGCTGCGGCGACTCCCGACAGCGACTCCGCCGTGGCCGTCGAGCCGGTCGCCGACACCACGAGTACGACTGCTCCCGCCGTCAGTGCCGAGGAGCCCGCCGGCGAGGCCGACGACGCGACTGAAGGTGCTGCAGCCGAAGACACTGCAGCCGAAGGCACAGACGCCGACGGCTCGGCCGACGCCGCGGCGGCCGATGCCGACTCCGGCTCCGACGTCGACTCCGATGCCGTCGACCGCTCCGAAGACGCCGGCGCGGCGTCGAACCCCGCCGACGAGAGCGCCCGCCGGCCGGTGCCGAAGACCGCGGGCCGTCGTGCCTCCGCCGGAGGCCGGGCCCCGGCGTCGCCGCTGTCGTTCTCCCTTCCGAAGATCAACGTCCGGCACTGGCTGTCGACCACCCGGGAGGGCGTCGGCACGCTGCTCGCCAGACCGCTGACGTCGTTCCACCTGGTGCTCCTGCTGGCCGTGGCGCTGACCGGTTTCGGACTGCTCATGGTGCTGTCGGCGTCGTCGGTGGAAGGCTTCGCCAAGCAGAACTCCGCCTACGGCGCGTTCTTGATGCAGGCCGTCTACGCGGTCGGCGGCTGGATCCTGTTCTACCTGGTGCTGCGCATGCCGATCCGCTTCTACCGGAAGTTCTCGCTGGCCGGGCTGGTGCTGAGCATCGTCCTGCTGATCCTGGTGCTGGTTCCGAACATCGGAGTGGAGCAGTTCGGTGCACGACGCTGGTTCGAGCTCGGCGGCATCTCGGTGCAGCCGTCGGAGATCGCCAAGCTGATGCTGTGCGTCTGGGGCGCCCACGTCCTGTCGTCGCGTCGCAGCACCTCCGGGCTGAGCAAAGACCTGTTCCTGCCGCTGCTGCCGGTGGCGATGCTCGTCTGCATCCTGCTGATGCTGGAACCGAACCTGTCGACCACCATCATCGTCGCGGTGATCGTCGCCGCGTTGCTGTGGTTCTCCGGACTGTCGATGTCGGTCTTCGTCAGTCTCGTCGGTCTCATCGCGGCCGGCGCCGTGGTAGCCGCACTGGCCGCCGACTATCGGGCGGCGCGGGTGTTCAGCTTCCTCGGCTCGTCGAACGATGCGCTCGGCTCCGGCTACCAGGCCCTGCAGGCCAAGTACGCGCTGGCCAACGGCGGGGTGTTCGGCGTCGGCCTGGGGCAGAGCACGGCCAAGTGGAACTACCTTCCCAACGCCCACAACGACTTCATCTTCGCGATCATCGGCGAGGAGCTCGGTCTGTTCGGCGCCTTGACCACCGTCGGGCTGTTCCTGCTGCTCGCGTACGTCGGCATGCGGATCGCCCGGCGTTCGGCCGACCCGTTCCTGCGGTTGCTCAGCGCCAGCATCACCACGCTGATCACCGTGCAGATGTTCATCAACGTCGGCTACGTCATCGGCCTGCTGCCGGTGACCGGCATCCAGCTGCCGCTGCTCTCGCAGGGCGGCACGTCGATGCTGACGATGATGACCATGATGGGACTGCTCGCGACGGCGGCGCGCCACGAGCCCGACGCGGTGGTCGAATTGGCGAATACGCGTCCGCGCGGATTGGCCCGCATTCTGAAGCTGCCCGCGCCGGCGATGTATCGGCCCGCGGCGGTCGGCGTCGACCGGCTGGAACGACGGCGCGCCGCCGACCGGCCCGCGGGGCCCTCGAGCGATCGGCGCGGCTCCCGCGGCCAGCGCTCGGGTCCGCCGCCGGGACGCAGTCCGCGGGTTCCGCAGCCGGCGGCGGGGACGTCGCGCGGCGGCGCACGACGTCGTGGTCTGCCCCCGCTGCCGGGCGGCGAGCGCGGTGGCGCGCTCGGTCCGGCGGCAGGTCCCCGGGCGAGGTCGGTGGCCTCCGACGAGATCCACTATTCTGCTAGGCAGGCGAGCACCCCGAACTCACGCGAGCGAGATGCGCGAGGTCAGCGCCGGCCCGTCCGTGGCCGCGCGCCGGGTGCGCCACGGCGAATGGAGAACAGGAACCGGTGAGCGTAGAGAATCGATCGGCTGGGAGCGGCCTGTCGGTGGTGGTGGCCGGCGGCGGAACCGCCGGACACATCGAACCGGCTCTTGCGGTGGCGGACGCCGTCGCGCGGCTCGACCCCACGGCACGGATCACCGCGCTGGGCACCCAGCGTGGCTTGGAGACCCGGATCGTTCCCGAGCGGGGCTACTCCCTCGAACTCATCCCGCCGGTGCCGTTGCCGCGTAAGCCCGGGATGGAACTGCTCAAGACGCCGGCCCGTGTCGTGAAGTCGGTGTCGGCGACCCGCAAGGTGTTTCAGCGCGTCGACGCCGACGTCGTGGTCGGCTTCGGCGGCTACGTCGCCCTGCCCGCCTACCTCGCAGCGCGAGCCTACGGCCGCAAGCGGGGCGTGCCACTCGTCGTGCACGAGGCCAACGCCAGCGCAGGGATCGCGAACAAGGTCGGCGCGGGCCTGGCCGATCACGTCTTCGCCGCGGTGCCCGACTGCGGGCTCCGCGGTGCCGAGGTGGTCGGCATCCCGGTGCGCGGCGCCATTTCGTCGCTGGACCGCAGTGCGCTGCGCGCCGAGGCGCGGGCCTTCTTCGGACTCGATCCCGACGCGCCGACGCTGTTCGTCTTCGGCGGCTCGCAGGGCGCACAGCAGCTGAACGAGGCGGTGGAGGGCGCCGCCGGCGCGCTCGGCGCCGCCGGAATCGGCGTGCTGCACGCCTACGGCGCCAAGAACACGATCGACCCGGCGTCGCCGCCCGGAGCGCCCGCCTACGTCGGCCGCAAGTACGTCGACCGCATGGACCTCGCGTACGCCGCGGCCGACCTGGTGATCTGCCGGTCGGGCGCGATGACGGTCGCCGAGGTCACCGCGGTCGGACTGCCTGCGGTGTACGTGCCGCTGCCGCACGGCAACGGTGAGCAGCGACTCAACGCGCTGCCGGTGGAACAGGCCGGGGGAGCGCTCATCGTGGAGAACGCCGAGGTGACCCCCGAGTGGGTGGCCCGTGAGATCCCGCCGCTGCTGGGGGACTCCGAACGCCTGGCGACGATGAGCTTCGCGGCCTGCAGCATCGGTGCGGGCGACGCCGCCACCGCGGTGGCGCAGCGGGCCCTGGAGCTGGCCGCCGCTCACCGCGTGCGAGCGGAGGACGCCCGATGACCACCGTCGATCACACTCTTCCCGCCGAACTCGCTCGCGTGCACATGGTCGGCATCGGTGGCGCCGGCATGTCGGGACTGGCCCGGATCCTGCTGTCCCGGGGCGGTCAGGTGTCCGGCTCGGACGCCCGCGAAGGCCGGGGAATCGTGGCCTTGCGGACCCGCGGCGCACAGATCGGCATCGGCCATGCCGCCGAGGCGCTCGATCTGCTCGACGGCGGGCCGACCGTCGTGGTGACCACGCAGGCGGCCATTCCCGACGACAACCCCGAGCTGGTCGAGGCCCGACGCCGCGGCATCCCGGTGCTCTACCGTCCGCACGTGCTGGCCCAGCTGATGCAGGGCTACCGGACGCTGCTGATCTCCGGAACGCACGGCAAGACGTCGACCACGTCGATGGCCGTGGTCACGCTTCAGCACTGCGGGCTGGATCCGTCGTTCGCGATCGGCGGCGAGCTCAACGAGTCCGGCACCAACTCCCATCACGGCACCGGCGACGTCTTCGTGGCCGAAGCCGACGAGAGCGACGGCTCGCTGCTCGAATACACGCCCGACGTGGTGGTGGTGACCAACATCGAGGCGGATCACCTGGACTTCTTCGGCACCGAAGCGGCCTACGTCGAGGTCTTCGACAAGTTCGTCACGCTGATCCGTCCCGGCGGCACCCTGGTGCTGTGCCTGGACGATCCGGGCGCCGCGGCCCTCGGCGGCCGCTGCTCGGCGGCGCTGGCCGAAGCCGGCGTGACAGTGCTGGGCTACGGCGCGGGCGAGCACGCCGACCTCGCTCCGGGGGTGCCGCTGGTGGCCGAGCTGCGTGCGCTGGAACCGCACGGCGCGGGCAGCAGCGTGACCGCTGCGCTGCATCCGCCGCTGGTGAGCGACAGGATCGACATCGGCGTCCGGGTGACCCTGCCGGGACGGCACATGGCTCTCAACGCGCTCGCCGCGGGCGTCGCCTGTGCGGCGATCGCCGGTCCGGCCGCCACTCTCGCCGACGTGCTCAAGGGCATCGAGACCTTCGGCGGCGTCCACCGGCGCTTCGAGTTCCGCGGACGGGAGGACGACGTCGACGTCTACGACGACTACGCCCACCACCCGACCGAAGTGCGGGCGGTGCTGACGGCGGCGCACGACGTGGTGGCCTCCGGTTCGGGTCGCGTGGTGGCGGTGTTCCAGCCGCACCTGTACTCGCGGACCGAGGAGTTCGCGGCGGAGTTCGCCGCGGCCCTCAGCCTGGCCGACGAGGTGATCGTCGCCGACGTCTACGGCGCCCGTGAGGAGCCGCGGCCCGGTGTGACGGGCCGGCTGATCTCCGACGCCGTGACCGTGCCCGTCGAGTTCGTCGCCAGCGTCGGCGACATCGCGACCGCGGTCGCTCGCCGGGCCCGGCCGGGCGACCTGGTGCTCACTCTGGGCGCCGGCGACATCACCATGCAGGCTTCGCCGATCCTGGACGCGCTGAGTTCTCGCTCGTGACCGGCTCGCTCGCCATCGACCCCGACGACGCTCGCCGGCGGGGGAGGCGCCGCCTGTGGCGGCTGGTCTTGGCCGTGCTGCTGGTCGCGGTGCTCGGCGGCCTGGCCGCGGCGGCGTACTACTCGCCGCTGATGTCGGTGCGGTCGGTGGAGGTCGACGGGACCCGCGCGGTGCCGCAGGACGAAGTGCTGGCGGTCGCGGCCGTCCCGCAGGGGCGTCCGCTGCTGCAGGTCGACACCGGCGCAATCGCCGATCGCGTCGTACGGATCCGCGGTGTGGAGACCGCGCGGGTCGACCGGTCGTACCCGTCGACGGTCAGTATCACGGTGACCGAGCGCAAACCCCTCGCGGTGGTCGAGCGTTCCGGGAAGTTCGGGGTGATGGACCGGTTCGGCGTGGTCTACGCCGAATTCTCGTCGATGGACGAGTTGCGCAAGGACCCTCGGTCGGGAAGGACCTTCGCCGCGTTGCCGCGCCTGGAGGTGCCCACCCCGGGCCCCAAGGATCCGACCACGCACGCCGTGCTGAGCGTGATCGCCGCGTTGCCGCAGTGGCTGGCGTCGCAGACCGCGACGGTCACCGCGTCGACGCCGTCGGACATCGCTCTGCACCTGAAGAGCGGCCGCACCGTGATCTGGGGCGACGACGAGCGCTCGGCGGACAAGGCGGAGGCGGCGGCTGCGCTGCTCAAGCGTTTCGACGCCAAGAAGATCAACGTCGCGAGCCCGGACTTCCCGGCCGTCGGGGGCTGACTCCTCGACGAGCTCGGGGAGCGGGACCGAGGCCGGCAGGGTGGGACGCCGCTCACCTGAGAATCCCGCGGAGATTTCCGCGACACGCGGCGCGCCTCCTGGCCCGTCGTCGCGTCGGTCAATACCGTCGTTCTCAACACCCGCACTTGACATAACTATAACCCTTCGGTTGAGCTTTAGGGTTCGAGAAACGCAGGAAGGCATCATGACGCCACCCCACAACTACCTGGCCGTGATCAAGGTCGTCGGTATCGGCGGCGGCGGCGTCAATGCCGTGAACCGGATGATCGAGCAGGGTCTGAAGGGCGTTGAATTCATCGCCATCAACACCGACGCGCAGGCGCTTTTGATCAGCGACGCCGACGTCAAGCTCGACATCGGCCGCGAGTCCACCCGTGGACTCGGAGCGGGCGCCAACCCCGAGGTGGGCCGCAAGGCCGCCGAGGACGCGCGCGACGAGATCGAGGAACTGCTGCAGGGCGCCGACATGGTCTTCGTGACCGCGGGCGAGGGCGGCGGGACCGGCACCGGCGGCGCGCCCGTCGTGGCGTCGATCGCCCGCAAGCTCGGCGCGCTGACCGTGGGCGTGGTGACGCGTCCGTTCTCGTTCGAGGGCAAGCGGCGCGGCGGTCAGGCCGACGACGGCATCGCCGCTCTGCGCGAGTCGTGCGACACGCTCATCGTGATCCCGAACGATCGTCTGCTGCAGCTCGGCGATTCCCAGGTCAGCCTGATGGACGCCTTCCGCAGTGCCGACGAGGTGCTCCTCAACGGTGTCCAGGGCATCACCGACCTGATCACCACGCCCGGTCTGATCAACGTCGACTTCGCCGACGTCAAGGGCGTCATGAGCGACGCGGGCAGCGCCCTGATGGGCATCGGCGCCGCGCGTGGCGAGGAGCGGGCCCGCAAGGCGGCCGAGGCGGCGATCAACTCGCCGCTGCTGGAAGCGTCGATGGAGGGCGCCCGGGGCGTGCTGATCTCGATCGCAGGCGGCAGCGACCTCGGCCTGTTCGAGATCAACAACGCGGCCACTCAGGTGCAGGAGGCGGCCCACGAGGACGCCAACATCATCTTCGGCACGGTGATTGACGACAACCTCGGCGACGAGGTCCGCGTGACGGTCATCGCTGCCGGCTTCGACGGCGGATCGCCGCGCAAGCGGACCGAGGTCCCGGCCGCGAAGCAGGCCGGCGCCGTCGAGCAGGGGCGTGCCGGGGCGGTCTCCGCGCCGGCCGCGAACGACCCGCTGTTCGGTCAGCAGGAGGCCGCGGGCAATCCGTTCTCCACCCCGAGCCCGAACGCTCCGCGCCGGAACTCGGTGCGGCTCGACGACGTCCTCGACGACGACGTCGACGTCCCCGACTTCATGAAGTGATCGTGGGCCGGTCGAACGAATCGGGTTCGGCAGGAGTCGTCCGGCGCGCGATCACCACGCGCGCCGGAGGCGTTTCTGCGGCCCCGTACGACACTTTCAATCTCGGCGATCACGTCGGCGACGATCCCGCGGCGGTCGCCGCCAATCGGGAGCGGCTGGCGGCCAAGCTCGGCCTGGACCCCGCGCGCCTGGTGTGGATGGAGCAGATCCACGGTCGGACGGTGACCGTCGTCGACGGTCCCGTCGACGGTCCGGTGCCGGCCACCGACGCGCTGGTCACCACTCGGCCCGATCTGGCCCTGGTGGTGCTCACCGCGGACTGCGTGCCGGTGCTGCTGAGCGACGACGAGGCCGGAGTGATCGCGGCCGTGCACGCGGGCCGCATCGGCGCACGGATCGGCATCGTGCCGGCAGTCCTGGCGACCATGGTGGAGTCGGGCGCCGCGCCCGAGCGCATCGGCGCCTTCCTGGGGCCGGCTGCGTCGGGCGAACGGTACGAGGTGCCGCTGGAGATGCAGCGCGACGTGGAGCGGCACCTGCCCGGCAGCGCCGTTCCCACGCTCAAGCGCACGGCCGGTCTCGACATCCGGGCCGGCATCCGCCGCCAACTGCTCGACGCGGGGGTCGCCGCCGTCGCGCAGGATCCGCGTTGCACGATCGACGACCCGACGCTGTTCAGTCATCGACGCGGTGCGCCGACCGGCCGCCTGGCGTCGGTGATCTGGCGGGACACCACCGGCGGTGCAGCGCGTGACTGATCAGCCGGTTCCAGAGGATGCGCGAACTGCGGAGCTCGCGGCGTCGCTGGCCGCGGTGCGCAAGCGTCTGGCCGACGCCGAACTGGCCGCCGGCCGAGAACTGGGCGGCGTCACCCTGCTGGTGGTGACCAAGTTCTTTCCCGCCGAAGACCTGTCGCGGCTGATCGGACTGGGCGCCGACGAGTTCGGCGAGTCGCGCGAACCCGAAGCCGGCCGCAAGGTGGCGCAGGTGCGCGCCGAGCGACCCGAGGCGCAGTTCGCGGTCGACATGATCGGCAGCCTGCAGCGCAAGAAGGCGCGTTCGGTGGCCCGCTGGGCCCGCCGTGTGCACTCGGTGGACTCCGATCGACTGGTGCAGGCGCTGGCCGGGGCGTCGTCGACGGCGCGCGACGAGGGGGAGCGCACGTCGTCGCTCGGGGTGCTGTTGCAGGTCAGCCTCGACGGTGATCCCGCGCGCGGGGGAGTGGTGGAGGCCGGGCTCGCCGCATTGGCCGACGAGGTGCTGGCGCACGGCGACGTGCTGAGTCTGGACGGCCTGATGGCGATCGCGCCGCTGGAGGGGGTCGTCGAGTCGCACATGGCGGCGCTGGCCGGGATCCGCGAGCGCTTCGTCTCCCGCTATCCGCAGGCGCGGGAGCTGTCGGCGGGCATGTCCGGAGATCTGGAAGAAGCCGTCGCACATGGTTCGACATGCGTGCGTGTCGGTACCGCGATCATGGGGAATCGGCCGTTACTCTCACAGTAGTCACATTGGCCACATCGGAACCATCTCTACCTCACATCACTTAGGAAGGCGCGAAATGACGTCGATGCAGAAGTTCAAGGCATATTTCGGCATGGTGCCTCCGAGCGAGTACGAGGACGACTACCTGGCCGACGGCCCGTCCGAGCCCTCTGCCGCGGAGCGCGGCATGACCGCCCGCGAGCGGGCGTACATCGAGCGGTACCGCGGCAACGCCGTGCGCGACGAGCCGTACTACGCGGAAGAGTCCTACGCGGGCGACTCCTACCGCGACGACCGTGACGCTCCGGGCTACGACGCTCCGGGCTACGACGCTCCCGGCTACGACCGCTTCGGCGCCGACCCGTACGCCGGTCGCGGCCCGGTCCGCGCCGAGCGCACCGCCGGGGCCGTCGCCCGCCGCATCGAGTCGGAGCCGGTCCGTCCGCGCCTCGAACCGCTGGCCCGCACGAGCGGCGTGGTGCGCGGAGCCAACGCACTGGCTCCCGAGCGCGACGTGGTCCGCGACGCGGCCGGCAAGATCAGCACGTTGCGCCCGGCCGACTACTCGGAGGCTCGCCTGATCGGCGAACGCTTCCGTGACGGCAGCCCGGTCATCATGGATCTGGCCGACATGAGCAACGACGAGGCCAAGCGTCTGGTCGACTTCGCGGCCGGCCTGGTGTTCGCGCTGCGTGGCTCATTCGACAAGGTGGCGACCAAGGTGTTCTTGCTCTCGCCTGCCGGCATCGACGTGAGCCCGGAGGAGCGTCGTCGTCTCGCCGAGAGCGGATTCTCCAATCAGCACTGATCGCCGGGCCTTCGTGTCGGCCGGCTTCGGCCGGGTCGGCATGGCCGTCGGATCCGACTCCTGGCAGTCTTGAACCGTGAGCGAATTCCTCTGGATTCTGTATTTGCTGCTGTTCGTCTACTGGCTCCTGCTGCTCGGCCGGCTGGTGGTCGAGGCGGTGCAGTCGTACGCCCGGTCGTGGCGTCCCCGCGGGGTCGTGGTGGTGGCGATCGAGGTCGTCTTCACCCTCACCGATCCGCCCGTGAAGGCTCTGCGACGGGTGTTGAAGCCGGTGAACCTGGGGCAGGTGCGACTGGATTTGTCATTGTTCATCGTGTTGATCGTGGTGGGGATCGGGATGCAGATCGCCCGTCACTTCGCCGCCACCACGATGCTCTGAGTATTCGTCGTTCGTGCTGGTCACGGTCTTGCGAGTCTGGTTTCAAGGGTTACGGTCCGATCGCGCCGAGGTCTCCGGGAAGCGGAGTTTCGGTTGCGAACCGGGTTCATCGTGACTGCCGAACTTGGTCCAGATGTGACAAGATGGCACGCTAGTTACGCAGTGCTACTGGTATTAATAGAACTGCAACGGTGGTGAGTGACCCTGTGCCCGCGTCAGTGGACATGTGTGATCCGCCGTCGACCCAACTACTTCCGAGGAACCAGAGGGGACACCGACATGCGGCTGACACCAGCTGATGTGCACAACGTCGCGTTCAGCAAACCGCCGATCGGTAAGCGCGGTTACAACGAGGATGAGGTCGATCAGTTCCTCGATTTCGTCGAAGCTGAACTTGCGCGCCTGATCGATGAGAACAACGACCTGAAGCAGCGCGTGGGCGAGCTCGAAAGCGAACTGGCGGACGCGCGCTCCGGCGGCTCCGAGCCCCACACCCAGGTCTTCGCCGCCGAGGCTCCTGTTGCTCCGGCTCCTGCTCCGGTCTCCGCCGGCGACGACGAAGCCGGCATCCGTGCCGCTCGCGTGCTCGCCATGGCGCAGGACACCGCGGATCGCGTCACCGGCGCGGCCCGCGGCGAGGCCGAGGCGCTCCTCAACGACGCCCGGCACCGCGCCGACTCGATGGTCAACGAGGCCAAGGCGACTTCAGACGCCACCCTCGCCGACGCTCATCAGCGTTCGGAGGCCCTGCTGGCCGACGCGCAGACGCGCGCCGAGACCCAGGTCCGCCAGGCGCAGGAGCGCGCCGAGTTCCTGCAGCGCGACGCCGAGCAGAAGCACAGCGACATCATGTCGACCATCAACCAGCAGCGCGGTGTGCTGGAGGGTCGGATCGAGCAGCTCAAGACCTTCGAGCGCGAGTACCGCACCCGTCTCAAGACGTACCTGGAGTCGCAGCTCGAGGAGTTGCAGCAGCGTGGCAGCGCCGCGCCCGTCGAGAGTGCTCAGGCACCCGGGTACGCCCCTGAGAACGGGTATCAGCAGAGCTGATCGGCACATGCCGCAAAACAATGACACACCGAATCCGATGAGGGACCGGCAATGTTGACGCTAGCTCTGGCCGCAACCCTCATTGGGTTCGGTCTGCTCGTGGTGGCGTTGGTCACCAGTCAGTTCTGGCTCGCCGTGGCGAGCATCGTGGTCTGCGTACTGGGTCTGATCATCTTGTTGATCGACGCCGTGCGTTCCGGTCGCCGGTCAGTGGGGATCGACGACGAGCCGCTGTTCCACATCCGCGGCGAGTCCGGGCCCCGCAAGCGTGCTCCGGCGTCGCACTTGGACGACGACACCGACGGCGATGAGGACGACGACTACGTTCCGGCCCGGCCGGCACTGCGGCGTCCGCCCAGTGCGGCCACTGGCGGCCCGGACACCGGCGGTCTCGGCTCGCTGGTCGCGCCGCCGCCCGGGATGGATCCGGGCGGTCCGGCCGCTCCGGTGCTGCGCTCGTCCCCGGCCAGCGGCCCGATCACGGACGCGAACACCGCCAGCGGCAACGCCGACGACTACATCCGGTCGGTGACCGGTTCGCTGCCGTCGTTCGGACCGTCCAGCGGCCCGCTGCCGTCGTACGAGCCGTCCAGCGGTCCGTGGCCTGCGGCGAGTTCGCCGCGGCCCGGCGACGTCACGCGTCCGCCCGTCCCGGGTGATGTGCAGCGTCCGCCGGTGGCCGGTCCGCCGGTCTCCGAGGACTACCGTCCCGCTCCGGCTGACGAGGGCGCCGGTCCGATTCCCGCGGACAATCCATATGTCGGCCGTCGCCGTCTCGGCGGGGGCGAGTGGGTGGACCCGAAGGACGCCGTCACCGGCGAGACTCCGCCGGTCACCTCTGGCCCGCAGCACGTGATCCGCGCGCCGCACCCGGCGTCAGACTTCTACGGCGACGACGACGGGATCGTCGTGCAGGACAACACCGGTCCACTGCCGTCGATCACCTACCGCACCGAGGACCACGACTAGTCGCAGCCACTTCTCGCCTCGGCCCGTTCGCCGCGGAGCATTTCCACTGCTCGCCGGCGAGCGGGTAGAGTTTTCTGCATAGAGTGTTGATCCGGCCATCACCGGGGAGCTTCCGGAAGAACCGGTGACGGTATCGCGTCGCCCCAGTAGAACCGGACGGGTGCGGCCCGAGACAGCCGCGGGACGTCGCCGGCGGCGGCGTTCGACGAGTGGCGTCCGCGGTCTCGCGGGCGCAAGCGGGGTGGTACCGCGTGGCTCGCCGGGCAGTCCGGCGCCGCGTCCCCGTGCCGAGAGCGCCGCATGGCGCACGCGAGGCACGAGGAGCCGAAGCACAGTGAGTCAGTCGCAGGCACAGTCGCACGATGAACCGGCGCAGGGCGTGTACCCCGTCGTCGATCTGACCGGCGGCACCGGTCGCGGTGCGCCGTCGTTCCCGGACGTCGAGCAGAACGTCCTGGACTACTGGGCGTCCGACGACACGTTCGCCGCGTCGATCGCCAATCGCGACGACGCCCCGGAGTTCGTCTTCTACGACGGCCCGCCGTTCGCCAACGGTCTGCCGCACTACGGTCACCTGCTGACCGGCTACGTCAAGGACGTCATCCCGCGGTATCAGACGATGCGCGGCAAGAAGGTCGAGCGCCGGTTCGGCTGGGACACCCACGGTCTGCCCGCCGAACTCGAGGCCGAACGCCAGCTCGGGATCACCGACAAGTCGGAGATCGAGACGATGGGCGTCGACAAGTTCAACGAGTACTGCCGCGACTCGGTGCTCCGCTACACCGGCGAATGGCGCGACTACGTGACCCGCCAGGCCCGCTGGGTGGACTTCGACAACGACTACAAGACGCTCGACCTGGACTTCATGGAGTCGGTCCTGTGGGCGTTCAAGGAGCTCTACGACAAGGGCCTGGTCTACGAGGACTTCCGAGTCCTGCCCTACTGCTGGAACGACGAGACCCCGCTGTCCAACCACGAGCTGCGGATG
>JASGFV010000048.1:0-18714 GCA_047605365.1 Gordonia sp. (in: high G+C Gram-positive bacteria)
GCGGGGGCGGTGTGTCGCCGGATCGGGCACGACGCCGGGGATCTTCCGACTGACGCCCGCGAATCGGCTCGGGTTCCTGACGTGGGGCGTAGGCCGCCGGGGCCGCGGGCGCGCCGGCCGGGGGAGCGGGACGCCGTGCGGCGCGCGGATCCGGTTCGGCCGACCACGCCTGCGGCGGCTGATAGGGCGCGGCGCCGGGACCGGCGATCATCGTCTTCGGCGGCTGCTGCGGCGGTCGACCCTGGCGAGGCGGTCCCTGCGGGGCCGGGTTGCGCGGACCGTTGTGGCGCGGCGGGTCGGCCATGCGCCGCATGCCGTCGCCGGGGGCGGGCCGCCGGTTCGGCGGCACGGGGGGCTGGGCGCTCATCAGGCCAGGATACCGAGGTGCGACTGTGAATCTTCTGGGTCCGAGGGGACCGAATGACAGTCTGCGGGGAAGTCGGCAGCCGTGGGTGCAGCAGAGACGGGCTCAGGAAGTGGGCCGCAGGACGTCGATGCCGACGAAGCGGGCCAGTTCCTCGGGCAGCACCACCGAGCCGTCGGGCTGCTGGTGGTTCTCCAGGATCGCGACGATCCAGCGGGTGGTCGCCAGGGTGCCGTTCAGGGTCGCGGCGGTCTGCGGCTTGCCGTTCTCGTCGCGGTAGCGGACGGCCAGGCGACGGGCCTGGAAGGTGCCGCAGTTCGACGTCGAGGTCAGCTCCCGGTAGGTGTTCTGCGTGGGGATCCACGCCTCGCAGTCGAACTTGCGGGCTGCGGAGCTGCCCAGATCGCCGGCGGCGACGTCGATCACGCGGTACGGGACGTCGATCGCGGCGAGCATCGACTTCTCGAAGTCGAGGAGCCGCTGGTGCTCGGCTTCGGCGTCCTCGGGACGGCAGTAGATGAAGCCCTCCACCTTGTCGAACTGGTGGACGCGGATGATGCCGCGGGTGTCGCGACCGTACGAGCCGGCTTCGCGGCGGAAGCACGTCGACCATCCGGCGTAGCGCTTGGCGCCCGACGACAGGTCGAGGATCTCGTCCGAGTGGTAGCCGGCCAGCGGGACCTCGGACGTGCCGACCAGGTACAGATCGTCGTCGTCGAGGTGGTAGATCTCGTCGGCGTGCGCACCGAGGAATCCGGTGCCGGCCATCACTTCGGGCTTCACCAGGACCGGCGGAATCATCATGGTGAATCCGGCGGCGGTGGCCTTGGCGGCGGCCATGTTCAGCAGTCCGAGCTGCAGCATCGCGCCGGCGCCGGTCAGGAAGTAGAAGCGCGAGCCCGACACCTTGACGCCGCGCGCCATGTCGAGGATGCCGAGTGCCTCGCCGATCTCCAGGTGATCCTTCGGATCGGCGATCTCGCGGGGTGTGCCGACGTGCTCGAGCACCACGTAGTCGTCCTCGCCGCCGGCCGGGGTCTGTGCGGAGACGACGTTGGAGATGGCGCGATGCGCTGCCGCCGACGCCTCGTCGGCCGCACCCTGGCGGGCGACCGCGGCCTTCACCTTGTCGGCGAGCTCTTTGCCGCGGGCCAGCAGCGCCTCGCGCTCCTCGCCGGACGCTTTGCCGACCTGCTTGCCGAGCGTCTTCTGCTCGGAGCGCAGGGCGTCGGCCTCGGCGATCGCCGCACGGCGTTCGACGTCGGCGTCGAGCAACTGGTCGACGAGGGCCGGGTCCTCGCCGCGGGCACGCTGCGAGTCGCGAACAAGGTCGGGATTCTCCCGCACGATCTTCAGGTCAATCACGCATCAAACCCTACTCGGAGTACATCGCGACGTCGGGCCAGGCATGATGGACGACGATGAGTTCATCCAGCGACAGCACGAGCGACGGCGACGAGCAGGTGCGGCTCTACGACGAGCTGCCCGAGTCGAGCGGCATCGACGACGACGCCGAACCGGCCCACGACGAGACGGCGGATCCCCCGGCTGCCAAGCGTGCGCCCCGGCGCAAGCTGATCGTCGTGCTGCTCGCGGTGCTGATCGGCGGCGTCGCGACGGGCGCGTTCCTCTACGTCAAGGGCGGTTTCGACGACGCCGGGGGCCTGGGGTCGACGGTCATCGGCGAGGGCGACTCGTACGAGGAGAACGACTTCACCCGTTCGACGGCGGGCGACTGCCTGACCTGGCCGGCCGGTGACCCCGGCAATCCGTCGAAGGTGGCGTGCACCGATCCGCACCGGTTCGAGGTGGCCGGAACCGTCGACACCGCGAAGTTCCCCGGCAGCGAGTTCGACTCGTCGGCGCCGTGGCCCGGCCCGGGGCGGTTCGCCGCGATCCGCGACGAGAGCTGCCCGGTGATCGTCGAGCGCTATCTGGGCGGCGGGCTGGATCCGCAGGGACGATTCTCGGCCGGCCTGATGTTCCCGTCGAAGGATCAGTGGGAGCGCGGCGCGCGGGTGCTGCGCTGCGGGATCGAACAGCCCGGCACGGGCGGCTCGCAGGACGAGTTCACCGGCAAGGTGGCCGACACCGACCAGTCGTTCGCGTGGGCGCCGGGCACCTGCATCGGGATCGACGAGCCGACCCGCAAGCCGACCGGGCAGACCGTGGCCTGCGCGGAGCCGCATGCCTTCCAGACCACCGGCGTCGTCGACCTGTCGCAGCGGTTCGGCGCGGCCGACTCGGGCAAGCCGTGGCCGTCAGTGGCCGAGCAGAACATCTACCTGCGCACCCTGTGCCCCGGCCAGACCAACCGCTACTTCGGCGGTCCGCAGAAGTTCGCGGCCACCACGCTGAACGTGCAGTGGTCGGTGATCTCCGAGGTCAGCTGGATGACCGGCAGCCGCCGCGTGGTCTGTTACGTGGCACTGCCGGATCGCGGCGGATTCGCCACTCTGGTCGGCGATGCGCGGGAGCAGCTGCTGATCAACGGCAAGGTGCCGGTGCCGCCGGTGGAGGGCCCGGCCGGTCGCCAGACGCCGACGCCGGTGCCGTTGGCCCCCGGCTACAACCCGGACCCGCGCGAGCAGCCCGCGCCGGCGGGCTGAGGCGTGCCCGTCTCGATCAACGACGCCGAGTTCGAGATCCTCGTCGGCGAGGCGCTCGACTTGCTGCCGGAGGAGTTGCTCGACGCGATGTCGAACGTGGTGATTCTGGTGCGTCGCCGCAACGACGACGAGCCGTCGATCCTCGGCCTGTACACCGGTGTCGCGCTCACCGAGCGCACCACCGAGTACTCGGGCTTTCTGCCCGACACCATCGAGATCTACCGTGAGCCGCTGAAGCGGATGTGCTCGTCGCCGGAGGAACTGCGGCACGAGGTCGCGGTGACGGTGCTGCACGAGGTGGGCCACCACTTCGGCATCAGCGACGAGTGGCTGCACGCCAACGGCTGGGGCTGAGCCGCCCCTCCGCCGGCTCAGGGAGCGGGGAGTCGGGGCGTCGAAGTCCCGGGGACTTCTCCGAGCGTTCCGAGCGTCAGCCGAGCGGCTCGAAGCCCGGTGTGTCGAACTCGGTGCGCGTGCCCCAGCGCAGCAGATTCCATCGGCCGTCGACGTAGTCGAGCTCGATAGAGTCGGTGTTGCGCAGGTGGTTCTGCAACGCGAACTGCGGGTCGACGCCGGACAGGTGTGCGGCGATGAGGCGGATCGCCGCGCCGTGCGAGACGACGTACACGTCGCGCTGGTCGTCGCCGGTGAGGTTCGCGGCGGCGAGCCGGTCGATGACCGGCAGGTAGCGCGCGTGCACCATCTCCAGGGATTCGCCGCCGGGCAGCCGCGCGTCGAGCTCGCCGTGATGCCAGCGGTGCACGACGTCGCGGAACACCTCGTGGGCGGCGCGGTCGCTGCGGCCTTCGAGGTCGCCGACCTGGACTTCGTGCACGCCTTCGACGGTGATCGGGTCGATCTCCCATGCGGAGGCGATCAGCTCGGCGGTCTGCCGGGCGCGGTTGGCGGGGGAGTTCAGCAGTACCGCGGGAGCGGTCAGCGGATTGGTGAGGCCGAACCGAATGCCTTGGCGCGCACCGAAGTCGGTGAGCGACGCGCCCGGCAGGGCGGTGTCGAGCTGCTGCAGGACGTTGGCCGTGGTTTCGCCGTGGCGGACCAGGTGCAGGTGGGGCATGTCAGTCGCCGCCTTCACGGAGTGCTTGGAACCAGCGGATGCTTTCGTCGTGTCCGCGTGGGGCGGCGGCTCCGTTGGCGCGGTCGACGGGCCAGGAGCCCAGGTAGATCACGCGCTCGCACGAGCGGTGCAATGCGCGGAGCGCCTCGCCGACGGCGTCGTCGTCGAGGTGCCCGGCGGCGTCGAGGAAGAACCGGTACTCGTCGGGCGAACCGGGGCCGCGCGGGCGGGACACGATTCCGGTGAGATCCACTCCGCGCGCGGCGAGTTCGGTCATCGCGCGGACCAGGCTGCCGGGTGCGTTGGGCAGTTCGAGGATCACCGAGGTGCGGTCGGCCCCGGTGCGCGGGGGCGGCGGGCCGGGCCGTCCGATCAGCAGGAACCGGGTGACGGCGTCGTCGGAGTCGGCGACGCCCTCGGCGAGCGGGGTGAGGCCGTAGAGTCCGGCGGCGATCGGCGTGGTCACCGCGGCGTCCGCTTTGCCCGCCGAGACGTCTTGCGCAGCACCCGAATTCGAGGTCGCGAGGACGAACTCGGCGTTCGGGAACCGGCACTGCACCGACTGGCGGACCTGCGCCGACGCCACCGGGTAGGCGGCGACGGTGCGCACGTCGTCGTCGGCCATCGGTGCGCGTGCGGCGATGGTGAAGGCGATGTCGAGCGCGACCTCGGCGTAGGCCTGCACCCGGTGTTCGTCGCTGCGGGGCACCAGTGCGTCCATGGTGGCCGGGACGGTGCCCTCCAGGGAGCTCTCGATGGGGACGCAGGCGAAGTCGGCGTCGCCCGAGCGCACCATCGCGACGGCGGCGGCGGGTGATGCGGCGGGGACGCGCTGGGCGTCGTCGGCGTCGGCGACGGAGGTGGTCAGGAGTCTGTCCAGCGCCATCTCGGTGAAGGTTCCGGCAGGACCGAAGTAAGCGAAGATCGGCACTCCACCAGCTTAGTGGCAGCTGTGAAGGACCCCCGGGGTGTTGACGTGAACCCCGAGACGGCTTAGGTTAGGGCAAGGTAACTTAGGACAACCTAATTAGCGACGTTGAGAGATGCCCGCAGAGGAGAGTGGCCGATGAATCGCGAGATCGCCTACCCGGCGGTGCCTGCACCGTGTGACGCCGAACTGATCCAGACGGCATGCCGTCGAGCCCATGAAGGCACCCTGTCGGTCGACGGCTGCGGCCCCGTCGCAGTGGCGATGGTCCACCTCTTCGAGTCCGAGGCGTTCATGGTGGTGCCCGACTGCGTGCTCGGCCGCGCCGCCGGCGCCCCGGTCCGCGAGCACGCCGAGCAGGCGATCGACGGGCTCCCCGCGATGCTCGAGCTCGCGGATTGCGCGCCGATCAGCCTGCGTGAGCGCGTGCGGTCGCTGATCTGGCTGTCCGGCACGCTGCACTCGGTGCCCGCCACGCTGGAGCGCGAGCTGGCAGTCGAGATCGCCGGTGACCACCCCGACGCACGACTGCTCGACGTCGGACACGGACACTGCCTGCTGCGTCTGCACCTCGACAACGCCGTCATCGCCACCGGCACGGGCGCCGGCTCGGTGGACGCGACCACCCTCGCCGCTGCTGCGCCGGATCCCTTCTGGGAGTACGAAGGCCAGTGGATCTCGCACCTCGAGGCCGATCACCAGGACCTCGTCTATCAACTTGCCAGCCGGTTCCCCGAGGAGCTGCAGACCGGGCGCGTCCGGCCGCTCGGGCTGGACCGGTTCGGCATCACCTTCCGGGTGGAGACGCCGACGTCGGACCAGGACGTCCGGCTGCCCTTCGGCCGCCCGGTGAGTCAGGTCGGCGAACTGTCGGCCGCTCTGCACGCGCTCGTGGACTGCCCGGCCAATGCCGAATAGCGCAGCGGTGGCGGACCGATTCGCCGAGCAGAACGCCCTCGGCTACGACGCGCGCATCACCACGCTGGTGCCCGGCTACGCCGAGCTGCACGAGATGACCGGCGCGGTCCTGCGGGCCCGGGTCGGCGAGCGGGCGCGAATCCTGGTCGTCGGCGCCGGAACCGGCACGGAGACGCTGGCCTTTGCCCGGAGCAATCCGCAATGGCAGCTGGTGGGCGTCGACCCGTCGCCGGACATGCTGGCCGTCGCACGACGTCGTGCGGCCGCCGAGTCGCTGACCAACGTCGAGTTCGTCGACGGCTTCACCGGCGATCTCGAGCCGGCCGAACGATTCGACGGCGCCGTCGCACTGCTGGTGATGCATTTCGTGGCCGGAGACGGCGGCAAGCGGGCCTTCCTGGCCGACGTCGCGGGCCGCCTGCGTCCGGGTGCGCCGCTGCTGCTGTGCGACCTGATGTCGCACGACGACGACGATCTCGACGCCATGGCCGAGTACACCGCGCAGTACGGGGCCGACGACGAGGCGCTGGCCGCCATCCGGCAGCGGCTGCTGGCGGACTTCCATCCGGTCGACGAGGCGCGACTCGGCGGCTTGGCCGTCGAAGCCGGGCTCTCCGCGCCGCGACAGTATTTCGCGGCGATGGCGTTCCGGGCGTACGAGATGCGCCGGGCCGCGTCGGGGAAGTAGCCGGCGCAGTGTCGGCTTCGTCCGTTCGGGCGATGGAGACGACGGACGCGGGCCAGTAGGATCGCCGGATGAATGCATGTGCTCGCCGACCGTTCGGGATGTGCGACGTCGATGGCTGAGCCCGACGGTCCTGGCGAGGCCCGGTCCGAAGCGCGAGTGATCCCGCTGCCCGAATGGGGACGTGCGGGCAGTACGACGGAGATCATCTCCACGGCCGCCGCCTCGACGGACACCGTCGTGGGCGGTGCCGCTTCGGCTACCCCGCCGCCCCCTCCGCCGCCGCCCCCTCCGCCCCCGCGCGACGACGTGAAGCCGGTTGGGGCGACGGCACCGTCGACGGGCGGCCACGTGTCGTTCGCCGAGCCCGAGCCGACCGTGCCCGTGAAGGCCGCGCAGTACTCGCAGACGATGATCGCCCCGGTTCCGGCGACGTCGAAGCCGGCCCCGAAGTCTTCGACCCGGCCCGAGTCGGTGCGGCCGGCGCCCCGCCAGTCGACGCGGCCGGACCTGTCGCAGGCGTCGTATCCCGCCATGTCGTCGCCTGCGGTCCCGAGGCCCCCGGTCCAGACTCTGGCGCCGCTCCCCGTCGCGCCCGTCCCCGTTGCCCCCGTTCCTACCGTGCTGCCGTACGCAGCGATGCCGGCAGCCGGGCCCGCCGGCTACCTGCCGCTGTGGGGTCCGTCGCCGGAGGAGGCGGCGCTAAGTCGGCCGTGGCAGGTGAGCCTGCTCGGCTGGTGGTACGTGATCGGCGCGGTGATCGGCATGATCACCTCCGCCGGCCTGCTGGTGCTCACCCTGACTCAGCAGTCGACGTACTACGACTACGGCTACTACGACTCGTGGGTGCACGGCGCCGGTCCGGTCCTGATCGCCCTCGACGCGTTCTCGATACTGATCACCGCGCTGAACCTGTGGGCCGGCATCGCGTTCCTGCGGGGCTCGCGCGGGGCGTACATCTACTTCTCGGTGATGATGATCATCAATCTGGTCCTCATCGTGCTGGCGGTGGTGTGCACGGTGATCATGGTGGTCATCCTCTTCGGCGCCACCTCCTCCTCCTCGTATTGATCCCGGTCGCCTCCCACCGCTCTTCAACCCCGAAAGGCTCCTCGTGACCGCAGCGCTCCTTCTGATCGTGCTGGTGGTCTTCGCCGTCGCGATGACGGTGTTCTTCTGCTACCTGCTGTGGAACCGGAGGACCAAGGACTACTTCTCGCACCAGAGCGTGATGATCCGGCAGCACCACCGACGACGACGCTGATCACCGCTCCGGCCTAGGCTGGTCGGGTGACTTTCCGACAGCGGCTGCGGGCGGCTCCGGAACCGGTCGTGCCGGTGACGACCGATCCCGCCGAGCGGCGGGCGCTGGTCGTCGAGCTGGTGATCGTCGGCGTCCTGACGTTCGGCTTCTCGGCGCTGTCGGCGATCCTGTCGCTGATCGACGCGCAACTGAGCGGCGGCATCGCCTCGTCGACGGTGGCGCTCAACGCGCGCCAGAGCGATCACCAGATCATCGACCTGATCCGCCAGCTGATGAGCTTCGCGCGGCTGGCCGCGATCGGTGCGCTCGGCGTGTACCTGCTGTGGCGCAGCGGTATTCGCCTGCCGTCCGTGGGGCTCGGGCGTCCGGTCAGGCGCGACGTCCCGCCCGGCCTGGCGCTGGCGGCACTGATCGGACTGCCCGGTCTGGCGCTGGTGGCCGTCGCCCGGCTGCTCGGGCTCAACGCCCAGCTGGTGCCCGCGCAAGGCGACGGCCCGTGGTGGCAGTGGATCACGCTGACCCTGATCGCCGTCGGCAACGCCGTCGCCGAAGAGGTGGTCGTCGTCGCCTATTTCATGACCCGGCTCAAGCAACTCGGCGTCGGCACCGGGGCGACGCTGGCGTCGTCGGCGATCCTGCGCGGCGGCTATCACCTGTACCAGGGCTTCGGGGCCGGCGTCGGCAACATGGTGATGGGCCTGGTGTTCGGCCGCTGGTTCCAGGCGACGGGACGGGTGTGGCCGCTGATCGTCGCCCATTCGGTGATCGACGTCGTGGCGTTCCTCGGCTATGCGCTGCTCGCGCCGCACCTGGGGTGGCTCACGGGCTAGTCCGCCGCCGGGTGAGCATCTCGACACCGGGCCGTTGCGCCGGTTGACCGCCGGGGTATTCGCGTAGATCAGGATGAGGCATTCGTCCAAGTAGATCTCCGGTTCCAGATGTGACCATGGAGTCTTCAACCCACCTGGAGGTGCTCTTGTCGTACGTGAAACCAGCCGACTTCGTTCGATCGATGGTCGACGCCGGAGAATCGAAAGCGTTCATGTCGGCCCGCGACACGGTGCTGCGGGCCTACATGGCCGGTGCGATTCTGGCGATGGGCGCGGCGTTCGCGGTGACCGTCGGCGTCCGGACCGGACAGCCGCTGCTCGGCGCACTGCTGTTCCCGGGCGGCTTCTGCTTGCTCTACCTGATGGGCTTCGACCTGCTCACCGGCGTGTTCACGCTGGTTCCGCTGGCACTGCTGGACAAACGGCGCGGCATGTCGGTGCGCAAGGTGCTGCGGTGCTGGAGCTTGGTCTTCGTCGGCAACTTCCTCGGCGCGGTGACCGTCGCGGTGCTCATGGCGATCGTCGTGACGTACGGCTTCAGCACAGCGCCCGACGAAGTGGGGCAGCGGCTGGCCGAGATCGGGCACGCCCGGACGCTGGGCTACGCCGAACACGGCGCGGCCGGGATGCTGACCCTGTTCGTCCGCGGCGTGCTGTGCAACTGGATGGTCTCCACCGGCGTCGTCGCCGCGATGATGTCGACCTCGTTGACCGGCAAGGTGGTCGCGATGTGGATTCCGATCTCCCTGTTCTTCTACATGGGCTTCGAGCACTCGGTGGTCAACATGTTCCTGTTCCCGTCGGGTCTGATGCTGGGCGGCGAGTTCTCGTTCGCGGACTACATGGTGTGGAACGAGATCCCGACGGTGCTCGGCAACTTGGTCGGCGGCATCACGTTCGTGGGGCTCGCGCTGTACGTGACACATGTGAAGACCGCGCCGTCGACCCGCGACGCGACGACGGCGACTCCGGAGCCCGTCGCGCAGGACTGAGCAGAACGCGAAGCGAGACGGACCTGACTACTTGGCGGCCGCGGCCGCCAGCTTCGGGCCGATCTGCTCTAGCGCGAACTTCAGCGACACCGGGGTGCCCGCGGACAGCGCCTGGATCGACGGATCGTCCTCGGGAAGCTCCACGGCGCGACCGTCGCGGACCACCGACAGCGAGTTCAGCGCGGCATTGTTCTGCAGGTCCGAGAACGGTTTGCCGATGGTGGAGAGAATCGCGACCTGCGCGTTCAGGTCACCGACCCGTTCGGACGGGACGTTGGCGAAGAAGCCGGAGCTTTGCAGTTTCAGGATCGGCGGGTTCTGCACGAAGCCGAGGTCGGCGAAGACGTCGAACCGGGCGTCGCCGGTCAGGTAGGCGCCGTACGCGGTGGAGAACATGACGCCGTAGACGAAAGTCTTGCCCGCGAAGCCCGGATCGGCCTTCTTGATGTCCGACGACGTGGCGTCGGTGTCGGCGATCAGCTTGTCGGCCTCGGCGCTCTTGCCGAGCGCCTTGCCGATCAGTTTGGTCTGGGTCTTCCAGTTGACGGCGAAGTCGCCGCTGCCTGCCGGTGCGGTGACCACCGGGGCGATCTTGCGCAGGCGGTCCGTCGTCGTCGAATTGTCGGCGGCGCGGACGTTCAGGATCAGGTCCGGCTTGAACTCCTCGATCTGCTGGAAGTTGAAGTCGCCCTGGCTCTGCGCGGTGATCAGCGTCGGGGTGTCCGCGCCGAACTTCGCGACATCCCACGCGCCGACGCCCTTGGTGGCCGCGCCCAGGTTCATCCAGTCGTACAGGGCGACAGGCTTCACGCCGAGTTCCAGCGCGATGCCGCCGTCAGACCAGCCGAGTGCGACGACCCGCGGATTGTCCGGCAGTGAGAAGCCCGGGTCCTTGCCGGGATCGTTGTAGACGGGATGCGTGGAGTCGTCGGACTTCACACATCCGGCCAGCGCGACGATCAGCGCGGCGACAGCGGCCAGGACGGCGAGCAGACGCAGTCGAGATCTCATGGGAGACGGTCCTTCCGATCGGGAACTTCAGGGGGTGTTTCGCAGACTGGCGGTGTCGCCGGGCAGATCGTCGACGCGCACCGCGCCCTCGGCGAGCGGCACCACCAGGGGCGTGTCCGTCTCCGGGTCGGTGATCACCCGCGACCGCACGCCGAAGACGCGTTCCACGGTGTCGGAGGTGAGGATGTCCGACGGCGCGCCGGTCGCCACCACGTCGCCGGACCGCATAGCGATCATGTGGGTGGCGTAGCGGGCGGCCTGGTTGAGGTCGTGCAGGACCGCGATCAGCGTGGTGCCCTCGGCATTCAGGTCGGCGCACAGGTTCAGGATCTCCAGCTGATTGCCCAGGTCGAGGTAGGTGGTCGGCTCGTCGAGCAGCAGGATCGGCGTCTCCTGGGCCAGGGCCATGGCGATCCACACGCGTTGTCGTTGGCCGCCGGACAGCGCTTCCACGGGCCGCGTCGACAGGTCGGTGAGCCGGGTGACGGCGAGCGCGCGGTCGACGGCGCGCTGGTCGTCGTCCGTCCACTGCCGGAACATCGTCTGGTACGGGAACCGGCCGCGCGACACCAGGTCGATGATGGTGATGCCTTCCGGCGCCATCGACTGCTGCGGCAGCAGGCCGACGGCGCGGGCGAACTCCTTGCCGCCGTACGAGGAGACGGCCTTGCCGTCGAGCAGCACTTCGCCGCGGTGCGGCGGCAGCAGGCGCGAGAGAGCGCGCAGCAGCGTCGACTTGCCGCACGCGTTGGGGCCGACGATCACGGTGAACGAGCCGTCGGGGATCTCGACGTCGAGGTCGGCGACGATGGTCTTCTCGCCGTAGCCGATCTGCAGGCCGCTGCCGGTGAGCCGGGCGCCGCCGGTGGCCGGGCCCTTCGTCGTCGAGGCTGGATTGTCGGTCACACGCGTGCCTTTCGCGACTGGGCGACGAGCAGGAACAGCAGGTAGAGGCCGCCGAGCGAGGTGGTCACCACTCCGACGGGCAGCTGGGTGGTCGGCGTGAGGATCGTGCGGGCGATGGCGTCGGAGGAGACGAGCAGCGTCGCGCCCACCGCCGCGGAGGTGACCAGCGGGATGCCTGCGCTCGGCGTGATCCGGGCGGCCAGCTGCGGAGCGACGAGGGCGACGAACGCGATGGGGCCGGCGATCGCGGTGGTGGCCGCGGCGAAGCCGACGCCGACGATCAGCAGGATCAGCTGGGTGCGGCCGGTGTCGACGCCTTTGCTCTGCGCCGAATCGGTGCCCAGCTCGAACATCCGCATTCGCGGGGCGACGACGATCAGCGCCGGGATGAGCACGGCGAGCGTGATCAGCACCGGGATGGTCTCGCTCATCGTCACGTTGCGCAGACTGCCCATGCCCCAGGCGGCTGCGGCGCCGGCATTCTGCTGGTTCGCGTTCGCGATCAGGTAGCCGTTGAGTGAGACCAGCATCGCCGAGACGCCGATGCCGACGATGATGAACCGGTAGTTGCCGGTGCCGCCGCGCATGCCGAGGAAGTAGACGACGAGGGCGGTCAGCAGACAGCCGATCAGCGAGCCGATCGTCGCGCCGGCCGTCCCCAGGTTCAGCATCAGCATCGCGACCAGCGCGCCGGTATTGGCGCCGGTGGTGAAGCCGATGATGTCCGGACTGCCGAGCGGATTGCGGGTGACGGTCTGGAAGATCGCGCCGGACAGGGCCAGCGAGACGCCGCCGAGGATCGCGACGACCACCGCGGGCAGCGCCGCGGCGACGAGGTTGGCGGGGCGTCCGCTGATCTGGCCGGTGAGCACCTGCAGGGTCTGGAAGAAGCCGAGGCTGGGCGCGTCGGTGGTGCTCACGCCCAGCGACCACACCCCGACAGCAGCGGTGACCAGCAGCAGCACCACGGTGAGCGCGAGGGACACCACGTCGACTCGCAGACTGAGGCCGATAGCGGGGACGCGCAGCATACGGACCCGCTTGGGCCAGCGGGCCGGGGTGTAGGCCCGGGCGCCAGACGCGGAGGAGTTCGACGGCGCGGTCACATCGACCCCTTGTCTTTGCGGGCCAGCCAGATCAGCACCGGTGCGCCGATGAACGCGGTGACCATGCCGACGGGAAGCTCGCTCGACGTCGCGACGCGTGCGATCAGGTCGGAGCCGACCAGCACGATCGGGCCGACCAGTGCGCTGAGCGGTATCACCCAGCGGTTGTCCGGGCCGACGGCCATCCGGACGGCGTGCGGCACCATCAGGCCGACGAAGGTGATCGGGCCGACGGCCGCGGTGGCGGCGCCGCACATCACGGTGATGACGACGAATCCGAGTGTGCGGACGGTCCGGACCGGGACACCGAGGGCGCTGGCGCGGTCGTCGCCCAGCGCCAGACCGTTGAGGTAGCCGACCAGTCCGAGCGCGATCACCAGGCCGATCAGGGTGGGGATCCAGGCGATCGACAGCTCGTCCCAGCCGCGGCCGTCGAGGGTGCCGACGAGCAGTCCGCGGATCGCGTCGAACGACTTGGGATGGATCATCGTCAGCGCGAACGCCAGGCCGCTCAGCATGGAGGCGACGGCGACGCCGGTCAGCACCAGCTTGGCCGGGCTCGCGCCGCCCATGCCGCGCGACCCGACGAAGTACACCAGGACCGATGCGCCGAAGGCTCCGAGCAGGGCCCACCAGGTGAAGTCGACGCCGGTCGCGCCGAACGCCACCGCGCCGACGACCATCGCGAAGTACGCGCCCGAGTTGACGCCCAGGATGCCGGGATCGGCGAGCGGGTTGCGGGTGACGGCCTGCATGACCGCACCCGAGACGCCGAGCCCGACGCCGACCACGGCGGCGAGCAGGGTGCGCGGGATGCGGCCCTCGCGGATCACGATCAGCGTGGTCGGGTCGCCGGCGGCGCGGACCGCGTCCCACACTTGCGCGGGGGAGAAGCGGCCGGAGCCGATGAACAGGCCCGCGATCATCAGGACGATCAAGAGCGCCAGCAGTCCGAGGACCACGGCGCTGCGGCCCCAGACTCTTCGCGCCACCGGGGTCGGCTGTTCGGCGGCGGGCGGTGCTGCGACGCTGGTCACCGGGCGGCTCCCAGCGGGGTTCCCGCGCTGAGCCGTTCGATGCCGGGCATGCCGTCACTCCTCCTGGAATTGGACATTTGGAGGAGAGCCTAACCTTGGACTCTCCGTCGCCGAGGGGGAAACCGGCACATTCGGCGGGTACGCGGCGGCGAGTTCGCGAACGGCGACGGGCGGGTCGTGACTCGGGTTACGTTGACCCCATGTCGACTGAGCGCCGGATCAGCGAGCACGTGACGATCCTGGCGGGCGATCGTGGCGGCGCCTATCCGGCGGGCAACCCGCTGCGCGTGGTCGGCGGGGGCACGACGGTCCTGCTCGACAGCGCCGTCGACGTCGATCTGGCCGGCGTCGACCTGGTCCTGCTCAGTCATTACCACGAGGATCACGTCGCCGGGGTCGGCCCGTACGGGGTGCTCGCCGCGATCCACGAGTTCGACGCGCCGGCCGTCCGGTCATGGCCGGAGTTCGGCCGGTACATGCAGCTGCCGCCGGGGGAGTGGGAGCAGTCGCTGCGCCGCGACTTCTCGTGGGGCGAGATCGACGACGTCGTGACCTTCGGCGACGAGACCGAATTCGACGTCGGAGGCGGCGTCAAGGTGCACACGATCCCGCTGCCCGGGCACACCGGCGGGCACTGTGGATTCTTCGTCGAACCAGACGGAGTGCTGTATCTGGCCGACGTCGACCTGTCGTCGTTCGGTCCGATGTATGCGGACCTGGAGTCCGAACTCGCCGACGTCCGAGCCACCCTCGAGACTTGCCGTGGGTTCGACGCCGCCGTCTACGCCGGCTTCCACCACAAGGGCCCGTACACCGACCGCGACGAGTATCTGGCGGCGTTGGACGTTCACGCTTCGGCGGTCGACGCCCGCGAGGCCCGGCTCCGGGAGCTGCTGGCTGCGGGCCCGCTCACTGTCGAGGGCGCGGTGGGCCGCGGCGTCGTCTACCGGCTGGGCGGTCGCCGTCCGTGGTTCGCCGACGGCGTCGAGTCGACGATGTGCGGGCTGCACCTGGAAGAGCTGGTCGAGCGCGGCGTGGTCGTCGCGGAATCAGGCTGGTACGAGCTGGTGTGAGTGACCGACTCGCTCGGATCGCTCAACTCAACCAGCGAGGTGGCTCGATACTCCTCGCTCCTTCGTCGCGGCCTACTCGATCGCCAACGGGAGGCTCGATCACCGGCGGAGGCTTGATCACCACAGGGTGAATCTGCAGAGTGGCATTTGTAGCCGCGGGGCGCGGCTTCAAATGCCACTCTGGGCGTCAGTCGGCCTTTTCGGCGCGGAGCTCGTGGCCCTTCGAGGTCAGGCAGCGGCCGGAGCGGAGGTCCCACTCCCAGCCGTGCAGGTTGCAGGTCAGCTTGTCGCCGTCGACCACGCCGAACTTGCCGAGGTCGGCCTTCAGGTGCGGGCAGCGGCGCTGGATCTCCCAGCCCTCCAGCTCGACCGACGACGAGTCGTCGTGCGCCTCGGAGAACCAGCCGTCGGCGTACTCGATGCGCTCGCTGGTGAGGCATTTGAAGAAGGTGTAGAGGTACTCGTTGTAGCCGCCGATGCGCCAGGTGGTGAAGCGGGTCGACAGGAAGATGGTGTTGACCCAATCCGGCTCGTCGTCGCGCAGGACGGTGCGGACCAGCACCGGGTCGATGCGGAAGCCGTAGCGGTACTTGCCGTCGCCGTCCTGTTTCATCCGGACCGTGCGTTTCGGGAAGTCCAGCACGAAAGTCTCGTCACCGACGACCAGACCCACTGGGTAGCCGATGCCGTCGCAGATCAGGTCCGATGCGGCCATGATCGGCTCGAACAGCGCCTTGAGCTGCGGCAGCAGCGGATCGCCGTCGGCCGGGGCCCAGGTGGCCTTCTGGGCGGCGATGACCGGTGCGAACTTCTCCTTCATCCGGTCCAGGTACGGCTTCTTGTTCGCGCCGAACACCTGCTCCGGCGGGTACGGGTGCTCCACCGACAGCAGCTCGGTGCCGCGGAAGTCGGCGGCCGAGCCGGACACCATCATCAGGCCGCGGTGCTTCTCGCCGTCGTCGGTCCCGTGGTCCACCATCTGCTGCAGGAACTCTGCCTGATCAGGGAAGATGCTGGCCTGGTCCGACTCGCTGCCGGTGTTGAAGTCGTTGAGCGAGAACAGGTCGTCGTCGAGGAACATCGGCGGGCCGGCCGACGGGACCACCCAGGTGGCGCCGACCTGCTCGATGTAGCTGCGGGCCCGGTCCATGCCGCGCTGACGCTTCTGCTTGGCGAAGTTGGCCTTCGACTTGCGCGGGATGTCGTAGACCATCGGGTACCAGATGGCGCCCGAGTACTGCAGCAGGTGGACGTCGATGTGGCCGAACGACTCGCCCACGATGTCGAGGTCGACGGGTCGCGCGTCGTTCATGTTGAAGCAGGTGGTCTCGCCGTCGGACACGATCAGGCCGGAGTCGCCGATCGGGCCGTCGGCGGGGGCGCGAAGTGCGACGATCATGACTTCGAGGTCGCCCTTGGGGCCGGAGACCGTCTGCTTCACCGAGTCGGTGGTCTCCACGAACTTGTGGAAGCCGAGGCGTTCCAGCTCGTGCTTCAGGTCGAGCACCGGGTAGTCCGGCAGCAGGACGACGGCGTCCTTGTTGACGTTCTCGATCAGGTTCTGCTCGTCGTAGTGGTCACGGTGCAGATGCGAGACGTACAGGTAGTCGCAGTCGCCCAGGGCCTTCCAGTCCAGCTCGGTGTTGTCGGGGAACGGAATCCACGACGCGAAGTACGCGGGATTCACCCACGGATCGCAGAGGATCGATCCGGCCGCGGTCTGAATGTGGAAACCGGCGTGGCCGATGGAGGTGATCTGCACGGAGCTGATGCCTTTCGGTGAAGCAGGGCTGTCGACCCAGGGTATCGCCGACGACGCCGCGGGCGTACCCGGCGTAGGGCCCATAGACCCGGGCGCGGCGCGGATCCGCCGGCGGGCGGGAAGCGCAGCAAGGCGTCGGCCGACAGAATGGTGTCCGCGCACAATCGTTGAGGAGCGGAACCGTGTCAGATGACTAAACTCAAACGCATGGAACCCGTATACGACACGGTGATCGGCGCGGCCCGCACGTTGTGGCTGGCCCAGGGCCTCAAGTTCAAGATCTCCGGCGTCGAGAACGTCCCCGTAGACGGGCCCGGCGTGGTGGCGATCAATCACACCGGCTACCTCGATTTCACGCTCGCAGGCATCCCCGCGTTCCTGCAGGGCAAGCGCAAAGTCCGCTTCATGGCGAAGAAAGAGGTCTTCGACAACAAGATCGGCGGACCGATCATGCGGGCGCTGAAGCACATCCCCGTCGACCGGGCGAGCGGAGCCGAGAGCTACCGGGCCGCCGTCGACTACCTGAAGGCCGGCGAGCTGGTCGGCGTGTACCCCGAGGCCACCATCAGCCGGAGCTTCGAGATCAAGGGCTTGAAGTCGGGCGCGGCACGCATGGCGCTCGAGTCCGGTGCGCCGATCATCCCGACGGTGATCTGGGGCGCGCAGCGGATCTGGACCAAGGGTCATCCCAAGGCGATGGGCCGGAACAACTTCAAGATCGCGATCGGCGTCGCCGAACCGATCCTGCCGACCGGGACGGCCGAGGAGATCACCCAGCGGCTGCACGACTCGATGTCGGCCAAACTGCTCGAGATCCAGGACGCGTACGCCGAATGGAACGGCCCGTACCCGGCCGGCGAGTTCTGGGTTCCGGCCCGGCTCGGCGGCGGTGCGCCGACGCTGGCCGAGGCCGACGCCATGGACGCTGCGGACGCGGAGGCGAAGGCGGCGCGTCGTGCCGAGCGCGAGGCGGGAGCCGACGACCACGACTCGCAGAATTGACCACCACTGAGATGGAGCCGGTTTTTCGCAGCCTGGAGGTCACTGCGGGAGTGCTCGCGCGACTGCAGGGTGCGCGCCGGACCTACCGGGGTCTGTCGAACATTCCGGCTGACGGGGGTGCGGTGATCGCGGTGAATCACACCGCCTACACCGACTTCCTGCCGCTCGGCCTCGGCGTGTACCGCGGCGGCCGTCGTGCGCGGTTCATGATCAAGTCCGAGGTGATGGACGTCGGCATCATGCGCTTCCTGGTTCATCACACCAGGTCGGTGCCGGTCGACCGCTCGGCGGGCGGCGACGCCTACGCGGTCGCGGTGGAGCGTCTGCGGAGCGGCGACATGCTGGTGGTGTACCCCGAGTCGACGATCAGCCGCAGCTTCGAGCTCAAAGAGTTCAAGCACGGCGCGGTGCGGATGGCCGCCGAGGCCGGGGTGCCGATCGTGCCGACTGTGGTCTGGGGCGCGCAACGGCAGTGGAGCAAGGGCGTCCAGCGACGGATCGGATACCACCGGATCCCGGTGGTGACCGCGTTCGGCGAGCCGATGCACTTCACGCCCGACGACGACCCGGTGGAGGGCACCGATCGTCTGCACGCTGTGATGGAGGAACTTCTGCACCAGGTGCAGGCCGACTATCCCGACGCGCCGGCCGGGGCCGACTGGCTGCCCGCCCGGCTCGGCGGCTCCGCGCCCACGCCGGAGGAGGCGCTGGTCATCGAGAACGCCGAGGCGGAAGAGAAGGCGCGTCGTCGCGCGGAGAAGGGGCAGCGGCGATGAGCGGCGCCTTCGGCCCACCCAGCCTGATCGCGTCCGACGTCGACGGCACGCTGCTCGGCGACGACGAGAACATCACCCCGCGCACCCGCGACGTGCTGGTCCGGGCCCGGGAGGCGGGGGTCGAACTGGTGCTGGCCACCGGCCGGCCGCCGCGCTGGATCCCGCCGATCACCGACCAGCTGGCCGGGACCGGAGCCGTGCCGCGGTTCGCGGTGTGCGCCAACGGCGCGATCGTCTACGACGTCGACGCCGACCGGATCCTGCAGGCGTGGGCGCTGCAGCCCGACCAGCTGCGGCAGATCACCGAGATCGTGCACGACGTGCTGCCGCAGGCCGGCCTGGCCGCCGAGCGGGCCGGCGCCGCGCACGACTCGAC
>JASGFV010000049.1:0-18659 GCA_047605365.1 Gordonia sp. (in: high G+C Gram-positive bacteria)
CTGGGAAGCGTTGCACGAATACATCTTCAGCGACTTCGACGCACGCGGCGGCGTCGACGGCTACGTCGATAGACCAAAGCCGACTGACTGCGTGAGGCGGCGCGAGCAGCCTAAGGTGCCGCCCCAGACTCGGAAGCTGAATAGAATGGCGACCATGAACGAAACCACTCCGTTGCCGCGAAAGCGGGCGTCGTCCTGGACGTTGACGCCGTCGGCGACGCAGGTCCGAGAGGCCATGGCGGCTGGCCGCGCGTACGGGCTCAATCGGGAAGGCGAGTGGAACCCGTACAGCGGAGGCGAATTCGCGCTTCTTCCCGGCCTGTGGATGCGGGCGTTCAAGAAGGGACACGAAGAGCGAATGGCGTCCAAGGGATTCAGTCCGACGCCGACCCGTGCAGAAACCGCCGCCAAGTTCGCCGAACTCGGCATCGAGTTCATCGGTTGAGGTGAACCGATGGGTTGCAACCGCGGGTCGGGTGGTGGTGCATGAGGCGCACCACCCCGACGGGAAGATGAAGCGCTATCTCACCAACGCGCTGCGCGGGACTTCCCGGCCCGACCGCATGTGCGGGTCGATCCGGTGGAGGCGGGGATCTCCGAACGCGTCCTGACCCGCATCACGTCCGAGGCCTGGCTTGCCGAGTTGCGGCGCGTGGCGTGATCGCCGAAGCAGACCACGGTCTCGCGTTCCTTGATGCGGCGGGCCCCCTCGCCGACTTGTCCGATGCGCAGGTCGTCGCGTGGTGGGCGGATGAGCCGGTCGCGGACCGCCTGGTCTGGCACTCGCGCTGAAAGTGGAGGGTAAGTGGAGGGTCGGACCACTTTCAGCCTGCGTGTTCGAACACTGCCGACTGGGTTAACGCCAGCTTAGAGGCGGTTTCGGTGGTGCCCCCACAGGGATTCGAACCCTGACTCGGCGGATTTTAAGTCCGCTGCCTCTGCCAATTGGGCTATAGGGGCTTGGTCTGGAGACGCTGAGTTCAGCGCTTCCGACTCGCGGCGATCACGACGAGCCCGCCGCACATCGCCATGTTCTTCAGGAACTGCGTCTGGTTCATGGCGCGCTGCGCGGGGTCGGTGCTCTTCCAGAAAGGATGTCCGGCCACGGTGGTCGGGACCAACGCGCCGACGAGCAGGGCCGCGCCGGCGCGCGGGGCCAGACTGGAGGCGACCAGTGCGCCGCCGACGGCCATCGCCGCGCCGTTCGCGCGGACCACGGTCTCGTTGTCGACGGGGATCGGCACCACCTGGCGGACCTTGTCGAGCAGCGGGGCGGCCGTGTCGACGCGCTGACCGGGAGCGGTCGCTGCGTCGTACCCGAGCTTGATGTAGGGAACTCCGGTCATGGCCCGACCGAGGGCGGCGATGAGGTTCACGAACGGTTCTCCTAGGTCGACGACACCTCCACGGTAGTACCCGCACGCTGTCGGCCTCATTGCCGCCCGCCGGTGTGGCGGCGTGGTTCGATGGAGGGAAGCTGTAGGTACACCGGAAGGAAGCGTGCTCATGCAGGTCGAAATCTGGGCCGACGTCAACTGCCCGTTCTGCTACATCGGGCTGGCACGGTTCAACAAGGCGTTCGCGGCGTTTGCGGAGGCCGACCAGATCGAGGTGGTGCATCGCTCGTTCGAGCTCGACCCGTCGTCGCCGCGCAACTCGTCCGGGCAGGTCGTCGAATACCTGGCCGAGCGGTATGGGCTGTCGCTGGAGGACGCGTCGCAGGGCGAGGTCCGTCTCGCCGAGCAGGCCGGTGCCGAAGGCCTCGACTACGTGCTCTCCGGCCGCGACTTCGGCAACTCCTTCGACATGCACCGCCTGGTGCACTTCGCCGCAGAGACCGGCCGCTCCGAAGAGATGCTGAACGCCTTCTTCCACGCCAACTTCGCCGAGGAGGCGACTCTGTTCGGCGACCCCGAGCGGCTCGTGCAGGTGGCCGTCGGCGCCGGATTCGACGAGACGCAGGTACGGGCCGTCGTCGACGACGAGAACCGTTTCGCTCAAGACGTGCGCGACGACGAGGAGCTCGCCCTGAAGTTCAAGATCCAGGGCGTGCCGCACTTCGTCTTCGACCGCTACTACGCGGTGTCCGGCGCGCAGCCCGCCGACATCTTCACTGACGCCCTCACCCAAGCGTGGGAACGCTACCGCGGCGAAAAGTGAACTCGACCTGACTCGCTGTGTCGGGCGAGTCACCGCCGCTGCGGATGTGATCTGTAGCACTGTTCGAGGGGGGCATGCCGAACATCTCGGCTGAGGGTGAATCGGCTGAATGAAAGCGCTATTCCGCCTGAGTGAAGCGGGTGCTAACTTATCGAGATGCTGGATCGAATCACGCGGCGAGTGATCGCGGCCCCCAGGCTCATTCTGACGCTCGCAGTGGTGCTTCTGGCACTGTGCGCGGTCTACGGCATCGGCGCGGCCGGCAAGATGCTGCCCGGCGGATACGAGGACCCCGGCGCCGAGTCCACGCACGCCGCGAAGGTGGTCGACCAGACCTTCGGGCAGGGCGGCGCCCAGGTCGTCTTGAAGCTCGACGCCCCGCGCGGCACCGACATCGCGACCGACCAGAAGGCGAAAGCCGTCGCCGATCAGCTCGTCGCCGAACTCCACAAGCTGCCCTACGTCGAGGACTCGATCACCACCGTCTGGAACAGCCCGCAGCTCGCGTCGTCGTTGCTGAGCCGCGACAAGACGTCGACGCAGATAGTGCTGGCCGTGGACGGCGGCGACGAGAAGGCTCCCGAGCACGCCGAGGAGATCTCCGAGAAGTTCACCGGCAAACGCGACGGGATCACCGTCAAGGTCGGCGGCGCGGCCCTGGTCTACACCGAGGTCAACTCGCAGACCTCCAAGGACCTCGCGATGGCCGAGGGCATCGCCATCCCGATCAGCTTCCTGCTGCTCATCATCATCTTCGGCGGAGCCGTCGCCGCGGCCCTGCCGGTGATCGTCGGCGTGTCCGCGGTGGTCGGCACCATGGCGCTGCTCCGGGTGATCGCCTCGTTCACCGACGTCTCGATCTTCGCGCTCAACCTGACCACCGCGATGGGCCTGGCCCTCGCGATCGACTACACGCTGCTCATCGTGACCCGCTACCGCGAAGAAGTGGCCGGCGGACGCGACCGGCCCGACGCCATCGTGCGCACCATGAACACCGCCGGCCGCACCGTGGTGTTCTCCGCGGTCACCGTCGGTCTGGCGCTGGCGGCCCTTGCGCTCTTCCCGATGTACTTCCTGCGGTCGTTCGCCTACGCCGGCATCGGCGTCGTCTTCGTGGCCGTGATCGCCGCGGTGGTCCTGACCCCGGCCATGCTGATGGTGCTCGGCGACCGCGTCGACTCGCTCGACCTGCGCAAGGCGGTCCGTCGCCTGTTCCGCCGCCCCGAACCCGCGCCCAAGCCGCTTGAGCAGTCCGTCTGGTACCGCAGCGCCCAGTGGGTGCTCCGGCGCGCCGCGCCCGTCGCCGTGCTGATCACCGCGTTCCTGGTGCTGCTGGGCCTGCCGTTCTTCAGCATGAAACTCGGCTTCCCCGACGACCGGGTGCTTCCGGCCAGCGCATCGTCGCACGCGGTGCAGCAGGAGATCCGCGATCAGTACGAGGAGGCCTCCGCGGGCGGCGCGACGGTCGTCGTCGAAGGCAGCGTGAAGTCCGACGCGGTGGGCAAGTACGCAGAGGCGCTGTCGAAGGTGAAGGACGTCGACGCCGTGACCTCGGCGTCCGGTGTCTACCGCGACGGCAAGGTCGTCGCATCCGCACCGGAGGGGCTCACCAAGGACGGCGTGACGCTGATCAAGGTCTCGACCGGAGTCGAACCGATGCTCGACGCCGGACAGGACCAGATCAAGGCGCTGCGCGACGTGACGCGCCCCGCCGGATCGCAGGTCAGCTTCACCGGTCTGGCCGCCGTCGACGCCGACGTGATCTCGGCGATCTACCGGACCCTGCCGTGGGTGCTGCTGATCATCGCCGTGGCCACCTATCTGCTGTTGTTCCTGTTCACCGGCAGTGTGGTGCTGCCGTTGAAGGCGCTGGTGCTGAGTGTGCTGTCGCTGACGGCGACGTTCGGCGCGATGGTGTGGATCTTTCAGGAGGGTCATCTCGACGGCCTCGGCACCACCGCCACCGGCACGTTGGTGGCGACCATGCCGGTGCTGATGTTCTGCATCTCGTTCGGTTTGTCGATGGACTACGAGGTGTTCCTGCTCGGCCGGATCCGCGAGGAATGGCTCAAGTCCGACCAGACTCGCGCGGACAACGACCACGCCGTCGCCATCGGGCTGGCCCGCACCGGACGTGTAGTCACCGCGGCTGCTCTGCTGATGGCGATCGTCTTCACCGGCATCGCGTTCTCACAGGTCTCGTTCATGCGGATGTTCGGCGTCGGACTGGCGCTGGCGGTCATCATGGACGCCACGCTGATCCGAATGATGCTGGTGCCCGCGTTCATGCGGCTGGCCGGTCGCTGGAACTGGTGGGCGCCCGCACCGCTGCGGAGACTGCACGACAAGATCGGCCTCGTCGAGGAGTAGGTCGGCCGATTTGGTCAAGAGTCGGTAAAGTCGGAACTAACTGCGAGCTTGTGACGTTATACAAGTGAGCAACCGCACCACTACCTACAAGGAGTATCTCAGTGCGCGAGAGCAGCAATCCGGTGATGCGCGGCGTAGTCCGTAGCAACCAGCCTTCCGGCTACGCCGGATTCGGCGCCCAGTACCCAGGTCAGGGTCCGGCCGGATCGGCGACGATGGGCGCCCAGCAGGGTGCCGTCATGTACGGACAGCAGCAGAGCCCGTACACGCAGCCCGGCTACGCCCCGGCCACCACCAGCCGTCCGATCACCATCGACGACGTGGTCACCAAGACCGCCATGACCCTCGGCGTGCTGATTGCCGTCGCCGCCGCGACGTACTTCGCGATCGCCGGCCGCGGCGCGGACCTCCTCGACGCCGAGCGGGCCTCCTCACAGGCGTCGCTGGCCATGCCGCTGCTGGCCGTCGGCGGCATCGGCGGATTCGTGCTGGTCCTGATCGCGACCTTCGGTCGCAAGCAGGACAATCCGGCGATCGTACTGTCGTACGCGGCGTTCGAGGGCCTGTTCGTCGGCTCCATCTCGTTCGTCTTCGCGAACTGGACCGTCGCCGACAACGTGAGCGCCGGAGCGATGATCGGCCAGGCCGTGGTCGGTACGCTGGGCGTCTTCGTCGGCATGCTGGTGGTCTACAAGGTCGGCGCGATCCGCGTCACCCCGCGGTTCACCCGCATGCTGATGGCGGGCCTGTTCGGCGTCGTCGCGTTGATGCTGCTGAACCTCGTGCTGTCGCTGTTCGGCGTCGACATGGGCATCCGCAGCGGCGGCCCGATCGCGATCATCTTCTCGCTGGTCTGCATCGCCCTGGCGGCGTTCTCGTTCCTGATCGACTTCGACTCCGCCGACCAGCTGATCCGCGCCGGCGCGCCGTCGAAGGCGGCCTGGGGCATCGCGCTCGGCCTGACCGTTACCCTGGTCTGGCTGTACGTCGAGATCCTGCGTCTGCTGAGCTACCTGAACAGCGACTAGTCTCCACAGTCTCCACCTGCACTGCGGCCCCGGCGTTCACGTCGGGGCCGCAGTGCTGTCTACTGCGGCTTCTCTCCGCGTCGTCGTGCGATCCCGTCGAGGATCAGGTCCAGGCCGTGGGCGAACTCGTCGGAGTACGCGTAGTGGTCGTCGATCAGCTCGGTGGTGAGGTCGCGCAGGTTCGGGTAGGCCGCGAGCATCGGCGCGACGTCGTCGGCGAAGTCGTTGGCGGCGCCGCCGGTGGAGGGATCGAACGGCAGCGTCTGCTCGACCAGTACGAATCCGTACACGTAGGCGTCGAGCACGGAGAAGGCGTGCGAGGTGTCGAGGAGGCTGAATCCGTCGTGCCGCAGGCAGCCGACTACCGCGTCGTGGTGCCTCAGCAGCGCGGGGCCCGGGTTGGTGCGCGACTCGATGAGCGTCAGGGCCCACGGATGTGCCGATAAGACTTCGCGGGACGACGTCGAACGCCGAACCATGCCGGTCCGCCAGTCGTCGTCGGGCTTGGGCAGCACGATCTGGGCGAAGATCCAGTCGGCCAGCGCGTCGAGCAGGGCTTCTTTGTTCGCCACATGGTGGTACAGCGACATCGCCTCGACGCCGAGTTCCTTGCCCACCCCGCGCATGCTGACTGCGGTCAGGCCGCCCTGATCGGCCACTCGGACGGCGGCGTCGACGATCGATTCGGCGGTGAGCGGACGGGGTGGTGGCACGATTCCTCCTTGTGGTCTTACGCCCGTAAGGATACTGTCTGAGGAACAGGCTTACAGTTGTAAGGGAGTCATCATGCGCGCCGCGACGATCGATCACTACGGGGCCCCGGTACGGATCGCCGACGTGCCACGGCCCGTACCGGGCAAGGGGGAGGTGCTGGTCCGCGTCGAAGCGGTCGCGGTGACCGTGGGCGACGCCCGGATCCGCTCGGCGCGCTTTCCCCGTGGATTCGGGCTGCTGGGCCGGGCCGCGCTCGGACTCCGCGGACCGCGTCGCCCGATCCTTGGGGTGGCGTTCTCGGGAGTCGTGGCCGAGCCGGGGGAGGGCTTCGCGGTGGGCGACGAGGTGTCGGGAATGTCCGGGCGGAAGATGGGCGCGCACGCCGAGTACGTCGCTGCGCCGGTGAAGTCCCTGACGCTCAAGCCGGCCGGACTCAGTCACGTCGACGCCGCAGGGCTGCTGTTCGGCGGAAGCACCGCTCTGCACTACTTGACCGAGCGCGCCGGGCTTCGGGCCGGTGAGAGCGTCCTGGTCAACGGGGCGTCCGGGGCCGTCGGAACGGCGGCGGTCCAGCTGGCCGTGCATTTCGGCGCTCAGGTGACCGGAGTGTGCAGCGGCGCCAACGCCGACTTGGTCGCGTCGCTGGGGGCGCAGCGGGTCGTCGACTACACCCGGACGCCGCTGTCGGAATCCACCGAGCGGTACGACGTGGTGTTCGACGCGGTCGGGAATCTGACCCGGGCGGATGCGTCACGGCTGCTCAAGCTCGGCGGACGGCTGATCTTGGCGGTGGCGAGCCTGGCAGACACCGTCCTGTCCCGCGGACCGGTCAAAGCCGGACCGATGCCGGAGAAGGCGGAGGCGTTCGCCGCGCTGCTGGCGATCGCGGACGACGGCGGGCTGAACCCGGTCACTCGCGTGCTGGGCGGGTTCGACGCGCTCGACGACGCTTACGCCGAAATCGACAGCGGCCGGAAGGTCGGCAACCTGGTGGTGGTTCCCTGACCCGTCCGGCCGCGTGTCGTCGTCGGTGCGACGCGTCAGCTCAGCGCAGGCGCTCGATGATCATCGCCATGCCCTGGCCGCCGCCGACGCACATGGTCTCCAGACCGAACGTCTTGTCGTGCGTCTGCAGGTTGTTGATCAGCGTCGTGGTGATGCGGGCGCCGGTCATGCCGAACGGGTGACCCAGAGCGATCGCGCCGCCCGAGACGTTCAGGCGGTCGTGATCCATGCCGAGGGCGTCGGCCGAACCCAGCACCTGCACGGCGAAGGCCTCGTTGAGCTCGTACAGGTCGATGTCGCTCAGCGACATGCCCGCCACGCGCAGCACCTTGCGCACGGCCTCGATCGGGCCCAGACCCATGATCTCCGGCGACAGGCCGGTGGCCGCGGTCGCGACGACTCGCGCCAGCGGGGTCAGGCCGAGTTCCTTGGCCTTGGTGTCGCTCATGATCACCAAGGCGGCCGCGCCGTCGTTCAGCGGGCAGGCGTTGCCCGCGGTGATGGTGCCGTCCGGGCGGAAGACCGGGTTCAGCTGGCTGATCTTCTCGTAGGTGGTGCCGGCGCGCGGGCCGTCGTCGGCCACGACCTGCGTGCCGTCGGGCAGCGTCACAGGGTCGATCTCGCGGGCGAAGAAGCCGCTCTCGATGGCCGCCTCGGCACGGTTCTGGCTGCGGACGCCCCAGCGGTCCTGGTCTTCGCGGGAGATGCCGGTGTAGCCGGCGACGTTCTCGGCGGTCTGGCCCATCGCGATGTAGACGTCGGGGATCAGGCCGTCTTCGCGGGGATCGTGCCACTTGCCGGCGCCGCCCTCGGCGCTCTTGGCGGTGCGGGCCTCGGCGTCGGCGAAGACCGGATTCTTGGAGTTCGGCAGGCCGTCGGCCGCACCGGACAGACCGAAGCTCGAGACGCTCTCGACGCCGCCTGAGATGAAGACGTCGCCCTCTCCGGCCTTGATGGCGTGCAGCGCCATGCGGGTGGTCTGCAGCGACGACGAGCAGTACCGGTTCACGGTGACGCCCGGGATGTGGTCGTAGCCGAGCTGGACGGCCACCGAACGCGCGATGTTGTAGCCGCCCGCGCCACCGGGCTGCCCGATGCCGAGGTGGATGTCTTCGATGTCGGCGGGGTCGAGCTCGGGGACCTTCGCGATCGCCGCGGCGATCATCTGCCGAGCGAGCTCGTCCGGGCGGAGATCCTTGAGGGACCCCTTCCCGGCGCGGCCGATCGGGGAGCGGGCATGGGACACGATCACTGCTTCAGGCATACCGCCGACGCTACTACTAGCCTCCGACAGCTACGTGTCGAACCTCGCATCGTCGGACAATAGGCGGGCGAAGTCGATCCTGTCGGCGGGAGGTGCGACCATAGAGGCATGCGCATCGCCAATCACGTTGTGGATCTCGTGGGCAACACCCCCCTGGTCAAGCTGAACTCGGTGACCAAGGCCGGATCCGGCCTGGTGGCCGCGAAGATCGAGTACTTGAACCCGGGCGGAAGCTCCAAAGACCGGATCGCCACCCGCATGATCGACGCGGCTGAAGAGTCCGGCGAACTGTTGCCGGGCGGCACCATCGTCGAGCCGACGTCGGGCAACACCGGCGTCGGGCTGGCGCTGGTCGCGCAGCAGCGCGGCTACAAGTGCGTCTTCGTGTGCCCGGACAAGGTTGCCGAGGACAAGCGCAACGTGCTCCGCGCGTACGGCGCGGAGGTCGTGGTCTGCCCGACGTCGGTGCCGCCGGAGCACCCGGACAGCTACTACAACGTCTCCGATCGTCTGGCACGTGACATCCCCGGCGCCTGGAAGCCCAACCAGTACGTGAACCCGAACGGTCCGCGCAGCCACTACGAGACCACCGGCCCGGAGATCTGGCGCGACACCGAAGGCAAGATCACGCACTTCGTCGCGGGCGTCGGCACCGGCGGCACCATCACCGGCACCGGCCGGTACCTCAAGGAGGTGTCCGAGGGGCGCGTGCAGGTGATCGGCGTCGACCCCGAGGGTTCGGTGTACTCGGGCGGCTCGGGCCGCCCGTACCTCGTCGAGGGCGTCGGTGAGGACTTCTGGCCGGACGCCTACGACCCGACGGTGCCCGACGAGATCATCGCCGTGTCCGACGCCGACTCGTTCGAGATGACGCGCCGCCTGGCCCGTGAAGAGGGCCTGCTGGTCGGAGGGTCGTGCGGCATGGCCGTCGTCGGCGCGCTCGAGGTCGCCGAGCGGGAGGGCCCCGACGCCGTCGTCGTCGTGCTGCTGCCCGACGGTGGACGCGGCTACCTGTCGAAGATCTTCAACGACGACTGGATGAGCAGCTACGGCTTCCTGCGCACGCCGCTGGACGGCAAGGAGAGCAACGCGCAGGTGGGCGACGTGCTGCGCGGCAAGTCCGGTGCACTGCCCGACCTGGTGCACACGCATCCGCAGGAGACGCTGCGCGACGCCATCGAGATCCTCCGCGAGTACGGCGTGTCGCAGATGCCGGTCGTCGGCGCGGAACCGCCGATCATGGCGGGCGAGATCGCCGGTGCCGTGACCGAGCGCGATCTGCTCAGCGCGGTCTTCGAGGGACGTGCTAGCCTGGCCGATCCGGTGTCCGCGCACATGGGCGCCGCGTTCCCGCTGATCGGTTCGGGTGAGCCGATTTCTGCCGCGATGGAAGCCTTGAGCGGGTCGGATGCGTTGATGGTGGTGGAAGACGGCAAGCCGATCGGCGTGATCACGCGCCACGATCTGCTCGCCTTCGCCAGCACGCATCCCATCGCCGTCCGCCAGGAGGAGAAGAAGTAATGACCGACCAGGGGTTCTCGACCAAAGCCATTCACGCCGGCTGGGAGTCGGACGGGCGGACCGGCGCGGTCAACGTGCCGATCTTCGCCAGCTCGACGTTCGCTCAGGACGGCGTCGGCGGGATGCGCGACGGCTTCGAGTACGCGCGTACAGGCAATCCGACGCGACGCGTGCTGGAAGAGAACCTGGCGGCGATCGAGCAGGGTGCGTATGGTCGTGCGTTCGCGTCGGGCATGGCCGCCACTGACGCGGTGCTGCGCGCCGCGCTGCGCCCCGGCGACCACTTGGTGATCCCGAACGACGCGTACGGCGGCACCTTCCGCCTCATCGACAAGGTTTTCAGCGAGTGGGGCATCACCTACTCGGTGGCGCCGGTGGTCGACGTCGACGCGATCGCCGCGGCCATCAAGCCGGAGACCAAGCTCGTCTGGATCGAGACGCCCACCAATCCGCTGCTGAACGTCGGCGACATCGCTGCGATCGCCGAGGTGGCTCACGCCCGCGGCGCGAAGCTCGTCGTCGACAACACCTTCGCGACGCCGTACCTGCAGCAGCCGCTGACCTTGGGCGCCGACATCGTGCTGCACTCCACCACCAAGTACCTCGGTGGACACTCCGACGTCGTCGGCGGCGCCATCGTCACCAACGACGAGAAGTTCGACGCCGACATCGCCTTCCTGCAGAACGGTGCGGGCGCGGTGCCCGGCCCGTTCGACGCCTACCTGACCATGCGCGGCATCAAGACGCTCGCCGTCCGCATGGAGCGGCACAGCGACAACGCCGAGGCGCTGGTCGAGTTCCTGTCGTCGCACCCGAAGATCGACGCCGTGCTCTACCCGGGCCTCGAGTCGCACCCGGGCCACGCAGCGGCGGCCAAGCAGATGCGCCGCTTCGGCGGCATGATCTCAGTGCTGGTGGCCGGCGGCCGCGAAGCCGCGCTGGACTTCTGCGCCCGGACCAAGGTGTTCACGCTGGCCGAGTCGCTGGGTGGCATCGAGTCGCTCATCGAGCACCCGGGCGCCATGACTCATGCCTCGACGGCCGGCTCCCTGCTGGAGGTGCCCGACAACCTGGTGCGCCTCTCCGTCGGCATTGAGGACGTCGAAGACCTGCTGGAGGACGTGCGCCAGGCCCTCGCCTGATTTATACGATTTTTCCGAAGCCGGGCAGGTTCACTTCCGTGGACCTGCCCGGCTTTCTCGTGTTCTGAGCGATGCTGTTGTGTGCGTTCTGCCAGGTCAGCTCGGATAGGTCAACTTACGCGAAAAAAGTTTGGAAAAAGTGGAACCGAAACGGGCTCCGCTGCGTCTAACTTTGTAGACGACAGAAATGCGGAAACGTCGGGGGGAGCCGCATCTTGCGTCGTCAGGGGGGGCTGGAGCGGAGGTCGTCTATGGGGGGATGGACGGCCTCCGCTCCGAAATCTTTCGGCTTGTCTTGCACAATCAGCGATGGAGGGGATCGATGACTGAGACGGTATCCGAGGCGCGTCTCTGGCTCAGCCGTGCGGCTGTGGCCGGGCAGGCGGCGGAAGAGTTGGACGGCCTGGCCAACAGTCTTCAGGAAGTTCTGCGTACGAACTACTTCGGAGTTGATTGTGTGGAGGGGCTAGAGCTCTTCACATGCTTGCAGGGTGTATTTCTTGATGTCGCCGACGAGATCCGGTTGAGTGCCAGCGCTGCGAAAAGGCTGATGCACAAATGCGGCACCGCGCGAGACGGCTACGAACAAGCCGATAGTCGCAGCTGAATGATCAAGTGTCTCCGGGTTCGCTTGTGGGTTGCGGGCTTCCTCGCTCTCGTTGGAGTCTTGGCGACGGGAGGGTGCGGCGGAAGCGACGGCAGGCTGTCAGAATCCGCATCGCAGGCGCCGTCGTCGACCGACCTGCTGAGGCAGACGGATGCGAGAGGACGAAAGCTCCCATTTGAGACCCGTTTTCCGCGTAGGTGGAATAAGTCGAATACCGGTACGACTTACGAACCATGTACAGCGCTGAGCGGTGACGCGTTGCGCGCTGCAGGGGTTGATGCGACCACTGTCCGCGACGCGGCTGGCACGGATGGCCAAACGCTGCGGGGTTGTAACTGGCGATACGTCAACTACGTCACCTCTGGATGGTCGCTGAGTCAGTTCGTTGGAAACTCTCCGAGCTTGAAGGCCGATAGGGGGCGGCTTTCGGGTGGTCGTAACATCTGGCTTGACGACATGGTGATCGCCGGCAGGGAGGTGGGTGTCCACAGATTTACTACCGGCAATAGTTGCGACACATACGTTCAGTCTGGCGGAGCCGGGATCGTAACCATGGTATTTGACGATCTCGCAGATGTACCAAGAGTGGACGAGGCGTGCAAACGTGCAGTGGACTTCACCCGCGTAACTATCGTAGAGATGCCGCACTGATTCGTGTGAACTAGGTTGGGTCGTCAGACCTGCAGTGGGCTGTGTTGCCAGGAACGGTGGTGGTATCTGTGGCTCCCCGCGGGGACGTCGATGCTCAGCAATGACGTCGCGCTCCCGTCTTCATTACCTGGATTCAGAAGATTTGTCTACACATCATGGTGGGCAGACATCTGGGTGTGAATTCATCAGGCTAGATGGGTGCCGGAAAGAGAACGTGGATCCCTCGATTGGGGAACGTACGCGTACTCGTTCGGGCATCGGCTGGTCAGCCTTCGGAAGATGCGCGGCATGTCGCAGGATGAGCTCGCTGAGAAGGCGGGGCTGCATCGTAATGCGATCTCGAACCTCGAGCGGGGGACCAGCAACCGGGATCCGTTCATCTCAGATCCGCAGCTGTCGACGGTGTATCGGCTGGCGCGGGCGCTGGACGTGCCGCCGATTCTGTTGATGCCCGATGCGGAGTCGTTGTTGTCCGACAGGTCGCCGGAGCAGATGTCGGAGGCGTCGCTGAGTGCGCTCGAATCATCGTTGGAGAAGGCGATCGCGGCGCTGATGGCGGCGGAGCGTCGTGCGGAACGGCTGCGGGCAGCAGAGGAGAAGCGGCGGAGCGGGCGGCGGCGGAGCGGCGTCGAACATGTGGAGCCGGCTGAGCTCTCCGCGGATCAGGACGAGTTGTCGGCTGAGTGACTCCCCGGCGTGCGCGTGGTTCGCGCTCCGGGTGCGTCCGAGGCCAGGGCGATTGTGTAAACGCGACGCTCGTGGACAGGCGCGACGATCGCGATTGGCGCGGCTGTGAGCGGGCGTCTCGTATGCGGTTGCGGCCGAGTCTGTAAGAGATGTCTCCTGACTTCGGCGTCCCGATGTGGCTCGGTACGCTGCGTGGTTCCTCGGCGGCTACTCGACCAGCATGGGGCTCGTTGCTCGGCGTCGGCCAGACGGGCCCGTCTCGGCGGCTACCGACCACCAGGCGTTGAGCGGCTGTGACCAGCACAAAAAGCCGGACCGCGTCGTTGCGGTCCGGCTTTTCTCGATGCCTGGGAAATCAGGAGTGGTACGGCTCCGCGCTGACCAGGGTCACGGTGACCTCTGCGCCGCTCGGAACGGTGTACGTGCGGCTCTCGCCGACCTTCGCGTCGATGATCGCGGCGCCCAGCGGGGAGCGGGGCGAGTAGATCTCGAGGTCGCCGGCGGTGCCTTCTTCGCGGGTGGCGATCAGGAAGGTCTCCGAGTCGGACTCGTCGCCCTCGTAGTAGACCTTGACGACCGAACCCGGGAGTGCGACGCCCGACTGGGTGGGCGATTCGCCGACCTTCGCGTTGTTCAGCAGATCCTGCAGCTGGCGGATTCGCGCCTCCTGCTGACCCTGCTCTTCACGCGCGGCGTGGTAGCCGCCGTTCTCCTTGAGGTCGCCTTCTTCGCGTCGCTCATTGATCTCGGCAGCAATGACCGGGCGGTTCGCGACCAGCGAATCAAGCTCGCCCTTCAAGCGCTCGAACGACTCTGGGGTCAGCCAGGTCACCTGCGTGTCGGTCATTGTGGATCTCCTTTGCTGTCCGCAATTGGACTGCTCTAAATGCAGCAACACGACCCCTCGCGGAGCCGTGCGACTTCCAGGCTACCAGCCGCTGTGGTTTAAAGCACATCGGAAGGTCGCGTGGAGTTCACTCCGCGGCCAACGCCTCGATGTAGCTCGGTTCGCGGCGCTTGAGGTAGCGGACGACGCCGTAGGTGATCGGCATGACCAGGATCTCCACGGCGCACTTGATGACCACGCCGGTGACGACGTAGTTGATGAACGTGCCCGGCTCGGTGGCGCCGATGACGGGGGCGGCGATGGCACAGAAGACGACGGTGTCGAAGAGTTCGCCGACCACCGTCGAGGTGATCAGGCGCGACCACAGGCGCTTCTCTCCGGCACGGGTCTTCATGCGGACCAGGACGTAGGAGTTGAGGAACTCGCCGACCAGGAATCCGGCGAGGCTGGCGGCGACGAGTTGGGGGACGGCGCCGAGGATGTCGGAGAACTCCGACTGCAGCGGATAGTCGGCCAGCGGTGGGAGCGCGATGGAGATGGTGAACGTCAGCGACGCAAGGAGGAGGATCGCGAAGCCGGTCAGAATGGTGCGGCGCATGGCGCGGAAGCCGTAGACCTCGCTGATCACGTCGCCGATGACGTAGCTCAGCGGGAAGAGAAAGAAGGCGCCGTCGGTGACGACGCCGTGCTCGCCGAAGAGCTGGACTCCCTTGGTGGCGGCGATGTTGCTGATCAGCATGACGGCGACGAAGGCGGCCATCAGGATCGGGTAGTAGGGGCTGGAGACAGTGGCGAAGGCGGCGCGCTGAGCGCGCTGTCCAGACTCTGCCGAGTCGTCGGATCGAGTCGTTTCGGTGGTCGTCATTTGACGCCCTTCAGATAGGCGGGTGGATTGGCGGTGCAGCCGAAGACCTCGCCGATCACGGCCGGGGCGGACGTGCGCACCTCGGTGCGGGCTTGGACCTGCTGCAGATGGTCGCCGGGGATCAGCACCTCGCGGCGGCCGACCTCGGCGCCGTCCTTGTCGCGGGCGCGCACCACGCACGCCACGGCACGACTCGGATCGTTGCGGTTCACCGTGTACTGGACGGCGACGGTGTTGTTGCTCACCAGGTCGTAGCCGGTGGCCTGACCGGACACGTCCGGATCGGCGAACTTCTGGTACCCGGCATAGGCGATGCCCAGACCTGCGACGACGACGGCCACGGACAGCACCAAGAACCACCGGCGCTTGCTCGACGGGGACTGGTCTGCCGGATATGTCGCGCGCGGACCGCTACGCGGCTTCGGGTCCTGCGAACCCCCGTCTGAACTGCTCACTCGTCAATACCTACCATGAGAGGTAGAAGCGAGCGAAGGTGAGGAAGCGTGAGCGATCGTATGGGACGTCTGCGACTCATGGCTGTACACGCACATCCCGACGACGAGTCGAGCAAGGCGGCGGCGACGCTGGCCAAGTACGCGGCCGAGGGGCACGAAGTTCTCGTCGTCACCCTCACCGGCGGTGAGCGCGGCGACATCCTCAACCCGGCCATGGACCGGCCGGGCATCAAGGAGAACATCTCCGAGGTGCGCAAGGAAGAGATGGCGGCGGCCGCGGCGGCGCTCGGCGTCGAGCAGATGTGGCTCGGCTACGTCGACTCCGGACTGCCCGAAGGCGATCCGCTGCCGCCGCTCCCGGAAGGCTGTTTCGCGTTGGTGCCGCTCGAGGAGTCCACCGAAGCCCTGGTGAAGGTGATCCGCGACTTCCGTCCGCACGTGATCATCACCTACGACGAGAACGGCGGCTACCCGCATCCGGACCACATCCGGTGCCACGAAGTCTCCGTCGCCGCCTACGAGACGGCCGGCGATCCGGACGCCTTCCCGGAGGCCGGTGAGCCGTGGACGCCGCTGAAGCTGTACTACACGCACGGCTTCATCCGGGACCGGATCCTCGCGTTCTCCGACGAGTTCGACAAGAATGGTCAGGAGAACCCCTTCACCGAATGGCTGTCCAAATGGCAACGGAACCAAGGTGACCTGATGGGCCGGGTCACCACGCAGGTCACCTGCGGCGAGTACTTCACGCAGCGCGACGACGCGCTGCGGGCCCACGCGACGCAGATCGACCCCAACGGCTTCTTCTTCGCGGTGCCGCTGGAGTGGCAACAGCGACTGTGGCCGACCGAAGAGTTCGAACTCGCCAAGACTCGCGTGCACACGGCCATCCCGGAGACCGATCTGTTCGCCGGAATCGAGGAATCATGAGCAGCCTCGCAGCGCTCGCCCAGCAGTCCGTCTACGTCCTAGCCGACACTGAACCGACCCAGGGGCCGGAGTTCGGCAAGGCGTCGCCCGTCGGGCTCCTGATGGTCGTGCTGCTGCTGATCGCCACGTTCCTGCTGATCCGTTCCATGAACAAGCAGCTCCGCAAACTGCCGGAGAGCTTCGACACCGCGCATCCCGAAGCGGACCAGCAGTTCGACGAGGGCACCGACAGCATCGAGGGCGAGCCGGACGACGACGTCGAAGGCAAGGTCGACGACGGTTCTGCGACGACGTCGTCGGGTTCTGCATCTCAGCGGGCTGACGGCTCCGGTTCCGCCGGCTGAGCCGTTGACCGGCAATCGGCTGGGGCACGCCACCAGCCCGTACCTGCGACAGCACGCCGACAATCCGGTTCACTGGCGCGAGTGGGACGACGACGCCTTCGCCGAAGCACGACGGCGCGACGTGCCGGTGCTGCTGAGCATCGGATACGCCGCCTGCCACTGGTGCCACGTGATGGCGCACGAGTCGTTCGAGAACGAAGCGCTGGCCGCACAGATGAACGACGGTTTCGTCTGCATCAAGGTCGACCGTGAAGAACGCCCCGATATCGACGCCGTCTACATGGCGGCGACGCAGGCGATGACCGGCCAGGGCGGCTGGCCGATGACCTGCTTCCTGACCCCGGACGGCGAGCCGTTCTACTGCGGCACTTACTACCCGGCGGTCGGACGCCAGGGGATGCCCGGCTTCGGGGACGTCCTGGACGCGATCAGCCGCACCTGGTCCGAGCGGCGTGAGGAGGTGCTCGATGCCGGCTCGCGGATCACCGAGCATCTCAAGGCCAACACCGCACCGATCCCCGCCGGACCGAAGGTCGACGCAGCGCTGCTGGCGCGGGCCGTCGCCGATGTGCTGGGCGATGAGGACCCGCGCTCGGCAGGATTCGGCGGCGCGCCGAAGTTCCCGCCGTCGGCGTTGCTGGAGGGACTGCTGCGCACCTACGAGTACACGGGCGACGACGCCGCGCTCGCCGCGGTCACGCGCACCTGTGAGGCGATGGCACGCGGCGGCATCTACGACCAGCTGGCCGGCGGATTCGCGCGGTACGCCGTCGACAACGACTGGGTGATCCCGCACTTCGAGAAGATGCTGTACGACAACGCCCAGCTCCTGCGCGCCTACGCGCACCTGGCGCGGCTGACCGGCGACGCCCTGGCGGCGCGGGTCGTCGACGAGACCGTCGCGTTCCTGAACGACGACCTGTGGACCGGCGCGGGCTACGCGTCGTCGCTCGATGCAGACACCGACGGCGTCGAGGGCCTCACCTACGTGTGGACGCCGGAGCAACTGGTCGAGGTGCTCGGCGACGACGACGCGGCCTGGGCGGCCGGGATCTTCGAGGTGACGGCAGCCGGGACGTTCGAGCACGGTACGTCGACCCTGCAACTGCTCTCCGACCCGGACGACGACGAGCGCTTCGCCCGGGTGCAGCGAAGCCTGATCGACGCGCGGGCACAGCGGCCGCGGCCGGCGCGCGACGACAAGGTCGTGACCGGCTGGAACGCCATGACGGTGACCGCTCTGGCCGAGGCGGGCGTCGGCCTCGGCCGCCCGGAATGGGTGGCGCGGGCCGTCGAATGTGCGGAAGCGCTGTGGTCGTCGCATGTGGTCGACGGCGCGCTGCGCCGGGCGTCGCTGGCCGGCGAGGTCGGGGAGTCGGCCGGTGCGCTCGACGACCACGCCGCCTTCGCGACCGCCTTGCTGACACTGCACCAGGTGACCGGCGACGTGACGTGGCGCGACCGCGGCACGACGATCCTGGATCGGGCCGTCGACCGCTTCGCCGACCCCGACGATCACGGCGCCTGGTTCGACGCCGAGGCCGGGACGCTGATCGCCCGCCCCCGCGATCCGGTCGACGGCGCCACGCCGGCCGGAGCGTCGTTGCTGGCAGAGGCGCTGCTCACCGCGTCGATGCTGGCCCCGGACCACGATGCGGCGCGGTATGCCGAACTTGCGGAGGCGACGATCGGCCGCTCCGGACTGATCCTCGCCAAAGCCCCGCGGTCGGCGGGGCACTGGCTCGCCGTCGCACAGGCGCGGCTGGCCGGACCGGTGCAGGCGGCGGTGAGCCAGACTCCGGATTCCGGAGGGGAGCTCGCCGACCAGGTGCGACGTCGTGCGCCCGGCGGGGCCGTCGTCGTCGCCGGCGAGTGCGACGCCCTGCCGCTGCTCGACGGGCGCGGTCCGGTGGACGGGCACGACGCGGTGTACGTGTGCCGGGGAACCGTGTGCGGGCTGCCGGTGACCTCGGTGGACGCGCTCGAATTCAGATAGCGCCGATGCCGGCGCTCGCGCCCTCCGGACCGACGAGGTGGGCCAGGCGGCGGTCGCCCTCGAGGTCGACGAG
>JASGFV010000050.1:0-18508 GCA_047605365.1 Gordonia sp. (in: high G+C Gram-positive bacteria)
AGCATCTGCGCCACGTCGACCACCTCGATCTTGCCCTCGTCCTCGGTGCCGGCCGTCTGAGCGGTGGCGCCGTCGGTGAGCATCACGCGGCAGAACGGGCAGCCGGTGGCGATCTTCTTGGTCGGGCCGTCCTCACCGGAGGACGGGGTGGTGGCCAGCACGTCGAGCGCCTCGTCGACGCGGTCGACGTTGATGCGCTTGCCGATCTGCTCTTCCATCCACATGCGGGCGCCGCCGGCGCCACAGCACATCGAGCGCTCGGCGTGACGCGGCATCTCGGTGAGCGTCGATCCGGAGGATGCCATCAGCTCGCGCGGAGCGTCGTAGACCTTGTTGTGACGGCCCAGGTAGCAGGGGTCGTGGTAGGTGACCGACTCGCCGGTCGGCGGGGCCACCGGCACCAGGCGCTTCTCGCGGACCAGACGGTTCAGCAGCTGAGTGTGGTGAACCACCTCGTACTCGCCGCCCATCTGTGGGTACTCGTTGCCCAAGGCGTTGAAGCAGTGCGCACAGGTCACGACGATCTTCTTGCGCTGAGTCGGCGCGGTGGCGAAGAGCTCGTCGAACTGCTCGATGTTCTGCTGCGCGAGCATCTGGAAGAGGAATTCGTTGCCGGCGCGTCGTGCGGAGTCGCCGGTGCAGGTCTCGCCCTGGCCGAGGACCAGGAAGTCGACGGCGGCCACGTCGAGCAGTTCGGCGACGGCCTTGGTGGTCTTCTTCGCGCGGTCCTCGTAGGCGCCGGCGCAGCCGACCCAGAAGAGATACTCGTAGCCCTCGAACGATTCGACGTCCTGGCCGTAGACCGGGATGTGGATGTCCATCTCGTCGATCCAGGCGGTGCGCTGGGCCGCGTTCTGGCCCCACGGGTTGCCCTTGTTCTCGAGGTTCTTGAACATGCCGGCCAGCTCGGACGGGAAGTCGGACTCGATCAGGACCTGGTAGCGGCGCATGTCGATGAAGTGGTCGACGTGTTCGATGTCGACCGGGCACTGCTCCACGCAGGCGCCGCAGGTGGTGCAGCTCCAGAGCGCCTCGGCGTCGATCACGGCGTTCTCGGCGGCAGTGCCTTCGGCGATCTGCTCGGCGGTCAGCTCACCGGAGGAGTGGCCGACCAGCTTGCGCTCGGCCTCGGCGCGCGCCTCGGCGGGGATCTTCTCGAGCTTGTCGTCGAGGACGTTGCCGTCGGCGTCGACCAGACCGACCTCGTCGCCGCCCGTGTCCTTGCTGCCGCCGGCCAGCAGGTACGGGGCTTTGGCGTAGGCGTGGTCGCGCAGCGACATGATCATCAGCTTGGGCGACAGCGGCTTGCCGGTGTTCCAGGCCGGACACTGGCTCTGGCAGCGACCGCACTCGGTACAGGTGGTGAAGTCCAGCCAGCCCTTCCAGCTGAAGTCTTCGATCTTGCCGGCGCCGAAGGCGTCGACGTCGGGGTCGGCGGTCTCCATGTCCAGGACCTTGCCCTGGCTCATCATCGGCTTCGCCGCACCCAGGGCGACGTCGCCGTCGGCCTCGCGCTTGAAGAAGATGTTGGGGAACGCGGAGAAGCGGTGCCAGGCGACGCCCCAGTTGAGATGGCTGCCGACCAGCAGCAGGAAGAGGCTGCCGGACATCAGCTTGATGACCGCGAAGATCGACACCATCAGCGGGCTGGCCGGGAGCAGCTTGGCCACCTGCATGGTGAAGAAGTCGGAGCCGACGTTGTGGTGGTGGTAGGTCGCGATCTTGCCGGCCTTCACAAAGATCATGCCCAGGCCCTCGACCAGCACGATCGCTTCGATCGTGTACGCCGGGACGAAGCGGGAGCCGCTGAATCGCGAGAGGCGCTTGGGGACGCGCGGGTGGTTCGACTGGCGAATCACGATCAGCGTGACGATGCCGACCACGGTGCCCATGCCCAGCAGCTCGTCCCACAGGTGCCAGCCGAACGTGTCGCCGAAGACCGGCCAGTGGAACTCGGGGTTGATCGACTGTCCGTAGGCCTCGAAGAAGAGCAGGAATCCGCCGAGGAATCCGATCATGACCAGCCAGTGCGCCCAGCCGACGGTGCGGAACTTCACCATGCGGGTGTGTGCGATGAACTCCTTCATCATCACCATGAACCGCTTGAGCGGGTAGGCGAAGCGTGCGGAGTCGACCTTCTGACCCTGCAGAATCGTGCGGATCATCATCACGTTGCCGCGGAGGAACACCGCCCAGCACATCAGGCTGAGCAGTCCCGCGGTGACGCCGATCGCAACCGTTGTGGTCGTCACTGGAGTACCGGCCTTTCTAGGTCGTACCACGGCATCGACGGAGGAAGCTGGACTCCGTCGATGCCGACATCTTTACCCCGTTACCGTAGAGCTTCGTGTAGTCCGCGCGCCGCCAAGGATTGCCTAACTTCGCTGGCCACGATGGTTCCGGGTCGCTTGGAGCCTGACGTTACCCATGAGTAACAAGTTCGGCCAATCATCGGCGTCCGGTGTGTGCGATGTCATGCCGCAGCCGGGTGCGGCACGTGGTCAGAAGGCCTGGGGCTGCAATTCTTCCAGTTCGGCCAGTGCGGTCTCCAGGTGATCGAGCATGCGCTGCACGCTCGGCAGTTCGGCGCGGGCGCCGATGATGCCGAAGTTGATCTTGCCGCCGACGGTCGCCGTGGTGATGTTCATCGCTTGGCCCTCGGCCGGGATCGAGACCGGGTAGCAGCCGTCGAGCTTCGCACCGTTCCAGTACAGCGGGTCGTCGGGGCCGGGCACGCAGGAGATGATCACGTTGAAGTTCCGCGGGGTGATCTTGGTGGCGCCGGGGACCACCGACATCGCCATCGGCGCGAGGTTCGCCGCGCCCAGGGCCAGCGACTGAAGCGGCCGCAGACCGCGGACCATCTTCTTGGCGCTGGTGGTGGACGCGCGGATGGTGTGGAGGCGCTCGATGGGCGACGACGAGTCGGTCGCCAGCTTCACGATGACCGCGGTGACCTGATTGCCGCTGCTGTCCTCGGTGTGCATCGACACCGGCAGCATCGCGGTGAGGGATTCCTCGGGCAGCGCGTCGTGGTCGAGCAGGTAGGTGCGCAGGGCTCCCGCGCACATCGCGATCATCACCTCGGTGACGGTCAGGCCGTGCCGGCGTGCCGCCTGGCGGAGGCGTTCGGTGGGCCAGTCCTGCGCGGCGAAGCGTCGTGCGGAGCCGATCGGCACGTTGAGGATGGTCTGCGGTGCATTCGGGAAGGGGGCGATGAAGTCTTTGTCCCGAGCACCCGTCAGTGCCACCTTCGCGGCGGCCGGGACCATGCCGAGGACCTGGTCGGCCGAGCTCCATGCCCCCGCGATCCGTTCGCGCAGCGTCGGCTCGGGCTTCGTCTTGGGAGCCCGCGCCTTTTTGCTGCGCGACTTCAGGTTCCGGTCCCAGAACGCGGTGCCGGACCGGTCGGTCGGATCGGTCGAGAGTGTCCGCTGCAGGATACGCAGTGCAGACACGCCGTCGATCAGCGAGTGGTGCACCTTGGTGTACATTGCGATGCGGCCGTCCTTGAGGCCCTCGATGATGTGCGTCTCCCACATCGGCTGCGACCGGTCCAGTAGTGCGCCGTGATTCAGCGAGACATAGCGAAGCAGGTCTTTGATCTCGCCCGGACGCGGCAGCGAGATGCGCCGGACGTGGTAGTCGAAGTCGAGCTCTTCTTCTTGCGACCACGCCGTGTATCCGACGATGCTGGCCGGCGACGCCGGGCGCTTCAGGAACGTCGGATGGATGTCGGTGGCCGCTATGAATGCGTCGTGCATCTCGTCGGCGAGGTCTTCCGGCGACTGGCCCTCGCGCGGGATGAACAACTGCAGGCCGCCGACGTGCATGGGTTGATCCCGTGTCTCCGCGATGAGGAACATCGACTCGGTGACAGGCATGTACTCCACAGGGACCCCTTAGCGATCAATCGTGCCTTCGCAGCACTTTCGAAACATTGTGACACGGTACACAACGGTGTAGACAATCGCCGCAGGGTGTTCTCCACCAGCGGTGATCGTGCGGCGTCCCACTGATGGTGCCCGGGCTCGGCTCGTCATCGATGTGGATCGGCGCATCGATGACGGGTATCACCCGCAGCCCCGATTAGGTCCTGGATCTCATTCGGATCGGATCGTCCCTGCTCGGGGGCGCCTTCGGGTGGTCGACCCTCTGGGCTTCCCGTGGAATGCCTTCGGCGCGTGAACGCCGTCGACGACTTCAGGTCGTCGACCGTAGTATCGGCCGTCCGGCACGACATCGTTTCAGTTCCAGTCGGAAACGTGTCTGGATGGTGAGGCATCGCACTGTCTTCGGGTGCTCCGGGCGACGTCGCTACCCGGGTGTCTGGCACGACGGCGTTCCAGTTTGTTTGCGAAAACGGGTCGGCGTCGGCCGCTATCTCGCTAGCTTCTACCTGGACAGGGGCGTCTGTCCGGTTCGCCCCAGTACGAGAAGGGTCGTCGGGATGACTCCCACACTCACACGCAGAGCTCGCCGTCGTGCCGGTTCGTTCGTCGCCGTCGGAGCTGCCGCCGCGTTGATTGCCGGGGTGCTGGCTCCTGCCGCGCCGGCGAAGGCGGCGCTGGTCGACTCGTTTACTTGTGAGGCGGGTTCGAACGCGTTCACTGAGACGCCGGACCGGGACATCGGAGTTCCGCCGCTGCTGGGCGTCGAGAAGGGGCAGGTCGGCACAGTTGATTGCCGAGACTCGCAAGCATCTGTGGTCGGCGCCGTCGCGGATCGACTGCTCGGGATATTGGTTCCGGATCTGCCGGTCGGCCTCGGGTCGTTCAATCGGGCAGTCGTACTAGTGAACCCGGCAGCACTGACGCCGACGATCGGGGGCTGGACGCCCTTCGGTCCCACGAACGCGAAGATCAAAGGAAGCGGGTACACCTCCGCTCTGGCGGCACTTTCCGCAGACTCTTCGGCGCAAGCCCAGGGCTATCTCAGCGCGGCGCTGGCCATCGCCGCGACCGGGGGCACTGCGGTGTCGACCGCTGACTTCCTCGGCCTGTCGGTGGCCAGTGCGATCGGCGCGAACGCCGTCGACCTTCCTGGGCTGCCGTCGGTGAAGCCGGTCGCGAAGGCTCACGCGCTTCCGGGTGGAGTGGCGATCGCCGTCGTGACGCTGAACGACGACCGGGCGGACGTCACTGCGCTGGGCGGTGTCGCGATGGCTACGTCCAACCCGATCGACAAGGGGAAGGCCGTATGCACCGCGGTCTATGCGGCCGCATCGGTGAAGAGCGGCTCCGGCGCCAACGCAGACTCGTGCACCGGCGTCCTCTTCGTCTTCCAGCAGTATCAAACCGGGAACGGGCCGGTCTGGTACGCGATCAAGAACCCGCTGGACGTCGGTCTCGTGTCGCCGATGTCGGAGACTCTCACGGGAGGAATCGCACAGATACTCCAGGTCCTGGGGCTGCCGGCCATCGTCGCCGACGGACTCTCGGGCAAGGTCGTCCCGGAGTTCAAGAGCGACGTCGTCCGAATCTCTTTCGTGAACGGCACTCCGAAGGTCGAATCGGACCTGGGCGACTGGCTCGACCGACTGCTCGGCGGAGCCTCGAATCCGTTGGCGACCACTACCTCGACGACGCTGACGAACGCCTCGGCGAAGAAGGTGAATCTGCGCACGTCCGATGCGGGACGTGTGGAGGATCCGGCCGGCGACTCGAAGGACGACGACGCGGCGATCGTGAACGAACCGTCTGGCTTCGACGGCGGTGCGAGCGAGGACACCACCGGCCAGGACACCACCGGCCAGGACACCACCCGCAAGGGCAGTGACGACAAGAGCAGCGACGACGACAAGGGCGACGACGACAAGGAGAAGCCGCGCAGCGACGACTCGGGAGCGAAGAACGGCGACGTCGAGTCCAATGATTCGAAGGACGAGCCCGCCGCCGGCGACGCCGAGTGAGCCCGATGCCGTGCGGAGCAGTCGTCTGGTGACTGTCCCGTACGGCAACCGCTCAGACCCGAGGCCGGATCGACGACGCCGAGCCCGCGCTCGCTAGCGTGGACAGGTGCCGAAACGCCTGCGACTGCTCGCTCTGCTCGGACTGATCGCCGTGGAGCTGATGGTGATCGTCTCGTCGTCGTGGGTGGTGGTCGCCTCTCGCGGCCGGGTGGTGGACGCCGACGGCGTTCCGGCCGACGCGCCCACGACGCTGATCCTGCTCGGTGCGAAGGTCTCCGACGGCCTGGCCGGCCAGTACGTCGGGGCGCGGCTCGATGTCGCCGTCGATCTGTACAGGCAGGGTCGAGTGAAGCGGATCATCAACTCCGGCAACGACTCCGACGACGCGGGCAACGAAGTGCGGGTGATGCGCGCCTACCTCGAGGAGCGCGGCGTGCCGGGCTCGGCGATCGTCGACGATCCGATCGGCCGCAACACCAACGCGACGTGCCGTCGGGCGCGGGACCACTTCGACGTGACGTCGGCGATGATCGTGACGCAGAACTTCCACGTCGGGCGCGCGGTGATGCTGTGCCGCGCGTACGGGATCGACGTGCTCGGCGTGATCGCGCCGTGTGACCACTGCTCGACGCCGAGCCTGATCCGCAATCAGCTGCGGGAGTCGCTGCTGTCGCGACCGCGGGCCGTGTGGGACTCGGCGACGGTATTGCTTCGGCGGGAGTAGATCACGCCCTAGTCGATCAACGGGAGGGATCGGCGGTGTGCGGCACCAGTTCGCAGATCGTCGCCGACACCTGCTGGCCGGTTCCGGCGGCGACGAATGCGACGCGACGGTGCCCGGCGGCGCGGGCCTGCAGCAGGCCCAGGATCGGTGTGGCCGTGTGTCCCCGCGGCCCGACGCGGATGGCTCCGGCGGGCAGGTCGACGTCGTCGGGGGCGCAGACCACGAGCGGAAGTTCCGGGGGCAGGGTGCGCAGGACGTTGTCGACCAGATTCTGTTCGCGGCTGGTGACCCAGCGCCGCCGTGCGTCGTCGGTCCGGATCCCCACCTCGCGGGACTTCGAGGCGGTGGCGTCGGTCGCCGGGGTCCGGCTGCCGCGCAGCACCAGCGCGGTGCCGACGGCCTGGCCGGGCCGCACCGACAGTCCGTGGCCGTACGGCCCGGAGTATTCGTCGGCGGATGTCACCAGCACCACGTCGGAGGTGTCGTGCAGCAGCGACCCGCCGACCACGATGGCCGACAGCACGCCCGCTCCGTCGGCGGGCAGGTCGAACGACGCCACGTAGGGCGCCTCGTCGAGCCCGAGTTTGCGGCCGATCAGGTCGGCCACAGGCATGCTCTGCGACGTGTAGCTCGAATGCGTGCCGGTGTAGGTCAGCGCGGTCACGTCGTCGGGGGTCAGGCCGGCGTCGATCAGCGCCGCCCGGCCGGCTTCCGCGGCCAGTTCGATGGGCGACGACACGCCGCCGGGCAGCGTCGCGCCGAGCCCCGCCACGGTCATGCACGGCCTTCGCACGTGTTGGGGCGTGCGGATCATCCGCGGCGTCGTCACCGCCGCTCCTTTGCCATGCGACAACGGTAAGACCCGAGGTCGGCGACGCCCAGCGGTTGCCGTTCGAGTGAATTACCCGGCTCGTCTAGATCTGCCAGCGGAAGGGCAGCCGCGGCCGTCCGGTCAGGTACGACGCGAACGGCATCCGACGCAGGATCTCGGCGGCGGCCAGCGAGATCGCGATCGTCAGCACGTATGTCGCGGCGGTGCCCCACGGCTGGTGCAGGACGTGCAGGATGACCGGCCGGCCGTCGTCGCTGGTGGGCCGCAGCAGGAAGAACAGCACCAGAACGTGCACCAGGAAGACCGGGAACGACCGGTTCGACGCGTAGGCGACGACCTTGCCGAACTGCGGCGAGTATGGGCGGACGCTCTCGGCCCAGTACCGGCCCATCGCGTACATGGCGGTCACCGACACCACCAGGAACGGCAGCAGGTACAGCTCGAAGGCGGCGTCGGACGAGTGCACGTCACCGTGCATCTGCACGCCGAGCAGGTAGACGCCCACCGCGAGGGCCGCGGCGCCGATCAGGAACGCGCCGAGGACCAGGCCTTTGCCGCGCAGCCACGCGTCGATCCGTTTGCGGTTCGACGCCGCGACCGCGCCGCAGAAGATGAAGAACTGGTAGGGGATGAACGTCGCGTAGTGGTGCCACCAGTAGGGGGCCCACGACGACGGCGGGGTCCAGCAGGTGATGATCGCGAACGCCGCGATCTGCAGCGCCAGGCTGACCGACAGCAGCAGCGCATGGCGCCCGCGGGTCTTCTGCACGATCCAGCGGATCGCCGGGAACAGCAGGTACACCTGCAGCATCACCAGCAGGAAGTACAGCTGGAAGCCCGCGGTGCCCCATTTGAGCTGGTTCCAGAACTCGTCGAGGCTGGTCGGGACGTCGCGCAGCCGGCCGTACGCCCACATGCCGGTGATCACCCAGTAGACGGCCGACCACACCACGTACGGCATGATCACCAGCTTCATGCGGCGTCGCCAGAAGTTCGTCGCCCGGAAGTCCGGCCGGTCCTGGTACTGGTACATCAGGATGAAGCCGGTCAGCGCGAAGAAGATGTTCCGCGTGCTGTGGAACAGCAACGACGTCGCGTTGACCGGAACGCTCGTCATCTCGGCGGTGGTCTGCGTGAGGCTGTGGACGAAGATCACCAGCGCGAACGTCACCGCGCGGATGAGGTCGACCTGGTGCAAATAGGGCCGCTTCTCGGCTTTCGCCGGGGTCGACGCGTTGCCGGCCGCGGTGGTCGCGGTCCCGGCAGTGCCCGCGGAAGCGGCCGTGGCCAGCGGGGAGTCAGAAGTGAGAGTTGACATGGCTGCTGTCTTCGTCGAGTGGGGAGTCGTCAGATAGTCACGTTCGAGATAGTCAGTAGTGGCCACTCTGACAGCCCAAACTGGCAGTCGGCTGTGCTCTGCCTGCCGGTAGTGAGGGGTTCTCACCGGTACGGCCGTGTCGTCGCTTCTGGGGCGGGACGCCGATCCTGCCGATCTCGGCTTCTGTGCGGCCCGGACAGAGCATTATGACGGTGACGCGACTCAACGACGAGAAGGCATGCCATATGAAGGTCAAGGCCGCCGTCCTGCACGGTGTGAACGAAGAATGGAAGATCGAGGAAGTCGAGCTCGGCGACCCGGTCGACGGCGAGGTTCAGGTCAAGCTGGTCAGCTCCGGCCTGTGTCACTCCGATCATCACCTGCGGACTGGGCAGAGTCCCGCGCCGATGCCGATCGTCGGCGGCCACGAGGGCGCCGGCGTCGTCACCAAGGTGGGACCGGGTGTCACCCGGTTCAGCGAAGGCGACCGCGTGGTCACCGCCTTCATCCCGGCGTGCGGCGTCTGCGGGCCGTGTTCGCGCGGCGCGCAGAACATCTGCGACGAGGGCGCCGGCCTGCTGACGGGCCTGTCGATCTCGGACAAGACGCACCGGGTGTCCCTGAACGGTCAGGGCCTGACCCAGATGTGCCTGCTGGGCACGTTCTCGCCGTACATCACGGTGAACCAGGCCTCGCTGGTGCGGATCGAGGGCGACATCCCGCTGCGCGAGGCGGCGCTGCTGGGGTGCGGCGTGGCGACCGGCTGGGGCTCGGCCACCGAGATCGGCGGCACCAAGGTAGGTGACACCGTGGTGGTGGTCGGCGTCGGCGGCGTCGGCATCAACTCGGTGCAGGGTGCGAAGGCGGCGGGGGCGCGGCACGTCGTCGCCGTCGATCCGGTGAAGTTCAAGCGCGACATGGCCGAGAAGCTCGGTGCGACGCACACCTTCGCGAGCATGGAGGAGGCGCTTCCGGTGGTCGGCGAGATCACCTGGGGCCAGAACGCCGACACCGTGGTCCTGACGGTCGGCGAGATGAAGGGCGAGTACATCGCCCCGGCACTCGCGATGACCGGGAAGGGTGGCCAGGTGGTGGTGGTCGGCATGGGCGATTTCCAGGCCATGGACGTCTCGATGAACCTCTTCGAACTGACCCTGCTGCAGAAGCGGGTGCAGGGCGCTATCTTCGGCGGCGCCGGCCCGCGCACGCAGGTCCCGCGCCTGCTGAACGAGTATCGCGCCGGCCAGCTGAACCTGGCCGACTTGGTGACGCAGACCTACAAGCTGGAGGACATCAACCAGGCGTACGACGACATGCTCGACGGCAACAACATCCGCGGCATGATCGTCTACGACGAGGCCGACTGGTAGGCCCGCAGGTCACTCCCTGCGCGACCAGCCAGCTTCGGCGATCGGGCGTCAGGCGGACGGTGGTACGGGCCCGCCGTAGGTGACCGGGATCGAGACGACCTGCGTCTGGGGCTCGGGCGCGGGGAAGGACTGCGACGGCGTGTACTGCGGGGCGCCGGCCTGCGGCTGCTGCGGGTCGGCCTGGGGAGGTGCGCTCTGCATCGGGACCGGCTGGGGAGCGACGGGCTGGGGCGGAACCGGCTGCGGTGCGACGGGCTGGGCGAGCGCCGCGCCGAATGCGGGTGCGCCGGCCGGACCCGGCTGCGGAGCAGCGGCCGCGTACCCGGGCCACGGAGCTTGCGGACCGGCGCCGGGCAGCGTCCGCGAGTACACGACGCCGAGAGCCAGCAGGATCAGGCCGACCACGGTGAAGGCGAGGACCCGGTAGACGCCGGGCAGGGCGGCGAGGTCGAACAGGAACAGCTTGGCCACCGAGAAGGCGATCAGGGTGAGGCCGCAGATCAGGGTGATCATCCGGGCGCGGGCGCGCAGTCGGCGGGCCCAGGCCATCAGGACTCCGGCGCAGGTCGCGTAGACGACGGTGGCGACGGTGTGGCCCACCCGGAAGCCGTCGGCTCCACCGGCCAGCAGGCCGATACCGATCGAGACCAGGGTGAACAGGCCCAGGCAGATCAGGCCGGCGACGATGGTGATCGGAAGCGCTCGGTCGATGCCCAGCAGGCGGACCCAGTCCATGGCGACGACGATCACGGCGACGATCGCGGCGGCCGATCCGAGCACCACCATCAGCACGTTGTACTGGTCGACGTGCCGGCTGTCGAGCGCCGAGTCGAACACCGCGGTGCCGCTCACCACCAGCACCGACAGCACCGTCCACGCGGTGGCGGCGGCCCGCAGGACCGGGGTGAACTGCCCGGTGAAGCGGCCGGTGAGGCTGACGGCGACGCCGATCCCGGCGAGCGCGATGGGCGCGGTGCGACCGGTCTGCAGGAGCAGCGGATACACCGGGATGAGCAGGGCCGCGCACAGCCAGACGATGCGGCAGCTCTCGGTGACGCCGGGGATCTTCTGGCCGGCGAAGGCAGCGAGCGCCATCAGCACGGTCAGGGCCAGTGCGGTCAGCAGCAACGCCCAGGTCGGGGCGTGGAATGCGGCGGCGTCGGTGACCGGGAAGAACGGGTTGTCGGGCACGGTGATCAGCGTGGCGATCGCCGAGACGATGGCCGCCAGTTCCGGGCGCGACGAGGTGGGGGCCAGCATCATCGCGGCGCCGGTGATCAGCATCGAATTGACGATCACCAGGATCAGCACGAGAGCGACCGGCTGGTGCAGCTCCACCTGCGACAGGATCACCAGGGGGAACGTCGAGACCGCGGCGTTGACCGCGAACAGGAACTTCCAGTCGCGGCCGTACTGCACAGCTGTCGTCAGTGCGCAGTAGGCGAGCAGGAAGCCGGCGAGCAGGACGTCGAACCCGGTGTTGACGATCGGCGAGAAGGCGAGGAGTGCGACGCCGACGATCACGCCGAGCGTCTGACTGTTCCAGTAGTGGGCCAGGGCGTAACCGACGGCGGTGATCACGCCGACCAGTGCGAGTCCGGCGAGCGGCGGAATCAGGTGGTAGCCGTTGGCGGCGGCGACGACGTCGAGCAGTCCGGCGGCCAGGCCGGTCGCGGCGAGTCCGACGGCGCCGGCCCGGGTGACGGTCGACTTCTTGCCGGCCCCGTCGGCGGGACCGTCGGCGGAGGCGAAGGCCGCGGAACGTCCGTACCAGGCGCCCGCGGCGAGCAGGACGACCGCGAGGACGCCGCCGAGGATCACGCGGACTTCGTGGCTGATGGAGTCGTTGGCCATGACCAGCAGGGAGATGACGCCGATCAGGGTGACGGCGACGCCGAGGCCGGCGAGGATCTTGCCGATCAGGCCCTCGTCGGCGGCGTTCGCGAACTTCTGCGCGGTCGTCAGCCGCGGGCGGGGCACGTACGGCTGGTAGGTGGGCCGAGGGTATCCGGGCCCGAACCCGGTCTGGGCGAATCCTGGCCGGCCGTATCCCGGCGGAGGGAATCCAGCCCCGGGGTGACCGGGTGGGGGAGGTCCGGGGGTTGCGTACTGGAGCTGCGGAATCGGCGGCCCGGCGGCAGTCCCGTTCCCTGAGCTGGTCGAAGGGTCTTGCGGAATCGGAATCGGAATCGGGCCGGTCGGTGCGTCGTCGACCGGCGCAGCGCCGGTGGCGGACGGTTCGGCTTGAGACGGTTCGACCGGGGTGGGACCAGAAGCGGGGCTGTTCACGGAATCACTCATGTCCGAAATGCTCCTCGTCGTCGGGTAAGTCCGGATGCGTAGAACTACTCAGCGAGCATAGGGACTTCCGATGACGCGGTGTATCGGCCGAACTACTCCGGCGTGTCCTACTTCGGTGCGTCCGCATCGAGGCCGTGCTCGATGGCGTAGCGGGCCAACTCGACACGATTGGCGAGTTGCAGCTTCCGCAACGAGGCCCCCACGTGGTTCTCCACGGTCCGTGGGCTGATCCCGAGGCGCGTGGCGATCTGACGCGACGACAATCCCTTCGCGACGTGCCGCAGCACTTCGGTCTCGCGTTCGGTGAGCACCGGATTGTCGGGGGCCGGCGACTTCGCGATCCGCCGGTACTCGCCGAGCACCAGGCCGGCCAGCCCGGGCGTGAACACGGTCTGCCCGGCCGCGGTGGCGCGCACGGCGTCGACCAGTTCGGAGCGCTGCGCACTCTTGACCAGGTAGCCGGTGGCGCCGGCCTTGACGGCGTCGAGGACGTCGTCGCGCTCGTCGGAGGCGGACAGGATCAGGATCCGCGAGGCCGGGCTGACGCCGAGCACCTCGGTGGTCGCGGAGGCTCCCGTGCCGTCGGGCATCTGCATGTCCATCAGCACCACGTCGGGCCGATAGGCGGCGGCCACCTTGCGGGCGTTGACCGCGCCGTCGGCGGTGGCGACCACGTCGAAGCCTTCGGCGGTGAGGTCGCGGGCCACGCCGTCGCGCCACATGGGGTGGTCGTCGACCACCATGACGCGGATCGGGGCGTCGGTCATCGGGGCACTCCTTCGATCGTCAAGGGCGAGGGTCGCGGGGAACGGTGAGTTCCCATTCTGTTCCGGCGTCCGGCGCGGACTCCAGGCGGGCCGTGCCGCCGAGTGCTTCGACGCGGCCGATGATCGACTGCGCGATGCCGAGCCGGCCGTCGGCGACGGCCTCTCCGAGACGGCCCGGGGCGATGCCTGCGCCGTCGTCGCGGACGCTGAGGACGATCGCGTCGTCGAGGTCTTCGAGCAGGATGAACGACGACGCGCCCGTCCCGGCGTGGCGGTCGGTGTTGTCGAGGATGTTGGCCGTCGCGGCGAGTACCTCGTCGATCACGGTGCGCGGCAACACGACCGGGTCGGCGGGGGTGCTGATGGAGGCGCGGTCGGCGGCCGCCTCGCGCAGGGCGGCGCCGAGATCGGCGGAGGTGCGCGGCGTTTCCGGCGCCTCCTGGGCGGCGGAGATGAGGCGGCGGAGCCGGGTCTCCTGCTCGGCGGCGAGTTCGGCGAGTTCAGCGGTGTCTCCGCCGATCTCGCGACCGCGACGGGAGATGAGGGCGAGTACCTGGAGCACGCCGTCGTGCACTTCCCGGGAGAGCCGTTCGCGTTCGGCGGCCGCCGCGGCGACGGCGACCGCCGCCGTCAATCGTCGATGCGTGAAGCGGGCGCGGGACGCGCCCAGTCCGACGGCCATGCCCGCGGCGATCAGCAGGATGAATGTGGCGTTGCGGCCGAAGTTCAGGATCAGCTGACCCTTGACGTAGAAGTTGGTGAGGCCGATCGCCAGGCCCGCGGCCATGCCCCAGAGCGCGCCGCCGAGCAGTGCCGCCGACAGCACCGCGTTGGTGGCCCACAGGGTGGTCGGCCAGGTCTGGTTGTTCGCGATCCACTCGCTGCCGGCGACGAACTCGGTAGAGGCCATCATCGCCACCGACACCAGCAGTTCGACGCCGACGAACCACGCTTTGCGGCCGAAGCCGGCGAGATAGCCGGCCGCCCAGACGACGTTGGCGGCGGTGAGCAGGGCGAACAGCGTCCAGACCGTGGCGCGGTGCTCGAGGTCGTGGTTGACGGCGATCTGGAATCCGAGGGCGTAGCAGAACGTCGCGAGCCGGAAGATCTGCGCCGCCCGCCAGAGCGGCCCGACGGGATCCTGGTCGTCGACGGTCCGCCAGGACGGGAAGATCCGGTCGAGGCTCGACGTGGTGGACGAGGCGGGCACGTCGCCTACTCTGCCTCAGATGCCGGTCCGAGGGCGGCCGAGCGGCCGAAGGGTCAGTGCGCGGCCTCCAGAGCGCGGAACGCTGCCGGGCGGGCGGCGTCGGCGACCACGGGGGTGAGGGACAGGCGGGTGCGGCGCTCCAGCAGGTCGTCGGCGTCGAGGGCGCCCTCGGCGAGGATTCCGAAGAGCAGCTCGGCGCCGGTGATCTCGGTGCCGTCGGCGACGGGGGCGGCGAGCGAGGCGTCGGACTGCTGCAGTGCGGCGACGGCGGGAGCCTCGGTGCCGTACTTGGCGACCAGCCGGGCCGGGGCGTCGACGGCGGCGAGTGCCGAGGTGATGTCGCGTTCGGCGGGCGCACCGACCAGCGGGATGTCCCGGGTTCGGCACGGGCCGGCGGTGAGGCCGCCGGAGCGCAGCGCGGCGTCGACCGCGTCCTGCGCCATACGGCGATACGTGGTCAGTTTGCCGCCGACCACGGTCACCAGACCGTCGTGGCGCGTCAGGACGGCGTGTTTGCGGGAGACGTCCGAGGTCTGGCCGTTGCCGGAGTCGAGAAGCGGCCGTAGGCCCGAGTAGGAGCCCACGATGTCGTCGCGGGTCAGCGGGACGCCGAGCGCGAGGTTGATGGTGTCGAGCAGGAAGTCGATCTCCGACTCGGACGGCTGCGGCACGTCGGGAATCGCGCCGCCTGCCTCCTCGTCGGTGAGGCCGACGTAGACGCGCCCGTCCGGTTGCGGCAGCGCGAAAACGTACCGACCGAAGTGCCCGGGGACTGCGACGGTCAGGCCGATCCGCAGCCCGCCGAACGACTCCTGGCCGAACACCAGGTGCGTGCCGCGGCTGGGACGCAAAGCAATGTGCGAGTCGACGGTCGCGGCCCACACGCCGGTCGCGTTGATCACCGTCTTGGCGTTCAACGTGAAACTTCTGCCAGTGAGTTCGTCGGTCACCGTCAGCGACCGTCCGGTGACGTCCGACGCCGAGCAGCGCGTGATCACCTTCGCGCCGTGGGTCGCGGCGGTGCGGGCCAGGCCGATCACCAGGCGCGCGTCGTCGTTCAGCTGACCGTCCCAGTTCAGGAGGCCGGCGCGCAGTCCGCGGCGGTTCACGGTGGGGGCCAGGGCGGTGAGCTCCGAGGCCGGGATCCGGCGCGACCGCGCGAGGGTCGACGACGAGGTGCGCGCTGCGATCCGCAGTGCGTCGCCGGCCAGGAATCCGGCGCGGGTCAGTGCGACGTCGAGGAGCTTGGTGCCGTCGTACACGGGCACCACCTGCGCGAGCGGCTGCACCAGGTGCGGAGCGATCCGCTCGATCAGCGCGCTGCGTTCCACGGCCGACTCGTAGGCGATGCCGACCGCGCCGGAGGCGAGGTAACGCAGTCCGCCGTGGACCAGCTTCGACGACCAGCGGCTGGTGCCGAACGCGAGGTCGTGCCGTTCGATCAGCACGGTCCGCAGTCCGCGCGACGCGGCGTCGAGCGCGGTGCCCGCGCCGGTCACGCCGCCGCCGATCACCACGACGTCGACCGGTTCGCCGGCTTCGAGGGCGGCGAGGTCGGCGGAGCGACGAGCCGCGGTGAGCAGTGATCCGGGGGCGACGGCGGGATGGGATGCGAGGTCGAAGCTCATGGGCGCAGATACCTTTCGAGGAGGTCGGTGAGTTCGGAGTCGAGGATGGCGTCGGCATCCGGGCCGGTCACGAAGACGGGGCCGGTGAGCGCGAACGACCACGCCATCTGCAGGACGGTGGCGGCCATCTTGTCCGGGTCGCCGGCGCGGATCGCTCCGTCGGCCTGGCCGTGGGTGATGGTCGTGGAGATGACCGCGAGCTGGCCGCGCGAGGTCTGGCCGGTGCGGTGCAGCAGATACGGGATCAGGAATTCCGGGTCGAGCTCGACGATGCGCCGCAGGAGCGGGTGCCGCCGGATCTCGCTGACGATGTGGACCAGCATCCCGACGATGGAAGGCAGTCCCGGTTCGGCGTTCTGGGCGGCGGCCGAGGTGACGATGGCCGAGAACTCCCTGGTGGTGACTGCCGCGGCGATCTCGTTCACGTTCGCGAACTTGCGGTACAGGGTGGCGCGCGAGACGCCGGCGGTGCGTGCGACGTCGGCCATCGTGGTGCGCCGGATGCCGATGGTGGTCATCAGCTTGGTGGCGGCGTCGACGATCACGTCGTCGTCGATGGCATTGGCGGCGATTCGCTTGGCGGGCAGCTCGCCGTCGCTCTTGAGTTGCTGCGACATCATATGTATAACTGTATCACCAATACTTCACGGAAGGTCAACACGAGATGACAACTCAGAGCGAGATCGCCGTCGACGTCGTCGACTTCACCCCGGGCCGCTGGGGCAACCCGTCCGACCAGATGCAGCTCTCGGACTCGGTGATCGGCGCCCTCGGGTTCCTTGGCATCAAAGAGCCGGCGCCGGCGCCGGCCGAACTGGTGCTGCCCCCGGTGCGACTGCACGACGACAGCCTCGACGCGCTGCGCGCCACCGGCGCGACCGTCGACACCGGCGATGACGCGCGCCGCGCACGACTCCGCGGCTACTCCACCCCCGACCTGCTCAAGTTCCGCGCCGGCGACGGCGGCGACGCCCCGGACGCCGTCGTCACCCCGACCGCGATCGGCCAGGTCGCTGAACTGCTCGCGGTCTGCGACGCCCGCGGCCTGGCGCTCAGCCCGTTCGCCGGCGGCACCACGGTGACCGGCGGCCTCACCCCGGACCGCTCACGTCCGGTCATCAGCCTGGACCTGCGCGAGCTCAGCGGCCTGATCGACCTCGACGAGGTGTCCCAGACCGCGACCTTCGCCGCCGGCACCCGACTCCCCGAAGCCGAACGGCTCCTCGGCGAGCACGGATTCGAGCTGGGGCACTTCCCGCAGTCGTACGAGGGCGCGACCGTCGGCGGCTGCGCCGTCACGCGCTCGGCCGGCCAGTCGTCGATGGGTTACGGCCGGTTCGACGAGATGGTGGTCGGCCTGACCCTGGCCACCCCGATCGGCGAGGCCGTGATCGGCGCCGCTCCCAAGTCGGCCGCCGGTCCGGACCTGCGTCAGCTGGTGATGGGCAGCGAAGGCGCGTTCGGCGTGGTCACCTCGGTGCGCGTGCGAGTCCACCCGACGCCCGCGGTCCGCCGCTTCTACGGCTGGCACTTCGCCGACTTCGCCGCCGGCGCCCGGGCCATGCGGACCCTGGCGCAGGGCAACATCAAGCCGACCGTGCTGCGGCTGTCGGACGAGGCCGAGACCGGCCTGAACCTGGCCAACCCGTCGTCGGCCGGGAGCGGCGAGACCGCCGCACCGGCGGGCGGCTGCCTGATGGTGGTGGGTTTCGAGGGCGACGCCGACGACGTCGCGGCCCGCGACGACTACGTCACCGCGCGCCTGACCAGCCTCGGCGGACAACCGCTCGGCACCGCGGCCGGCGAGCACTGGCGTGAGGGCCGCTTCCGCGGACCGTACCTGCGCGACCCGCTGCTGGACGCCGGCGCGCTGGTGGAGACGCTCGAGACGGTGACCTTCTGGTCGAACCTCGACAAGCTCAAGGCCGACGTCACCGCTGCGGTCTCCGGCGCACTGGGCGCGCAGGGCACCCCCGCGGTGGTCATGTGCCACATCTCGCACGTCTACCCGACCGGCGCGTCGCTGTACTTCACGGTGATCTCCCGGGCGCTCGACGACCCGCTGGCTCAGTGGAAGCAGGCCAAGGAAGCCGCCAACGCGGCGATCCGCGCGGCCGGCGCGTCGATCACCCACCACCACGCGGTCGGCACCGACCACCAGTCGACGTACCTGCAGGAGACCGGCGACGCCGGGGTCGCGATGCTGCGTGCGGTGAAGGCCGCCGTCGACCCGAACGGCGTGCTCAACCCGGGTATTCTGCTCCCGTGAACGGGGGCGAGTCGGCGTCGCGGCCGGAGATCGTCGCGGTCGTGAACCCGATCTCGGGCGGTGGCGCCGCGAGCCGGCAGTGGCCGGCCGTGGAGGCGATCCTGCGGGAGTCGGGCGTCGTCGTGCGCGATGCGCTGGTGTCGAGCTCGGCGTCGGATGCGGCGGTTCTCGCCGCCCG
>JASGFV010000051.1:0-18261 GCA_047605365.1 Gordonia sp. (in: high G+C Gram-positive bacteria)
TGCGAGCTCGGCCTCGGACAGGTTCTTGGCGACCGGACCGGTCAGCGTGCCGTCTTCCTGGACCAGCACGTACGCGAGACCGCGGGCGCCGCGCTGCTTGGCCCACTCCTGCCAGGCGTCGAGCTGGCGACGTGGCTGCGACGCGCCGCCGGGCATCACGACGGCGCCGACGTACGGAGCCTGGAAGACGCGGAACGGCGTCTCGGAGAAGTATTCAGTGCACTCCACCAGCTCCAGGCCGAACCGCAGGTCGGGCTTGTCGCTGCCGTAGAGCCGCATCGCGTCGGCATAAGTCATCCGCGGGATCGGCGTGGTGATCTCGACGCCGATCAGCTTCCACAGCGCGACCAGCACTTCTTCGGCGAGGGCGATCACGTCGTCCTCGTCGACGAAGCTCATCTCGACGTCGAGCTGGGTGAACTCGGGCTGTCGGTCCGCGCGGAAATCCTCATCGCGGTAACAGCGCGCGATCTGGTAGTACCGCTCCATGCCGGCGACCATCAGCAGCTGCTTGAACAACTGCGGACTCTGCGGCAGTGCGTAGAACGAGCCGGGCTGCAGGCGGGCGGGCACCAGGAAGTCGCGCGCACCCTCGGGCGTCGAACGGGTCAGCGTCGGGGTCTCGATCTCCAGGAAGTCGTGGCCGGCCAGCACCTCGCGGGCCGCGGCGTTGGCCTGCGAGCGCAGGCGGATGGCCTTGGCCGGATTCTCCCGGCGCAGGTCCAGATAGCGGTACTTGAGGCGCGCCTCCTCGCCCGGCTGCTCGTCGAGCTGGAAGGGCAGCGGCGCCGACTCGCCGAGGACCTCGAGGCTCGCCGCGTTGATCTCGATGTCGCCGGACGCCAGGTTGGGGTTCTCCGAGCCCTCGGGCCGCACCTCGACCACACCGGTCACGGCGATGCAGAACTCGGCACGCAGCTTGTGCGACGCCGCGGCCACCGCCTCGTCGCGGAAGACGACCTGGACGAGGCCGGAGGTGTCGCGCAAGTCGATGAACACCACGCCGCCGTGATCGCGCCGGCGGGCCACCCAACCGGCGACCGTGACGGTCTCGCCGGCCGATTCGCGACGCAGCGAGCCTGCAAGATGGGTGCGCAGCACGGTGGGGCCCTCCCGGGGTCAGATGTGAGTGCGGATTCGACGACCGAGTCTACGTCCCCGCCCGACGCGCCGAGGAAGCCAGGGGCGAAACCTCGCCCCGCCGGGCTCACCCGAATATGCTGGGAAACCGATGCGTTCGATGACAGGAGAACAATGACATTCCAAGGCAGCGGCCCGCTCGACACCTCCACGGTCTCCAGCGGCGGCACGGGCGGCGGCGGCTACGGCGGTGGCGGGGTCGGCTACGGTGGCGGCGGCTTCGGCTCCGGCGGCGACGGCGGCCGCATCGCGATGGGCGGCGGAAGTGCGCTGATCATCCTGCTGATCTGCCTGTTCCTCGGCGTCAACCCCGGCAACCTGCTCGGTTCCACCGGGGCGCCCGGTGCCGGTGTCGGCCCGGCCCAGCCGCAGAGCACGGCCAACGACGAGATCCAGCAGCAGATCAGCCAGTGCACGATCGAGAAGGCCAACGAGAACGACATCTGCCGGATCGTCGCGACCGTCGAGAGCGTCGACAAGGTGTGGGCGCGCCTGCTGCCGGGCTACACCAACCCGAGCACCAAGATCTTCAGCCGCGCGGTGAACACCGGCTGCGGCCCGGCGTCGTCGGGCATGGGCCCCTTCTACTGCCCGGCCGACCAGACCGCGTACTTCGATCCGTCGTTCTTCGCCGAACTCAAGCGGATGGGCGGTGACGACGGCCCGCTGTCGCAGATGTACGTCGTCGCGCACGAGTACGGGCACCACGTGGAGAACCTGCTCGGCGTGCTGCAGAAGGGCAACCGGATGGGCAACAACGGCTCCGTGCGCATCGAGCTGCAGGCCGACTGCCTGGCCGGTGTCTGGGCGGCCAACGCCGACAAGGGCCCCGACGCGATGCTCGCGCCGATCACCCAGGATCAGATCTCCTCGGTCATCACGACCGCCAAGGCGATCGGCGACGACACCATCCAGGGCGCCCGGTCGAACCCGGAGGGCTGGACCCACGGCTCGGCCGAGCAGCGCACCCGCTGGTTCATGACCGGCTACCAGTCCAGCGACATGCGTCGCTGCGACACCTTCGCGACCAACGACCTGTAGGAGCTCGACCGCAGCCGGCCCCCGACCCGCGTGGTCGGGGGTCAGCTCGCTTCATGGCCGAGTTCGCCGACGAGCAGCCGGATCTCCTCGACGACGCCCGGCAGCGCGACGCGCTCCTGCGCGCCGTTGGTGAGGTTCTTGACCTCGATGCCCCCCTCGGCGAGTTCGCGCTCGCCCAGCACGAGCGCGAACGCAGCGCCGGAGCGGTCCGCCGCCTTCATCGCACCCTTCATGCCGCGGTCGCCGTAGGCGAGGTCCACGGGGATCCCGACGGCGCGCAGCTGCGCGGCGATCGCGACGAGTTCGGCCTTGGCGTCGGCCCCCATGGGGACGCCGTACACCCGGCAGCGCGGCGGCTCCTCCTGCGCGACGCCCTCGGCCGCCAGCGCGAGGACGGTGCGGTCGACGCCGATGCCGAAGCCGATGCCCGACAGGTCCTGCTTGCCGCCGATCTGGCGCATCAGACCGTCGTACCGGCCGCCTCCGCCGATGCCCGACTGCGCGCCCAGGCCGTCGTGGACGAACTCGAACGTGGTCTTGGTGTAGTAGTCCAGACCACGGACCAGACGCGGGTTCAGCACGTACTGCACGCCCAGGGCGTCGAGGTGACGGCGCACCTGCTCGAAGTGATCGCGGGCCGAATCACTGAGGTGATCCACCATCAGGGGTGCGTTCGCGGTCAGCTCCTTGACCTCTGCGCGCTTGTCGTCGAGCACTCGCAGCGGGTTGATCCGGGCCCGCTCGCGGGTGGCCTCGTCCAGATCCAGGCCGAGCAGGAACTCCTGCAGCGCCTCCCGGTACTGCGGACGGCACGTGTCGTCGCCCAGGGACGTCAGCTCCAGCCGGTAGCCGGTCAGCCCGAGGCGCCGGTAGCCCTCGTCGGCGACGGCGATGACCTCGGCGTCGAGCGCCGGGTCGTCGACGCCGATGGCCTCCACGCCCACCTGCTGCAACTGGCGGTAGCGGCCGGCCTGCGGACGCTCGTAGCGGAAGAACGGTCCGGCGTAGCAGACCTTGACCGGCAATTGGCCGCGGTCCAGACCGTGCTGGATCACCGCGCGCATCACGCCGGCGGTGCCTTCCGGGCGCAGCGTGACGCTGCGGTCGCCGCGGTCGGCGAAGGTGTACATCTCCTTGCTGACCACGTCCGTCGACTCGCCGACGCCCCGCGCGAACAACGCGGTGTCCTCGAAGATCGGAAGCTCGATGTGTCCGTAGCCGGCCCGGTGCGCGGCGTCGGTCAGGGCGTTGCGGACCGCCAGGAAATCGGCCGAGGCCGGCGGGAAGTAGTCGGGAATCCCCTTCGGTGCCGCGAACTCTCCACTCACAGTCCGAATCGTCCTTTCTTGTCGCCGTTCCCGGCGTCGGCCAGGAACGGGTTGGCGGCGCGCTCGGCGCCGATGGTGGTCTGGGGCCCGTGACCGGGCAGGATCAGCGTCTCATCGGCGCGCCCCAGCAGTCGAGCCGATATCGAGTCGAGCAGCTGCCGGTGGTCGCCGCCGGGCAGGTCGGTGCGGCCGATCGACCCCTGGAACAGCACATCCCCGGCGAAGCACACCTCGAAGGTCTCGCCGGAGCCGGCCGGATCGTCGACGTCGATGGTCAGCAGCACGCTGCCCGGCGAATGGCCCGGCGCGTGATCGACGCGCCAGCGCCGCCCAGCGATCTCGACGTCCTCGCCGTCGACGAACTCCAGCACCTTCTCGGGCTCCTTGAACTCCAGAGAGCCGATCATGGTGGCCAGCGCCTTGCCCAGTCCCTCGCCCGGGTTCGCCAGCATCGGCCGGTCGCCGGCGTGGATGTACGCCGGAATCGAGAACTCGTCGGCCAGCTCCTGCGCGTTCCAGGTGTGGTCCAGATGCCCGTGCGTCAGGAAGATCGCCACCGGCGTCAGCGAATGCTCGGCCAGGATCTCCCGTACGCGCGGCGCGGAGTCCTGCCCCGGATCCACGACGACGGCCTCCCCGCCCTCGTCGTCGGCGACGACGTAGCAGTTGGTCTGGAACATTCCGGCCGGAAACGCGGCGATGAGCATGCCTCATATTCTGTCACTGCCCACGAGCACGTCGTACCCCGCCCGGCGAGCCGCACCCGGCGACACACAACGCGGGTGGCACCGGTCACCTGGCGCCCAGGTTGCTGCGATAGCATGGGGCGCCGATGGGCCGACGCGGTTTTCGCGTCGTCAGACCACCAGGAGGTTCTACGAGCGTGTCGACCAATGAAGAACGTCGCGAGGCCGCCAAGCGCAAGCTGGAAGCGCGACTGGAGGCCGACCGGCAGGCGGCACGCAAGCGGCGCAACATCGGCTTCGCGCTGACCGGCGTCGTCGTGGTGGTCATCGCCGCCGTCGGCGGATTCGTCTGGTACCGCCACTGGGACGACAAACGCCACACCGAGTGCACCTACGCCGACGCACCGGCACAGTGGGACGAGCAGCTTGAACAGCTCAAGGCGAGGGCCGGTGAGATCCCCGCCAATCAGAAGCAGCAGTACGACGACTACGTCAAGAAGCTCGAGCAGGGCAAGGACAAGGACCGGACCTCGCCGAAGCCCGAGTCGCGCACGCTCAACACCGGCACCGTCGGCATGACGCTGAAGACCAATCAGGGAGAGATCCCGATGACCCTCGATCGCGCCAAGGCTCCCTGCAACGTCAACGCGCTGATCTCGCTCTCCGAGCACGGGTTCTACGACAACACCTCCTGCCACCGTCTCGTGACCACCGCGGACCTGGGCGCACTGCAGTGCGGCGACCCGACCGGCACCGGAATGGGCGGCCCGGGCTGGACCACCAAGGACGAGGAGCCTCAGGACCTGAAGAAGGTTCCGGGCAGCGATCAGATGGAGCAGCTCGGAGTGCCGGCCAGCTACGTCTACCCGCGTGGAACCCTGGCGATCGCCAACAGCAACAACCCTCAGCAGGGCACCAAAGACACCGGCAGCGCCCAGTTCTTCATCGTGACCAGCGACGCGAAGCTCCCGAACACCCTCAGCATCGTCGGCCACGTCGACGACGCGGGCATGAAGGTCGTCGACAAGGTCGCCAAGGCCGGGCCCAAGCTCGCAGAAGGGGCCGAGCCGGGTCAGGGCGGCCCGCCGATTCTGCCGGTCGACATCAAGTCGGTCAGCATCAGCGAGTAGCTCTCGGGCGGCTCGGGCCTCGATTCGGCCCCTCCTTCGTCGGGACCTGATCGACCACCACGGGGAGCGCGACCACCGCGAGGCCGGGTCGCCAGCCTCCACGGGGAGCGAGCTTGCGAGGCGAAAGCTCCAGCAATAGAGAAGCCCCGGGCCGTGTCGGCCCGGGGCTTCTCTATCGGGTCACGCCGCGGAGGTCACGCGGTAGACGTCGAAGACGCCTTCCACATTGCGCACCACGCTGAGCACGTGTCCGAGGTGCTTCGGGTCGCCCATTTCGAAGGTGAACTTGCTGACCGCGACGCGGTCGCGGTTGGTCTGCACCGACGCCGACAGGATGTTGACCTTCTCGTCGGCCAGCACCCGGGTGATGTCAGACAGCAGCCGGTGCCGGTCGAGCGCTTCCACCTGGATCGCCACCAGGAACAACGACGACGGGCTCGGCGCCCACACCACCGGCAGCAGCCGCTCGGACTGAGCGCGCAGCGACTCGGCGTTGGTGCAGTCCTCGCGGTGCACGCTGACTCCCCCGCCGCGCGTGACGAACCCGAGGATCTCGTCGCCCGGCACCGGAGTGCAGCACTTGGCCAGCTTGACCAGGACGTTGTCGACGCCCTCGACCACCACGCCGCAGTCGTCGCTCTGCCGGGACCGCGGGGCCAGCGTCGACGGTGTCGACCGGGCCGCGATCTCCTCTTCGGCGGCCTCCACCCCGCCGAGCATCGCCACCAGCCGGTGCACCACGCGACCGGCCGGAACGTGTCCTTCGCCGACCGCAGTGTACAGGGCGTCGACGTTGTCGTAGCCGAGTTCTTTCGACAGCGACGAGACCATGTCCGCACTCAGCAGACGCTGCAGCGGCAGGCCGCCTCGTCGTACTTCCTTGACGATGGCCTCTTTGCCGGTGTCCAGGGCCTCTTCGCGGCGCTCCTTGGCGAACCACTGGCGGATCTTGGTCTTGGCTCGCGGTGACACCACGAAGCCCTGCCAGTCCTTGCTGGGCCCGGCGGTCTCGGCCTTGGAGGTGAATACCTCCACCACCTCGCCGTTCTCCAGCTTGCGTTCCAGCGCGACGAGTCGCCCGTTGACGCGGGCGCCGATGCACCGATGCCCCACCTCGGTGTGCACCGCATAGGCGAAGTCGATCGGCGTCGACCCGGCAGGCAGCGTGATGACGTCGCCCTTCGGGGTGAAGACGAAGATCTCCTTGACCGCCAGGTCGTACCGCAGCGACTCCAGGAACTCGCCGGGATCGGCAGCTTCCCGCTGCCAGTCCAGCAGTTGGCGCATCCACGCCATGTCGTCGACCTCGGCGATGTCGACGGGCTTGCGGCCCTTGCCTTTTCGGCCTTCCTTGTAGCGCCAGTGCGCTGCGATGCCGAACTCGGCCGTACGGTGCATCTCGTAAGTGCGGATCTGCACCTCCAGCGGCTTGCCCTCCGGCCCGATCACCGTGGTGTGCAGGGACTGGTAGACGCCGAAGCTGGGCTGGGCGATGTAGTCCTTGAACCGTCCGGCCATCGGCTGCCACAGCGAATGCACGACGCCGATCGCGGCGTAACAGTCACGGATCTCGTCGCACAGGATGCGCATGCCGACCAGATCGTGGATGTCGTCGAAGTCCTTCCCCCGCACGATCATCTTCTGATAAATCGACCAGTAGTGCTTGGGACGGCCCTCCACCGCGGCGGAGATCCGCGCCGCGCCGAGCGCGTTGTTGAGGTCGCTGCGCACCCGCGCCAGATACGTGTCGCGACTGGGCGCACGATCGGCGACCAGCCGCACGATCTCCTCATAGCGCTTGGGGTGCAAGATCGCGAACGACAGATCCTCCAGCTCCCACTTGACCGTCGCCATGCCGAGCCGGTGCGCCAGCGGGGCGATCACCTCGAGAGTCTCGCGCGCCTTGCGCGCCTGCTTCTCCGGCGGCAGGAACCGCATGGTGCGCATGTTGTGCAGCCGGTCGGCGACCTTGATCACCAGCACCCGCGGATCCCGCGCCATCGCGATGATCATCTTGCGGATGGTCTCGCCCTCGGCGGCGGTGCCGAGCGCCACCTTGTCGAGCTTGGTGACGCCGTCCACCAGATGCGCCACCTCGGAGCCGAAGTCGTGCTCCAGCTGCTCCAGCGAATAGCCGGTGTCCTCGACGGTGTCGTGCAGCAGGGCCGCGACCAGCGTGATCGTGTCCATGCCGAGGTCGGCGAGGATCGTCGCCACCGCCAGCGGATGCGTGATGTACGGGTCGCCGGACTTCCGGAACTGACCTCGGTGGTGATCCTCGGCGACGTCGTACGCCTGCTGCAGCACCGCCACGTCGGCCTTCGGGTAGACCTCGCGGTGCAGCGTCGCCAGCGGCTCGAGAACAGGGTCGATCGCGCCTCTCGGCGCCCCGGTGATGCGGCGGGCGAGCCGGGCCCGGACGCGCCGGGAACTCAGCGACGTCCCGCCCTCGTCCGGACGGCGTGCGGTGTCCTCGGTCATGTTCCGAGTCTAGGTCATCTCACCGACACCGCACGCCGGGCTCCGTCTCGCCGACGGCCCGCCAGACCCTTCGCCAAGCTCAGCGAGCGGCAGGGCCGGACGCTAGGCCTGCTGCTGGCCGAGCTGCTGCTGCACCTGCGCGTTGATCTGCTGCAGGCCGGCCGACGACACCCCGGGCAGCTGCCCGGTGATGTTGCGGACGATGTGCTGGTCGTCGATCACCTTCTCGCTCGACTGCACCAGCACGGTTCCGGCGCCGGTGAAGTCGAACTGTCGCTCCTCGCCGGAACGGATGCCCATCCCGTGACCGGCTGCGGCCACGAAGTTGGTGACCCACGCCTGGTCGTAGTGATGGCTCGGCGACGGGCAGTCGGCCCAGCCCACCATCGCCTCCGGATCCACGCGGACCGGCGGCTCCACGAACATCACCGGACCGTTCGACGACGCGAGAAACTTGCCGGTGCCGATCAGCGTCACGAAGCCGGGCACGATCGACTGGTTCAGCGACAACGCCGGCTCGAAGGCCAGCAGGTTCGCCGCGCGGATCGTCAGGTTGCCGTCGTCCTCGAGGTCGTAGGAGTTGATGTTGTAGCCGCGGTCGCCGATGATCAGCTTCCCCTGGCCCTCCACCACCACGTAGTCGCCCAGGTACAGCGGCGCCGAGAACTGGCTCGACACCATGTGCAGCAGCTGCCCCTGCAGCCCGTGCGTCAGGGCGGTGAAGTTCATCTGGCCGTAGTAGGCGATCATCGCGCCCTTCGACATGAACCAGGGACGGTCCAGATCGATGCAGTAGGCGTAGTCGTTGTCCGGGATGTTGTCGTTGACCGGCAGATTCTGCGGGCTCCAGACCGTATTCAGCTGACTCACAGTCGATGCTCCGATGCTTGGACGTAGACCACACCCTGACCGGTGCAGTCGAGCTGGAAGGCCTCACCGCCGGTGCGGCCCATGTTACGGAAGCTGACCGTCGAACGCAGCGAGGTCTGCACCGGGCCGACGGCCGCGGCGAACGCCTGCGGGTCGACGGTGATCGGACGGTTCGGGGCCACCTGCATCTGAATGAAGCCGCCGTGCCCGAGAATGACCGCCGAGCCGACGCCGGACAGCTGCGTGGTGAACATGCCCTGACCGGTCGCGACGCCGCTGGCCGCCGAGCGCAGCGCACCCATCAGGCCGCCGCCACCGCCGCCCGACGGGCCCGACGACGTCGTCGAGACGATCGACGCCTGCATGCCCTGCGTGTAGGCGAGCAGCCTCGACGACTCGACGCGGATGTCACCGCCCTGCGGAAAGTCGACGACCTCGATCTCGAGTCCGCGGAAGCCGTAGTGCACGACTCCGTTGCCCTGCGCGATCATCGTCGCCTCGTGCTCGCCGGACATCATCCGGCCTGCCATTCCGGCAAGTCCGCCGAAGCCGCCGCCTCCGCCCATGCCGGGGATCTGGTGCGGCTGGAACTGGACTGCCCCGGTGTAGAAGAGCATCGCGCCGCGTCGTGCCGTGACCGCTCCCGCCTGCGCGAGATTCACCGACACGACCTTGCTGTTGACCTTGGTGAACATGTATCGATCCCCTATCGCTCGGCCGGCTGAATCGACACGACGCCTTGACCGTCCCAGCGGAGCGAGAAGGCCTCGCCGCCGCCCTGGCCCAGCGCCGACCGCCACGAGACGTCGGTGAGAAACGACTGCGACAACTGGCCGCGCGCACAGACGAACGCGTCCGGGTCGACGATCAGCGGGAACTGCGGCGACACCTCGAGGTGGATCAGCGGACCGCCCTTGGACAGCAGCGCGACCTGGCCGTGCCCGGTCACCGTGGTGGTGAACAGGCCCTGCCCGGACATGCCACCGCGAACGCCCGCGAAGGTGATGTTGGTCTGCAGCTGCGGCGTCAGCGCGAGCAGTTGCTGCGACTCCACCTGCAGCGTCTCGCCGTTGAGGTCGACGACGGTCACGTTCGCCGCGTCCTGCGCGAGGTAGACGATGCCGTGGCCGGTGCATTCCATCAGCGACAGGCCCTCGCCCGTCGCCTTCTGCTTGATGCCGGCCAGCAGGCCGTCGCCGCCGCCGAAGCCAGCGGACTTGAAGGTGACCTGACCTTCGTAGGAGATCATCGAGCCGCTCAACGCCCTGATGGAGCTGTTGTTGAGGTGCGCCTCGACGACCCGTTTGGTCTTCGAAACGAGTTGCATGAGTGAGGAGTTCCCTTCGTCGGAGCCGGCGTCGCCGGTTCGCCGATCGGGTACCTGGACGCGCAACGTAGACAGACATTAGCCGGACGGACGAACCGGGGGAATAGGACGAGCCCGTCGTCGCAGGTCGGTGTCGTTCGGTCGATGCACCCGCAGCGCCCGGTCCTTCGGGGCGCCAAGCCTCCAGAAGTCAACCGTGGCAGAGGGTGTGCACACGTACGGCGTCGCCGTGCCGGGACGCGATCGCCGCGCGGCCGTCGAGAACGGGCAACTCCATCATCACCGCGACGTCGTCGATGTGGGCCCCGGCGTCGTGCAGCAGCTGCGCCGCCGCGAGGACGGTGCCGCCGGTGGCGAGCACGTCGTCGATCACGGCGATCCGCTTGCCGGTGAAGCCGACCCCCTGCGCCGGGACTTCGAGACGCGCGGTGCCGTATTCGAGCTGATAGTCCACGCCGATCACCGGCGGCGGCAGCTTGCCGGCCTTGCGGACCGCGACCACACCGACCCCCAGCTCACGCGCCACCGCACCGCCGAGCAGAAAGCCGCGGGCGTCGATGCCCGCGATCAAGTCGGCGCCGTCGCAGCACGACGCGAGCGCGGCGATGACCGCTTCCAGGCCCGCGGGGTCGGCGAGCACCGGGGTCAGGTCCTTGAACTCGACGCCCGGTTCCGGGAAATCCGGAACCACGCGGGCGTGGAGGTCGATCGCCGCACGTGCACGGTCCAGCACTGCGAGATCAGACATGCTGCACCCACCGATCCATGTTCCAGCCGGTCCCCGTCTGCGACAGGCCGGGCACCACGTTGTGCGTGTTCGTGCTGTGCGCGATCCCCCGGACCGAGCCGTACAGCGGAATGGACGGGAGACGATCCCACGCCGCGTTCTCCACGGTACGCATCAGCGGGAGCCGCGCACTGTCGCTCGTGGAGAGCGACAGATCGTTGAGCGCGCCGGTCACCGCGGGGCTCCGGAAGTTCGTCACGTTGAGCGGGTCGCCCGTATACAACCCGTACGCGTCGGGGAAGCCCGACGCGGTGCCGGCCGCGGCGAATCCCGTCGCACCGGACACCAGGAGCACGTCGGCGTCCCGGCCGAGCGAACCGATCGTCCGGGACGGCGAGGCCACGTCGGTCACCGTCACCCCGGCGGAGCCGCAGGTCTCGGTGATGTCGGCGACCACCGCGGCCGCGACCGGATCCGGCGACACGTAGGCGATACGGACCGTGGGCTTGCCGCCCGGCCGGTCCTTGAGCAAGTTGCGGGCGCGCACCACGTCCGCGCGCGGGAAGCGGCGGGCGAACTCGGCGTTCAGCGCCGGGCCCAGCGGATCCGCAGGTGCGACAGTGCGCAGGTTCCACACCAGACCGTTCGCACCGTGCTTGCGGGCGATGGTGTCGCGCGGCACGCAGGCGGCGAACGCCCGGCGCACGGCGTCCGCGGCGAAGACGCCCTTCTCGGCGAGCAGCAGCTGCGTCACCGACGGCGACTTCGGGTCTTTCGCGGCGACCCGGTTCGGGGCGCCGTCGTCGGCCTTGCCGGCCAGCTTGTCGGCGGCCGCGACGTCAGCGGTGTCGGTCACGTCGACGTGACCGTCGGCCAGCTGCCGGGCGCCGTCGGTTCCGCGCGGCCAGACCGTCACGGTCGGGGTGGCCGGCCGGGCTCCCCACCACTTGTCGTTGACGACCAGCTTCAGGCCGCCGCCCGTCGAGTACTCCGACACCCGGTACGGACCGGACGACAGGATCTTCGAGGAGTCCACGGATTCGCCGGGCTTCAGCGCGAACGCCGTGTTCCAGGCCTTGGCGATCTTGGCGAGCGCGGCCTTGTCGTTCTTCTGGATGGGTCCGGTCACGTCGGCCAGACCGGCGGCCTCGGCGACCACGTGCGCCGGCAGCAGAGTGCCGACGCCGAACAGGGCCCGCCAGTCGGCGTAGTCGCGGTTGCGGGCGAAGGTCACCGTCGCCGACTTCGCACCGGGCGTGCAGTCGACCTTCGCGATATCGCTGTAACCGGCATGCGTCGATGCGTCGAATCCGGGAACCTTGCCGCCCATCGCGGTGGCGGCGAGCAGCAGGTCGTCGCACGTCATCGCGTGACCGTCGGAATAGACGGCGTCCGGGTTGAAGTCGTACTTCACGGTGAGCACGGGGCCCTCGACCAGCGAGACGTCGCCGATGTCGCGGTCGGCGACCACCTGTCCCTGCGGACCGAGATAGCTGAATCCGGGCAGCACCCGCGGGAACGCCATCACGGCGCCGGAGGCGTTGCCCTCGACGGTGTTCACGTTGTAGCCGGTGACCGCACCGTCGATCAGATAGTCGAGGGTGTCGGCGTCTTTGTCGCCGCAGGCGACGAGGAGCGCGGCCGTCGCCGCGGCGACGGTCGCAGCGACCGTCGCCCGGCGAAGGCCGCGCGCTCTCATGCCGCGCTCCGCGAGCGGCGAGCGAGCACCTTCCGCGTATGCGCCTGCACGTCCTTGCGATGTTCCTTGAGGGTCACCAGCAGCGGCGACGCCAGGAACACCGACGAGTACGTGCCGACCACGACGCCGACCAGCTGGATCAGCGCGAGGTCCTTGAGCGTGCCGACGCCCAGCAGCCACACGGCGACCACCATCAGCGCGATGATCGGCAGCACCGAGATCACTGTGGTGTTGATCGAGCGCATCAGCGTCTGGTTGACGGCAAGGTTGGTCTGCTCGCCGTACGTGCGCCGCGACGTCGCGAACACCGAGCGGGTGTTCTCCTCGACCTTGTCGAACACCACCACGGTGTCGTAGACCGAGAAGCCGAGGATGGTGAGCAGACCGATGACGGTCGCCGGGGTCACCTCCCAGCCGACGAGCGAATAGACGCCCGCGGTGGCCACCAGGTCGAAGAACAACGACGCCAGGGCCGCGATCGACATCTCCCGGTCGAATCGGACGGCGATGTAAATGAACACCACCACCAGGAACACCGCCAGGGCGATCAGCATCTTCTGCGTGATCTCTTTGCCCCAGGTGCTGCTGACGTCAGAGCTGCTGACGTCCTTGGCCTGGATGTCGGGGAACTGCTTGGCCAGCGCCTCAGTCATCGCCACGGTCTGCGACTGGTCGAGGTGGCCGATGCGGACCTGAATGGTCTTGGAGTCGCCCGAACCGGCGGTCTGCACGGACTGCGGCTCCATGCCGGTGGCCTTGCCGACCACCTTCTCGACCTCGGAAGTGCTGATCGACGCCTTGGCCGGCAGCGAGATCTCGGTGCCTCCCTCGAAATCGATGCCCAGGGTGAAGCCGCGGGCGATCATCGACAGCAGGCAGATCGCCAGGATCAGGCCCGAGACGATGTACCAACGCTTGCGCTGGCCGACGATGTCGAACGCTCCGGTGCCGCTGTAGAGCCGGGAGAAGAAGCTCTGGTTCCGGTCGGCGACGTAGTCGTCGTCGGCCCACTGCGTGGTGGGCCCGTCGTACTGTTCGGCCTTCTTGACAGTGCGTGCGCTCACTGGACAGACTCCTTCGCGCTGGCCGCGGCCGCTTGCCTGCGACGTCGCGCCACATCACTGACCGCGCCCAGACCGTTGACACTGGGCCGGGACAGGAATTCCGAACGGCTGGCGAGGACCACCATCGGATGGGTCACCAGGAACACCACGACGACGTCGAGGATGGTGGTCAAGCCCAGCGTGAACGCGAAGCCCTTGACCTCGCCGACGGCGAGCACGTAGATGACGGCGGCGGCGATGAAGCTGACCGCGTTGCCCGTCCACACCGTGCGGCGGGCGCTGGCCCAGCCGCGCGGGACGGCCGAGCGGAACGACCGGCCCTCGCGCATCTCGTCCTTGATGCGTTCGAAGTAGACGACGAACGAGTCGGCCGTCATGCCGATGCCGATGATCAGACCGGCGATGCCGGCCAGGTCCAGGGTGAACCCGATCCAGCGGCCGAGCAGCACGATGATGCCGTACACCATCAGACCGGCCAGGATCAGCGAGCCGGCGGCCAGAAAGCCGAGCATCCGGTAGTACGCCAGGCAGTAGATCAGCACGGCGATCAGGCCGACCAGGCCGGCGATCAGACCGGCCCGCAGCGACGACAGGCCCAGCGTGGCCGAGACCGTCTGGGCGTCGGACGCGCTGAACGACAGCGGCAGCGAACCGTACTTGAGTGCATTTGCGAGGTTCTTGGCGTCGTCCTCGGTGAACGAGCCGCTGATCTCGGTGGTGCCGGTGATGGCGGCGTTGATCGTCGCCGCGCTGACCACCTGCGAGTCCAGGGTGACCGCGGTGTCCTTGCCGATGTTCGCGGCGGTGTACTTGGCCCAGGCGGTCTTGCCGTCGCCCTTGTAGTCGACGTTGACGACCCACTGGCCGGTCTGGTTCTGACCGGCCGAGGCCTTGGCCACGTCGCGGCCGTCGATGATCATCGGCGCGAGCAGGTAGACTTTCTTGCCGTTGTCGCCGCAGGCGACGAGGTACTGATCGGACTTGTCGTTGCCGGTCAGCGGATCGTTGGCGTCCTTGGCGCAGTTGAGCTTGCCCATCTGCTCCTGCAGCTTGGCCAGGGTCGCCTGGTCGGCGTTCGCCGGGGCCTGCCGCAGCTTGCGCTGCTCGTCGATCGCCTGCTTCTGCTGATCGGCCGTCATCTCCGACGGCTTCGGCCCGTCGGGGGCCTTCTGCGGCGCGGCCGCCTGCACCTGGATCACGGGGCGGATGAACAGTCGCGCGGTCTGGCCCAGGGCACGGGCTTGCTTGCCGTCGTCACCGGGGACGGTGATGACCAGGTTGTTGCCGTTGACGACCACCTCGGAGCCGCCGACGCCGAGCCCGTTGACGCGCTGCTCGATGATCTGGCGCGCCAGATCCAGCTGCTCACGGCTAGGCGCGTTGCCGTCGTCGGTGCGCGCGGTCAGCACCACGCGGGTGCCGCCCTGCAGGTCGATGCCGAGCTTCGGCTCCGGCTTGCCGCCTCCGGTGAAGAAGACCAGGGCGTAGATGATGGCCAGCAGCGCGAAGAAGACAGTCAGCGGCTGCCACGGCGGCGTCTCCGTCCGCGCAATTCTGCGCCGCGGACGCGGTGTCGTCGGGTTACTCACGAACGGAAAGCCTACTTGTCGCCCGAAGAGGGATCCGCGGGGCGTCGCGGCGCGTCGTCGTCGATGTCGATCTCGTCGTTCGAATCGTCGTATTCGTCGGCCTTGGCGAGGTCGACGGCGGGCTCATCGGCGTCGTCTGCGGGCTCGGGCACCACTTCGTGGATGGCCAAACGGTTCCAGGTCGTCACCACGCCGGGGGCGATCTCCACGCGCACAGTGGCCTCGTCGGTCTCCTCGTCGTCCACGACGGTGCCGTACAGACCGCTGGTCAGCTGAATGCGTGCGCCGGGCACGGCGGCCGCCTTCTTCTCCTGCTGTGCGGCCGCACGCTTCTTCTGATTGCGGAAGTTGAAGAACATGAAGACCGCCAGCATCGCGAGCAGCAGCGGAAAGAGCAGAGATTGGTCCATGAGGTCCATAGTGCCAGGCGCGGGGCCCCGAATCGGACACCGGCCCGCTCCCCCGCCGGGGTTTCGCGCTCGGCGGAAGTCAGTTCAGGTCTCGTCGCCGAACAGCGTCGGCGTGTCCTCCCGCTGGCGGACCCCCAGGGTGTGACTAAGGGCCCCGGCCGGGGGCGTCAGACCGAGGTGCCGCCAGGCGGCCGCCGTCGCGACGCGGCCGCGCGGAGTTCGGGCGATCATTCCGGCGCGCACCAGGAACGGCTCGCAGACCTCCTCGACGGTGGCCGACTCTTCGCCGACGGCCACGGCGAGGGTCGAGACGCCCACCGGTCCACCGCCGAAGCCGCGGACCAGGGCGCCGAGCACCGCCCGGTCCAGCCGGTCCAGGCCCAGATCGTCGACGTCGTACACCGCCAGCGCCGCGCGAGCACTGGCCAGGTCGACTACACCGTCGCCGCGCACCTCGGCGTAGTCGCGCACGCGGCGCAGCAGCCGGTTGGCGATGCGCGGCGTGCCGCGCGACCGCCCGGCGACCTCGGCCGCGGCGTCCGCGTCCAGCGCGATGTCCAGGATCGCGGCCGAGCGGCGCAGCACCCGGACCAGTTCGCCCGTGTCGTAGAACTCCATGTGCGCGGTGAAGCCGAAGCGGTCGCGCAGCGGGCCGGTCAGCGCACCCGACCGGGTGGTCGCGCCGACCAGTGTGAACGGTGCGACGTCGAGCGGAATCGACGTGGCGCCGGGCCCCTTGCCGACCACCACGTCGACCCGGAAGTCCTCCATCGCCAGATACAGCATCTCCTCGGCCGGCCGGGCGATGCGGTGGATCTCGTCGATGAACAGGATGTCGCCCTCGACCAGGTTCGACAGCATCGCCGCCAGGTCTCCTGCGCGCTCCAGCGCGGGTCCCGAGGTGATGCGGATGGCCGCGCCCATCTCCGAGGCGATGATCATCGCGAGCGACGTCTTGCCGAGCCCGGGCGGACCGGACAGCAGGATGTGGTCGGGGGTGCGCCCGCGTTGCCGGGCGGCGTGCAGCACCAGCTCCAGCTGCTCACGCACCTTCGGCTGGCCGATGAAGTCGGCCAGCGATTTCGGCCGCAGACTGGCGTCGAGCTCGGTGTCGCCGGGCACCACCGCCGCGGTAGTCAGCTCGTCGTCGCCGAAGTCCGGCTCGGTCATCGTCGCGGTCCGAGCGTGGTGAGCGCCGCACGCAGCACGGTCGACGCGTCGCCGTCGGGCGTGGCCGCCAAGACCGCGGACACCGCCTGTCCGGCGGCGTTCTCAGTGAAGCCCAGGCCGATCAGCGCGGCGGTCACCTCTGCGCCGACGCCGCCGATCACGCCCGGCGTCATCACGGCCGCGCCGGTTCCGGCGGGGGCCGCCACCTTGTCGCGAAGTTCGACGACGAGCCGCTCGGCCACCCGCTTGCCGATGCCGGGCACCGCGGTGAGCGCCTTCGCGTCGGACTCGGCGAGTGCTCGCCGCAGGGCGTCGGGCTCGAGCACCGCGAGGGTGGCCATCGCCAGCCGCGGACCGACGCCGGTCACGGTCTGCAGCAGCCCGAACAGGTCGCGCGCCTCCGGGTCGGTGAAGCCGTAGAGGGTCATCGAGTCCTCACGGACCACCATCGCGGTCAGCAGGCGGGCGTGCTCGCCGCGGGTCAGCCGGCCGAGTGTCGGCGGCGTCGCCAGCACCCGGTAGCCGACGCCGGCGCACTCGACCACGGCGTGGTCGAGCGCGATGTCTATGACTTCGCCGGACACCGAAGCGATCACTGCCCCACCGCCTTTCGTCGTGCGAGCTCCAGTCGCTCGCGATGTTGCGCCTGCGCGATCCGCGCCTTCTCGGCGGCCGCGGCCATCCGTTCGTCGGCGGGCCCGCGCCAGCAGTGACAGATCGCCAGGGCGAGCGCGTCCGCCGCATCCGCCGGTTTCGGAGCCTGCTGCATGCCCAGGATCCGGGTCACCATCATGGTGACCTGCGCCTTGTCGGCCCGGCCGGAACCGGTGACCGCGGCCTTCACCTCCGACGGCGTGTGAAAACGGACCGGCACGTCGCGCTGCGCCGCGGCGAGAGCGACGACGCCGGCCGCCTGGGCGGTACCCATCGCCGTGCTCACCTGACGCTGGGCGAAGACCCGCTCCACCGCGACCACGTCGGGCCGGTGGGTGTCGATCCAGTGCTGCGCGGCGGTGTAGATCGCGAGCAGTCGCTCGGCCAGATCCATCGACGCCGGGGTCCGCACCACGTCGACGTCGAGCGCCGTCACCGTGCGGCCGCCGCCCGCCTCCACCAGCGCGATGCCGCACCGGGTCAGTCCCGGATCGACGCCCATCACCCGCACTCGACTCGCCTCTCGATCAACTACGAACAGTTGTTCGAGATTCTAGCACCTCGTCCACGGGGCGAGACGACGCAACACGCGGGCCGTCCACCGGACCCTGAGCCTGTCGTCCGCCCCCCTGAGCCCGTCGTCCGGCCCCTGAGCCTGTCGAAGGGTCAGTCGTTCTCGAGATCGGCGAGCACCTGGTCGCTGATGTCGACGTTGCTGTAGACGTTCTGAACGTCGTCGGAGTCTTCCAGCGCGTCGATCAGCTTGAACACCTTGCGGGCGCCGTCGGCGTCGACGGCGACCTCCACCGAGGCGCGAAAGCTGGCCTCGGCCGAGTCGTAGTCGATGCCGGCCTCCTGCAGGGCGGTGCGGACCGCGACCAGGTCGGTCGGCTCGCTGACCACCTCGAAGGTCTCGCCCAGGTCGGTGACCTCTTCGGCGCCGGC
>JASGFV010000052.1:0-17803 GCA_047605365.1 Gordonia sp. (in: high G+C Gram-positive bacteria)
GGGCGACGCCCCGGTGTCGCGGAGGTGAAGTTACAAGCCGGTAAGCAAGTCCGGGCAACACGCTGCCGAGGGATCCAAGCCGCACTAGTGTCACCGGTATGACCGATTCCACCGCTACTCCAATGATTTCCATGAAGGGCGTGCAGAAGCATTACGGCGACCTGCACGTGTTGCGCGACATCAACATCGAAATACCGGCCGGACAGGTCGTCGTGGTTCTCGGACCGTCCGGTTCCGGCAAGTCCACGCTCTGCCGGACCATCAATCGCCTCGAACCGATCGACTCCGGCGAGATCCGCGTCGGCGGCCAGGTGCTCCCCTCCGAAGGCCGTGATCTGGCCAGACTCCGCGCCGACGTCGGCATGGTGTTCCAGTCGTTCAACCTCTTCGCCCACAAGACGATCCTGCAGAACGTGACCATCGGGCCGATCAAGGTCCGCAAGCAGAGCAAGGGCGACGCCGAGAAGCGGGCCGTCGAACTTCTCGAACGCGTCGGCATCGCCAGCCAGAAGGACAAGTACCCGGCACAGCTGTCCGGCGGACAGCAGCAGCGCGTGGCCATCGCCCGCTCCCTGGCGATGAGCCCCAAGGTGATGCTGTTCGACGAGCCGACCTCCGCACTCGACCCCGAGATGGTCAGCGAAGTGCTCGACGTGATGGTGTCCCTCGCCGCCGAAGGAATGACGATGGTGGTGGTGACCCACGAGATGGGCTTCGCACGCAAGGCCGCTGACCGCATCGTCTTCATGGCCGACGGGGCGATCGTCGAGGACACCGACCCGGAGAGCTTCTTCACCAAGCCCGAGTCCGAGCGCGCCCGCGACTTCCTGTCGAAGATCCTGGGGCACTGACATGACCCCATTCGACCGAAAGGCGCCGCGTCGTCGTGCGTGGCGCAGGGTCGCCGCGCTCGCCGCGGCCGCCACCGTGCTCGGCGCGACGCTCACCGCGTGCGGCAGCTCCGACCCGCGCAACCTGCTCGACTCGATCAGGTCCGGCCAGGTGGTGCTCGGCACCAAGTACGACCAGCCCGGCCTCGGCCTGCAGACGCCGGACGGCGATCTGACCGGCTTCGACACCGAGGTCTCGCGGTATGTGGTGAACCACATCGCCGACCAGCTCGGGGTGAAGCACCCCGAGATCACCTGGAAGGAGACCCCGTCGGCGCAACGCGAGACGCTGATCCGCAACGGCGAGGTCGACACCATCGCCGCGACCTACTCGATCACCGAGGCTCGCTCCAAAGAAGTCGCCTTCGCCGGCCCGTACCTGATCACGTATCAGGGACTGCTGGTCCGCAAGGACGACAACTCGCTGAACTCGCTCGCCGATCTGAACGACGGCAAGAAGCTGTGCTCGGTCGCCGGCTCCACGTCGGCGCAGAACGTCAAGGCGCAGCTCACCGGAATCCAGTTGCAGGAGTACGACTCGTACTCGTCATGCGTGGAGGCGCTCCGGCGCGGCAAGGTCGACGCGCTGACCACCGACGAGGTGATCCTCGCCGGCTACGCCGACCGTTGGCAGAACGAATTCAAGCTGGTGCCGATGACCTACCCGAAGGACGCTTGCGTGAAGGGCAAGCTGAAGAAGGTCGGCACCCCGTTCTCCACCGAGCGCTACGGCATCGGCATGGCAAAGAACAGTCCGGACGCCGTCAAGGCCGTCAACGAAGCGCTGACCAGCATGCTCGTCGTGCCCGCCGGACAATCCCAGTCGGTCTGGGAGCAGGACCTGCGCAAGTCGGTCGGCAACCAGGCCGTCGACGACATGGCGGCGCGCGCGGCGGCGCCGGGATCGAAGTATAAGTTCACCCCGACCCCGGGCGACCTCAGCTTCCTGACCAGCCCCTCCACGACGTGTGAGAAAGGAGACAAGTGATGAGTGAACTCTGGGACAGCATGGGCTCACAGCTGTGGCCCGCCTTCTGGATGACCATCCAGTTGACCTTCTGGTCCGCGATCGGATCGCTGATCTGGGGCACGCTGCTGGCCGGCATGAAAGTGTCGCCGGTGCCGGTGATGCGGTGGTTCGCCACCGTGTACGTCAACGTCGTGCGCAACACGCCCCTCACGCTGATCATCCTGTTCTGCTCGATCGGGCTCTACCAGAACCTGGGCCTCACGCTTGCCGCGGAGGGCCCGGATTTCATCGACACCAACAACTTCCGCCTGGCGGTGCTCGGCTTCATCCTCTACACCTCGACATTCGTCTGCGAGACCCTTCGTGCGGGCTTCAACACTGTTCCGCTGGGACAGGCTGAAGCAGCGCGATCGCTCGGCCTCGGATTCACCCAGGTATTCGGGATGATCGTCCTGCCGCAGGCGCTGCGATCGGTGATCGCACCGATGGGTTCGGTCCTCATCGCCCTCACCAAGAACACCACGATCGCCTCCGTGATCGGCGTCGGTGAGGCGGCACTGCTGATGAAGGAAGAGCTGGAGACCTTCTCCGATCAGATCCTCGCCGTCTTCGGGATCATCGCGATCGGGTTCATGATCATCACCCTGATCGAAGGTCTCGCCTTCGGCTGGGCGGCCAAGCGATGGGCGGTCAAGCGATGAGCGCAGAAGCCACAGTTCTCTACGATGCACCCGGTCCCCGCGGCCGGATGCGCAACCGCATCATCGCTGCGACCTTCCTGGTCGTGCTGGTGGCGGTCCTCGTCTATGTCGTCTCCACACTCGCCGACAACGGCCAGATGACCAGTGAGAAGTGGAAGCCCTTCGTCGAGTGGGGCACCTGGAAGACGTGGCTGCTGCCCGGCCTTGCCGGCACGTTGAAGGCTGCCGCGCTTTCGATCGTGTTCGCACTGGCCTTGGGAGCGGCGCTCGGTGTCGGCCGACTGTCCGACCACCGTTGGCTGCGCCTGGTCTGCGGATTTCTGGTCGAGACGTTCCGTGCGATCCCGGTGCTGATCCTGATCTTCTTCGCCTACTATCTGGCGGCCGCATACTCGCTGGTCCCGTCGTCACAGCTCGCCTTCTCGGCAGTCGTGTTCGGCTTGACGATCTACAACGGCTCGGTGATCGCCGAGATCCTCCGGGCCGGAATCCTGTCGCTCCCGAAAGGACAGACCGAGGCGGCCCAGTCGCTGGGCATGCGCAAGTCGCAGACGATGATCCTGATCCTGCTGCCGCAGGCGGTCACCGCGATGCTGCCGGCCCTGATCTCGCAGATGGTCATCGCGCTGAAGGACAGCGCCCTCGGTTACGCGATCGGCTACATCGAGGTCGTGCGTTCGGGCATCAAGGCCGGCTCGTACTACGGCAACTACCTGCCGGCGTTGATCGTCGTGGCGATCATCATGATCGCCATCAACTTCGCGCTGACCGGACTCGCGAACTACCTGGAGCGACGGATGCGGACCGGGCGACGACGCACCCCCGCTGAGGATCAGGACGTCGCCGACCTCACCGCGTCGGAGAACGTGCCGGGCTTCAGCGGGTCCAACCAGCTGACGCGGCCGGAGTTCCCGGACCGCAGGCTGTAGACCGGAGCACGAAGACGAGACCGGCCCGGACCGCGCATCACGCGCAGTCCGGGCCGGTCTCGTTCGTCACCTCGAGTCTGATCAGCGCCGAGCGGCTTCGCGAAGAGCGTCGGAGACCACCGAGGAGATGACGTCCGGCGGGAATCCCCGCCTGCCCAGCGCACCGGTCAGCCGCCGGTAGGCCTTCGCCCGATCATCGCGGTCGGACAGGTCGAGCGACGACGACGCGAGCTTCTTGGCCGCCAGCGCCTCCGCCTGGGCACGTTCGTCCTCCGGCTCGATCTCGGCGATCGCCGCCTCCACGGTCTCCGCGGCGACGCCCTTCGATCGCAGCTCCCGCCGGAGGGCCAGCCGACCCTTGCCGGAGAACTTCGCGCGCGACTCGGTCCACTGCCGGGCGAAGTCCTCGTCGTCGACCAGTCCGGCGTTCTCCAGCCGGACCATCACGTCGTCGACGACTTCGGGCTCGAACTCGCGCCGGACCAGTCGCTCGCGGATCTCGGACCGACTGCGCGCACGGACGCCGAGCAGACGCAGCGCGACGTCCCAGGCCGAGGGGCCCGGCTTCTCGCCGCGCTCGCACTTCTTCTCCGCGACGCCTACCCGACCGCCGGACGCCTCCAGCGACGCGAGATCGGCACGCAGCCGGCTCAACCGCTCTTCCGGCCCCTCAGACATGGATCAGAAGTCGACCGGGGCCGGCACCGGCTCGTCGATCTCGGCCTTCGCTCCACCGATGCCGAGCTTGCCCTTGATCTTCTGCTCGATCTCGTCGGCGATGTCCGGGTTCGCCAGCAGGAACTTGCGCGCGTTCTCCTTGCCCTGGCCCAGCTGATCGCCCTCGTAGGTGAACCACGAGCCGGACTTGCGGATGAATCCCTCGGCGACGCCGAGGTCGATCAGCGAGCCCTCGCGGCTGATGCCGTGACCGTACAGGATGTCGAACTCGGCCTGCTTGAACGGCGGAGCGACCTTGTTCTTGACGACCTTGACGCGGGTACGGTTGCCGACCGCGTCGGTGCCGTCCTTCAGGGTCTCGATGCGACGCACGTCCAGGCGCACCGACGCGTAGAACTTGAGCGCCTTACCGCCGGTCGTGGTCTCCGGCGAACCGAACATGACGCCGATCTTCTCGCGCAGCTGGTTGATGAAGATGGCCGTGGTGTTCGACTGGTTGAGGCCGGAGGTCATCTTGCGCAGCGCCTGGCTCATCAGACGGGCCTGCAGGCCGACGTGGCTGTCGCCCATCTCGCCCTCGATCTCGGCCTTCGGCACCAGAGCGGCGACCGAGTCGATCACCAGGATGTCCAGCGCGCCCGAACGGATCAGCATGTCGGCGATCTCCAGCGCCTGCTCACCGGTGTCCGGCTGCGAGACGAGCAGGGAGTCGACGTCGACGCCCAGCTTGGCGGCGTATTCCGGGTCGAGCGCGTGCTCGGCGTCGATGAACGCCGCGACGCCGCCGGCGGCCTGCGCGTTGGCGACCGCGTGCAGGGCGACGGTCGTCTTACCCGAGGACTCCGGGCCGTAGACCTCCACGACGCGGCCGCGGGGCAGACCGCCCACGCCGAGCGCGATGTCGAGCGCGACCGAGCCGGTCGGGATCACTTCCATCGGCGGACGATTGTCCTCGCCGAGGCGCATCACCGAGCCCTTGCCGTAGTTCTTGTCGATCTGTGCGAGCGCGAGGTCGAGTGCCTTCTCGCGGTCCGGAGTGAGTGCCATGGGTCTTCCTCGTCCTTCTTGAGCCGTTGTTCTTGAGGTATGCCCACAAGGTATGCGGACCCTCTGACAATTTTGGTTTCGCGGTTCTCCACTTACTTGGACGCACGCCAAGCGAGTTCGGTTCCATCTGATCGCTACGGTTCAAGGATCGACGAACGCCTGTTCGATCGCAAGTCGACACGCCGACGCAGCCCGCCGCGGTCTGCCTCACTGTCCGCCGAGGCGCTTGATCCGTAGCTCCAGCTCCCCTGAATCGACCTGCAGATCGGTTCCCTCAATACCCTCCAAAGTTCGCGCTGATTCTTTGGAGAACCAACCGAAGCAGATTGTCAGAGGTCGGCGCTACATTGGTTGTATCGAACTTGTGAACTAGTCAAATGTGAGGTGTGACGATGGCCGAGGACACCGGTGCCAAGCGGTGGCGCAACGCGGACCTCACTCCGCTGCACCTCGGCGCGAAAGTCACCACCCCCGGCGTGGACGCGCAGGTCGACCGCATCGACCGGGTGGTCGCTACCATGCAGGGAGAGTCGTACCTGATGTGGTTGCGGTACGACGCCGTGGCCGACCTGATCGAGGAGCTGGCACCGGAGGATCCTTCGGAGGCGAAGAGTTCTGCCGAGCATCGGCGGATGCTGGACCCTCGGACCAAGTTGGCGGCCCAGTTGGGTACGGAGATGTCGATCTGCAAGAAGGCCGCCGACCACCTGCTCAACGTGTCTGAAGCGATGCGGTGCCGGGTCCCGCAGTGTGGGCTGTTGCTGCGTGACGGGATCATCAGCCCGCGTGCGTTCGGGCAGATCGTCCTGGAGACCGAGGGCGTCGTCGATCCTGATCGTCTCGCCGACATCGATCACCGCATCGCTGACGAAGTGCGTGGTTCGGGGCAGTTCGCCGCTAGTGCGGTCGGGGGTATCGCGCGGATGATGGTGCTGCTGGTCGACGCCGAAGGGGCCCGCTCCGAGCGCGAGGCCGCCAAAAAGTTGAAGGGTGTGCGGTCGTACCCGGTGCGGGGTGGGATGGCGGTTTTGGAGATCACCGATTCGGCGGAGAAGATCGCCATGGCCGAAGCAGCCGTGGAGGACCGGGCCGACAGCACGCCGGTGCCGGCGGCGGCGAACTCTTCGACGCCAAGCCCTTCGACGAGCTCAGGGAGCGGGGATTCGCAAGACCCTTCGACGAGCTCAGGGAGCGCAGACGGCGGCGCCGGTGAGACGGTCGACAGCCGGAGCAAAGGTGAGCGTCGTGCGGACGCGGCAGTCGGATTGCTGACCGGGGAGATCACCGGGCCGGGCGCGAAGGTCGTCGTGCACGTGGTGACCGACGGTTCCACTCTCGAAGGCGGCGACAAGCCGGGCCACCTCGACGGCCACGGGGCGATCGCTGCTGATCAGGTCCGTGACATCGCGGCCCAGCCCGGGTCCGCGGTGCGTCCGCTGGATCTGACCGACCTGGTCGACCAGTCAGCTCAGGACGGCAATCCCTACCGGCCGACCGCGGCGCTGGACGTCACGGTACGGGCACTGTTCGGGTGCTGCACTTGGCCCGGCTGCTCGCGGCCCGCATCACGCTGCCAACTCGACCATGTCGCCGAGTTCAACCATCGCGATCCCGCCTCCGGTGGGGCGACGTGCTGGTGCAACATGAATCCCAAATGCGTCTTCCATCACATGGTGAAGACGTTCGGGGAGGGTTGGCTCGACGATCAGATCGTCGACGCCAACGGTGAAGTCTGGACCGAGGTGACCACTCCGCTCGGGCGTACTCATCGTATGCGGGCGGCGAATACGTGGTTGTTGCCGAGTCTTGGGCTGTTGCCGTGTCGGCATGGTCCGCCGATGGAGCCGGGTGAGGTGGATCGGTCGCGGGAGCCGGTGCGGAGTCGTACTCGCACGCAGGCGAAGCATGCCTACCGGCAGCAGTTGCGCGCTCAGAACCGGAAGAACCGCGCGGCCGCGGCAGGAGCGACGGCAACCCCGAAGGCGACGGCATCGGAGCCAGCAGCCGGACAGGCCCCGGCTGTCGAGCCGACCGTCGACACGGATCGACCGCCGTTCTGAAACGTCTGCGCGGCAACAGGTCTCGATACGCTGCCTCGTTCCTCGGCCGCTACTCGACCACCATGCGGGGACCCGACGACAGGCTCAGGGAGCGTGAGGAGGCTCGGCACGACCGAGCTACCAGCGCTCCGGGGGAACGTCGAAGTCTCGGCAGAGGGCCCGCCAGACGTCACGCGGATCGATCCCGGCCTCGATCGCCTGGGCACCAGTCCGGTTGCCCAACTCCAGGATCGAGTGGTCGACGAGCATCGCGTCGGCGGCCCGCTGCCCGAACTCGGCGTGCATGAACTCGGTGAACTCCGTCAAACGCATCTCAGGACCTCCGGCCCTTCGTCCGGGCCAGCACACGGCGCGCGACGACCAGCGGACCGACGGTCGACGACGCCGTCGCGCCGATCTCGGCGGCACGTCGCGCATACGACGGATCGCCGAGCACGTCGTCGATCGCCGCCTGCAGCGCCCCGCGCGTGACGGGACGGACCAGACGTCCGGCTCCGGCGCGCTCCACGCGGTTCGCCAGCTCCCACTGGTCTCCCCCGCCGGGCACCACGACGACCGGTACACCCGCGCTCAGCGCCTTGGCCAGCGTCCCGTGTCCGCCACCGCAGACCACCAGGTCTGCCTGGGCGAACGCCCGGTCTTGCCGCGCCAGACCAGCCACCAGACCGGACGGAGCCCCGGACAGATCGTCGGGCACGTTCAGCGCCGAATACACCACCCTCACCGCTCCTCGCTTCTGCCGTTCGGCGAGTACAGAGAGCGCGACCTCGCCGAGCTCCGCGCTACCTGTCTCAGCGGTGGACGGGCACACCACGACGAGAGGACCGCGCTCGGGCACGACGTCGAACACTGCGTCGGTCGGCTCGAAGAACAGCGGCCCGATCAGGTGCGTCCGCACCGGCCAGTCCGGGCGCGGGACCTCCAGTCCGGGCAACGTGGCGACGAACCGTGCGGCCGGTGCGGCGTCGCCGATGAGCCCGATGTCTTCACGGGCACGACGACGCTGACGCAGGCCGCGCGCTCGTGCGGGTGCACCGAGGCCGCGCAGTGCGGCGTCGCGGATCCGGTCGCGCCGGCGTTCGCCGGCTTCCAGACCCGCCCCGATGGGCGGCAGCGCCTTCGACTGCTCGTACAGGGGATGCGGCGACAGCTCGATCCACGGAATCCCAGCGAGTTCGGCGGCCCAGCCGCCGGCCACCGTGATCACATCGCTCACGACCAGATCGACGTCGTCGATCGCCAGCAGCGGAGCCAGCTCGACGGCCATCCGCGCGGCTCGCGAGCTCAGCTTGGCGCCGGCGTCGGCGTCGTCCTCACCTTCGCGCGCCGCCAGTCCCGGCAGCGGCCGGACTGTCAGCCCACGGCGTGCCGCCGCGGACTGCCACCTGGCACCGGTGTAGACGACGACGTCGTCGCCGGCATCGGAAAAAGCAGCGGCGAGGCCCAGCGCCGGAAAAGCATGTCCGGCGTCGGACCCCGCCACTATCGCGATTCGGCTCAGCTTCCGGCCTGACCCTCGACGGCCTGCTGCGGCGCCGCAGCCTTGGAGGTGTCGACCCCCGCGGTCAGCGATCCACCGTTCATGCTGGCCCGGATCTGCTCGAGGCGAGCGTGTCCGGCCATCTGCACACCGGCGTGCTCCACCTCGGCCATGCGACCATGCACCGAGTTCTGCGCCAGCTCGGCCGAGCCGAGGGCGTTGGCGTACCGACGCTCGATCTTGTCGCGGACCTGATCCAGATTCGGGGTGTTGCCGGGGACGGCCAGCTCGCTCATCTGGTTCAGCGACGCGCTGACCTGCTCCTGCATCTTGGCCTGCTCCAGCTGGCTGAGCAGCTTCGAGCGCTCGGCCAGCTTGCCCTGCAGCACCACCGCGTTGCGCTCGACGGCCCGCTTGGCGTTCTCGGCGGCCGACAGCGACTGATCGTGCAGGACCTTCAGATCCTCGACGTTCTGCTCGGCGGTGACCAGCTGCGCGGCGAACGCCTCGGCGGCGTTGGTGTACTCGGTGGCCTTCTGCGCGTCACCGGCGGCCGCGGCCTGATCGGCCAGCGTCAGCGCCTGGCGGGTGTTGCCCTGCAGCTTCTCGATCTCTTCGAGCTGGCGATTCAGTCGCATCTCCAGCTGACGCTGATTGCCGATGACGACGGCGGCCTGCTGAGAGAGGGCCTGGTGCTGACGCTGCGCGTCCTCGATCGCCTGCTGGATCTGGATGCGCGGATCGGCCTTCTCGTCGATCTTGTCGTTGCTCCACGCGGTCATGTACCGCCAGAATTTCACGAACGGATTCGCCATCTGAGTGTCAACTTCCTCGTCGTCTACGTGGGATCGGGTTCGTCTAGCTGAAGATCAGGCGGCGACCAGAGCGGCCTTCTCGCCAGTCGACGCGCCGAGCGTCTCGGCGGCCAGCGGCTCGGGGGCCGGGACCACTTCCATGACCGGTGGAGTCAGCTGTCCGCCGACGTTCACCAGCACCTGGCCGATCGGCACGTCGAGCGCCTCGCAGATCGACGCGAGCAGTTCGCTCGACGCCTCCTTCTGACCGCGCTCCACCTCGGAGAGGTAGCCGAGCGACACTCGCGCCGACGTCGAAACCTCACGCAATGTCCGGCCCTGGTCCTTGCGGACGCGGCGCAGTTCGTCGCCGATCGCCTCGCGCAACAGTATCGCCAACGCTGGCCCTCCTCACCGTTCGCCGTACCCGGCCGCATCGCGCGGCGGGCTCACTGCCAAGTATGTGTCGTCGACCCTATCGGAATTTCCGGCCCGGTGCCGCTGACCGGGCAGCCCGTCGCCCACCGTCGTCATCCGCCCGGACGACGACGGCGTCAGCGCTGCGACTCCCGTCGCAGTGTCAACGCCCGCCAGAGGTAGTCCATTCCCGTCACCACAGTCGCGATCAGCGCCGCCCACATCACCACGACGGCTGTCAGGTGCAGGATCGACCCGTCCGGGAACGGCAGGATGTACAACCCGATCGCCACCGACTGCAGCAGGGTCTTAAGCTTTCCACCGCGGCTCGCCGGGATGATTCCGTGCCGCAGCACCCAGAAGCGCAGCAGCGTGACGCCCACTTCGCGGACCAGGATCACCGCGGTCATCCACCACGGCACGATGTCCAGGATCGACAGGCTCAGCAGCGCGGCCCCGATCAGCGCCTTGTCGGCGATCGGGTCGGCCATCTTCCCGAAGTCGGTCACCAGACCCCAGCCGCGCGCGATACGGCCGTCGATCTGATCGGTCACCGCGGCGATCGCGAAGATCGCGAACGCGACGATACGCCAGGTGGTGGACTCGCCGCCGTCGATGAACAGTGCGACGACGAACACCGGCACCAGGACGATGCGAAACACCGTCAAGGCGTTCGCCACGTTGACCACCGGAGCCGGGTCCGAGGGCAGCGCCGGAGCGCGGTGCACGGGTTCACTCACACACGCCAGGGTATCGGGCCGGTGAACAGCGGCGGTCATCGACTCACCGTTGACAGTCCTCGACCGCCGGTCAGCGATCTCTGCCGGCCGCGAGGCGTCTATTGTTTAATTCCATGTCGACCGAGCAGGCGAGCCCCCGTCCCAACGATGCTTCCGGCATCGTCGTGCGACGAGCCCGCACCTCGGACGTTCCGCGCATCAAAGAACTGATCGACGTCTACGCCGGCAAGATCCTGCTCGAGAAGAACCTCGTGACACTGTACGAGTCGCTCCAGGAGTTCTGGGTGGCCGACGACGGCGAGCAGGTCGTCGGGTGCGGCGCACTGCACGTGCTGTGGTCCGATCTCGGCGAGGTCCGCACCGTCGCGGTCGACAAGGCGCAGGCCGGCCGGGGAGTCGGCGGCCGGATCGTCGCGCAGCTGATGGACGTCGCCCGCGACCTGCATCTGCAGCGCGTGTTCGTGCTGACCTTCGAGGTCGACTTCTTCGCGCGGTACGGATTCTCCGAGATCGAAGGCACTCCGGTCACGCGCGAGGTCTACGAGGAGATGTGCCGCTCATACGACACCGGCGTCGCCGAATTCCTCGACCTGTCGTACGTCAAGCCGAACACCCTGGGCAACACCAGGATGCTCGCTCACCTCTAGACCCGCTCGTTCACACCGCTCGCCCGCCACCGACACCCCCAGGGAGCCGACATGCCGATCTTCTCCATCCAGTACACCTACGCTCCCGAGCAGGCCGAGTTGCGCGACGAGATGCGCCCGGCGCACCGCGAGTGGCTGGGCGCCGGCGAGAAGGCCGGCGACGTGCTCGTCGCCGGCCCGTACACCGCCGGCGACGGCGCGCTGCTCCTGATTCGCGCCGTCGACGAAGCCGCCGCGGCGGAATACCTCAGCGGCGACCCGTTCGTCGAGGCCGGCGCGATCGCCGCCACCCGGATCGACGAGTGGCGTGCGGTCTTCGGGCCGTTCGAGAACTAGAGCAACCCTAGGCTGCGGCTAGGACTCCGCAGCGTCCCGGTTCCGCCGGCGGCTGACCAACAGGCTGGCCACGGTGGTGACCACCAGTGTTCCGCCGATCACGGCGAGACTCAGGCCGGTCGAGATCTCCGGCACGGCCACGTGGTGGCCGCCGTTGATGAAGCTCAGCGTGTTCTCGTGCAGGGCGTGCAGCACCAGCTTCACGCCGATGAAGGCCAGGATCAGCGACAGTCCATACGACAGGTAGATCAACTTGTCGAGCAAGCCGCCCAGCAGGAAGTACAGCTGGCGCAGGCCCATCAGCGCGAAGGCGTTGGCGGTGAACACCAGGTACGGCTCCTGCGTCAGGCCGTAGATCGCCGGGATGGAGTCGAGCGCGAACAGCACGTCAGTGAAGCCGATGACGATGAGCACCATCAGCAGCGGCGTGACCAGCAGTTTACCGTCGATCCGGGTGAACAGCTTGTCGCCGTCGTACTGGTCGGTGGTCCGAAACACCCGCTTGACGAACCGTTCCATTCGGCCTTCGCGCTCGCGTTCGTGCTCGACGGGCTCGTCGCTCTCCCGCAGCAGCTTCACCGCGGTCAGAATCAGGAACAGGCCGAACAGGTAGAACACCCAGCTGTAGGCGTTGATCGCGGCGGCGCCGACGGCGATGAACGCACCGCGCATCACCAGCGCCATCACGATTCCCAGCAGCAGAACCTTCTGCTGGTAGATCCGCGGGACCGCGAACTTGGTCATGATGACCACGAAGACGAAGAGGTTGTCGACCGAGAGAGCCTTCTCGGTGACGTAACCGGCGAAGTACTCGCCGCCGAACTGACCGCCCCACTTCCACCAGACGAAGCCGCCGAAGATCGCGGCGAATCCGATGTAGACGGCGCTCCAGAAACCGGACTCGCGAAGAGTCGGCTCGTGCGGAACCCGGACGTGGGTGACGAAGTCGAAGACGAAGAGACCCAGAATCACCAGACCGGTGACGATCCAGGTGATGAGCGAAAGATCCATGATGCGAATTTCCTCCAGCGCGCAACACAAGTGAAGCGATGCCAGAGGTCTCTCCCGTGCGCCGTCGCAAAAGGGCGGATGCACCGACGCCCCGGGTCCGGCGGCCTTGCGATGATGGCATCGGCGGGCGCGTCGACCGTATTGACGAGGTCGTCGTTAAGGGGATACTCCCCTCTTCGATCTCGGCCAGGATAGCCGAAAATCGGGCAGGAGCGCCACCCGGCACCCCTGCCCGACGGTCTGCACTAGGGTCAGAACGGCGGTTCGTCGTCGGCGTCGGGCTCGCTCCCGCCACCGGTGATCGACGCGATCACCCCGGCCAGATCCTCCGGCTTGACCAGCACTTCTCGTGCCTTTGAGCCTTCGCTCGGACCGACGACCCCGCGGGTCTCCATCAGGTCCATCAGGCGACCGGCCTTGGCGAACCCGACGCGCAGCTTGCGCTGCAGCATCGACGTCGAGCCGAACTGACTGGAGACGACGAGTTCGACGGCCTGCAGCAGATCGTCGAGGTCGTTACCGATGTCGGCGTCGATCTCCTTCTTGTCACCGGCCTTGGCCGCCGTGACGCCCTCGGTGTAGTCCGGATCGGACTGCTCCTTGGTGAAGTCGACGACGGCCGCGATCTCCTCGTCGGTGATGAACGCGCCCTGCATGCGGATCGGCTTGTTCGCGCCCATAGGCAGGAAAAGACCGTCGCCCATGCCGATCAGCTTCTCGGCGCCCGGCTGGTCCAGGATGACTCGCGAGTCGGTGAGCGACGACGTCGCGAACGCCAGCCGCGACGGCACGTTGGTCTTGATCAGGCCGGTCACGACGTCGACCGACGGACGCTGCGTGGCCAGCACCAGGTGGATGCCGGCGGCACGCGCCTTCTGCGTGATGCGGACGATCGCGTCCTCGACGTCACGCGGGGCGGTCATCATCAGATCGGCGAGCTCGTCGACGATGGCGACGATGTACGGGTACGGCTTGTAGACGCGCTCGGAACCCAGTGGCGTGGTGATCTCGCCGGAGCGCACCTTGGCGTTGAAGTCGTTGACGTGCCGGACGCGCGAGGCCTTCATGTCCTGGTAGCGCTGCTCCATCTCCTCCACCAGCCAGGCCAGCGCGGCGGCGGCCTTCTTGGGTTCGGTGATGATCGGCGTGATCAGGTGCGGAACTCCCTCGTACGGGGTCAGCTCCACCATCTTCGGGTCGATCAAGATCATCCGGACGTCGTCCGGCGTGGCCCGGGACAGCAGTGAGACCAGCATCGAGTTCACAAAGCTCGACTTGCCCGAGCCGGTCGAACCGGCCACCAGCAGGTGCGGCATCTTGGCCAGGTTGGCGCTGACGAAGTCGCCCTCGATGTCCTTGCCGAGGCCGATGACCAGCGGGTGCTCATCGGCCTGCGTGCTCGGCGCGTTGAGCACGTCGGCCAGGCGGACCATCTCGCGGTCGGAGTTGGGCACCTCGATGCCGACGGCCGACTTGCCCGGGATCGGCGCCAGCAGACGCACGTTGTCGGTGGCGACGGCGTAGGCGATGTTGCGCTGCAACTGGGTGATCTTCTCGACCTTCACGGCCGGACCCAGCTCCACCTCGTACCGGGTGACGGTGGGGCCGCGGGTGTAGCCGGTGACGGCTGCGTCGATCTTGAACTGCTCGAGCACGCCGTTGATGCGGTCGATCATGTCCTCGTTGGCCGAGCTTCCGCGCTTAGGCGGATCGCCTTCGATCAGCAGATCGGCGGGCGGCAGCTGGTAGTCTCCGTCGGCCTGCGGACGCGGGGCGGCCGGCTTCGGGCGCGGCTGCGCACGGCGCCGTTCCTGAGCCTTCGGGCGCTCGGGAAGCTTGGGGCGCTCCGGGATCGCGGGGGCCGCCGGACGCGCCGGGGCCACGTCGATCGGTTCGGTGGCCTGAGCCTCGACGGGGACGTCCACCAGCGGCTCGGTCATCAGGTCGGCCATGTGGGCGTCGCGGTCCTCGCCCGCGGTGGGTCGCGAGGTGCGACGCGGCGCGGCAGGCCGCTCCGCGCTCGGCTGCGACGCCCGGCGACGCACCGGCGGCAGCGGGGCCTCGTCTGCGAGATCGAGGTCGTCGGCGCGGGAGTCGTCGAGGCGCGAGCGGCCACGTCCCGGCACCCGGGCCGGGCGACGACGCGTGTCCGGCGGGTAGTTGTCGTACGGATCGCCGTAGTCGGGGTCCGCCGACGGATCGTCGAGATTGTCGTAGCCCTCGGCGGACCGGTCGTCGACGGGATCGTCGTCGTAGTCCGCGTCGTCGTAGTCGTCGTACTCTGCGTCGTCGTAGTACCGGTCGTCGTCGTACTCGTCGTCATAGGCGTCGCTGTCGTAGCGATACCGGCCCAGCCCGAGGTAGGCCGACGTCGCGGCGACGACCTCGCCGAACGTCCGGCCGCTCAATGCCAGAATGCCGAGCAGACCGCAGATCACCAGCAACGGGACCGACACCCAGGCCGTGACCGCGCCGGTCAGCGGTGAAGCGAGCGCGTACCCGAAGAAGCCGCCGGCGTGGGCGCGGCTCTCCGGTTCGATCGGGCCGCCGAGCATCAGGTGTGTCAGGCCCAGACCGGAGACCAGCAGCAGGAAGACGCCGCCGATGTTGCGGGCGCGACGCTGCGCATTGGGTCCGTAGCGCATCACCATCACGGCGATCGCGAGCATGACCAGCGGCAACACGTAGGCGAACGCTCCGACGCCGAAGCGCACGAGGGCGTCGACGAAGGCACCGAGGACGCCCGGCACGTGGAACCAGACGCCGGCGATGATCAGGGCGGCGAGGAGGGTCAACGCGAGACCGGTGCCGTCCCTCCCGGCCGATCGCTGCGGTCCGGCGGTGCGGTCGTCGAAGGCCGCGTCGTCGTCGAGGTCGTAGTCGGCCGAAGCCGGGTTCACGCCCAGCCGGGCCAGCGATCCGAGCCCGCGGGCGGCCAGATTCCAGCCGCCCGCGATCCCGCGGCCGACTCCCCTCCCGAGGCTGGCGACGGTGGCCGGCTCGCGGCGCAGATCCTGAGAACGATTGCTGCTGCGACTCGCGGCCTGACCGCGTCCCTTCGCAGGGGCTCGCTTGGCGCGCTTCCGCTGAGATCCCTTCTCCCGACCGCTGTTCTTGCCGGCGTCACGCTGCTGACCTGCGGTGCGAACGCGCGAAGCACTCCCCCGCGACTGCGAGCCACCGGCGGAGGTGCTGCGTCGTGCAGGTGCTACGGACGCGCGACCGCGCGTGCTTACCTTAGAAGCCATGCCCTCACCCTAGTGCCTAGGCGTCACAGCAGTCACACGTGCAACACCGGTCAGCAATTCGTCGTGTCGAATTCGTTACCTCGACGACGCCGCAGCCAGCTTTCTCAAGCATGCCGGCGTGTTCGGATCGTCCGACGGTACCGCTCGTGCGCAACGGGTCGATGACGACGCGCTCTTCGGCCTGAGCTGCCGTCTCGTGAGCCCGGCCGTCGCAGAGCGAAGCCGGATTCAGACCGAGCGTTCGGCCCCGAGCACCTTGGCCACGACCGACGGTGCGCCGGTCACCTCGACGTCGACGGGCTTGCGCCCGTAGGCGAACAGCAGCAGTTCGCCGACCGAGCCGGTCACGGTGACCGGACTGCCCTTGCCGGCGGTCAACAGGGGGCGACCGTCCCCGGTGCCGAGCGTGATCCGCGCGGGAGACGACGAGAGCGTCATCCGGCCGACCGTCTTCAGCGGCAGTTCCAGCGCCGACTCCATACCGGAGGTCAGCGCCCGCGGCATCCACGGACTGTTCGGATCGGCGCCGCCGCGCAGCACGTCCTCGTGGTGCACGAACATCTCGGCGAGGTTCGCCACGCGGTCGATCGCCTTGAGCGGAGAGAACCAGGGCGGGCCGTCGTCGATCGTCGTCAGGAGTTCGTCCCAGTCGGTGCCGGCGACCGACCGGCTCACCCGGTCGGTGTATTCGGACAGCACGGGGACGAAGATCCCGGGAGCGGCGTCGGGTCGTCGTTCCCGGACCACGAGATGTACCACCAGGTCGCGCGTGGTCCAGCCGTCGCACAGGGTCGGCGCGTCGGGCCCGGCCTCGCGCAGCGTGTCGACCATGGCATGGCGCTCACGCTGCGCGTAGTTCGGGCCCAGCACGTCAGCGACCCCGCCCGTCCTCGGCGTCGGACACTTCGATCACCGTCGGGATGATCATCGGGCGACGACGATACTTCTCGGCCACCCAGCGGCCGACCACGCGGCGCACGCCCTGGGCGATGCGGTGCGAGTCGGTGACGCCCTCGTTGGCCAGTTCGGTCAGCGTCCGCTCCACCAGCGTCGCGGCGGCGGACAGCGCGCCCGGATCGTCGGAGAATCCGCGGCCGGACACCTGCGGCACGCTGACTGCGCGCCCGGTGTTCGGATCCACGGCCAGCGTGATCGCGATGAAGCCGCCCTCGCCGAGCACCAGGCGATCCGACAGCGTGGACTCCCCCACGTCGCCGACCGAAAGGCCGTCGACGTACACGTGACCGACCGGCACCCGGCCGGTGATCTGCGCGCGGCCGTCGATCAGGTCGACGATCACGCCGTCCTCGGCCAGCACGATGCGATCGCTCGGCACGCCGGTCGCTTCGGCCAGCGCGGCGTTGGCGCGCAGGTGCCGCCACTCGCCGTGCACCGGCATCGCGTTCGACGGGCGCACCGCGTTGTACAGGTAGAGCAGTTCACCGGCCGAGGCGTGACCCGACACGTGCACCTTGGCGCTGGCCGAGGTGATCACCTTGGCTCCGCGCTTGGCCAGGCCGTTGACCACGGCGAACACCGAGTTCTCGTTGCCGGGGATGAGCGACGACGCGAGCACCACCAGGTCGTCGGCGCGGATGTTGATCTGACGGTGCTCTCCGCGTGCCATCCGCGACAGCGCCGAGAGCGGTTCGCCCTGCGAACCGGTGGAGATCAGCACCAGCCGGTGGTCGGGCAGCGTGGCGGCGGTGTCCATGTCGACCACGGCGCCCTCGGGGACGTGCAGGTAGCCCAGGTCCTGGGCGATCTGCATGTTGCGGACCATCGAGCGGCCGACGAACGTGACGCGACGGCCGTGGCGGTGCGCGACGTCGACGATCTGCTGGATGCGGTGCAC
>JASGFV010000053.1:0-17731 GCA_047605365.1 Gordonia sp. (in: high G+C Gram-positive bacteria)
CCGTCGACGACCTCGGCGGCCTGGACGTGGTGATGAGCAATGCCGGCATCACCCGCGACGCGATGCTCTTCAACATGACCGACGACCAGTGGGACCTGGTGGTCGACGTGCATCTGCGCGGTCACTTCCTGCTCAACCGCGACGCCGCGGCGTACTGGCGCGGCGCGTCGAAGGCTGTGGGCGGACCGGTCTACGGCCGGCTGATCAACACCAGTTCGGAGGCCGGCCTGCTGGGTCCGGCCGGGCAGGCCAATTACGCGGCGGCCAAGGCCGGCATCACCGCGCTGACGCTCTCGGCGTCGCGCGCCCTGGGGCGCTACGGGGTGCGTGCCAACGCGATCTGCCCGCGCGCTCGTACCTCGATGACCGCCGGCGTGTTCGGCGAGGCGCCCGCGGACGGCGTCGATCCGCTGTCGCCGGACCACGTCGTGGCGCTGGTCAGGTTCCTCGCGAGCCCGGCCGCCGGGGCCGTGACCGGTCAGGTGTTCGTCGTCTACGGGCCGCGGGTGACGCTGATGGCGGCCCCGAGTGTCCGGGAGGTGTTCACTGCCCCCGGACCGGCCTGGGACGTTCCCGAACTATCGTCTCAGATGGCCGAATACTTCACTGTCTCCGCAGGTCATAGTACTTTCTCGGCACAAGGGTTGCTCGATTGAGATTCGATCGAAGATAGTGTCGCGTTCACCGATCCGACTCGTGATAGTTTCCCATCACACGCCTAGGGGAGGGGAGTGAAAGTTTTGCGTCAGCAGCTCGTCGCCTCCATGGGAGGGGTGGGAGACTTCGTCGCGTTGACCGTCGATTCGGCACGCGAGTTGTTTCGTCGACCCTTCCAATGGCGCGAGACGATCGAACAGTCGTGGGCCATCGCTCGTGTTTCGCTGGTTCCCACCCTGCTGGTCGCGATCCCCTTCACCGTGCTCGTCAGCTTCACGCTGAACATTCTGCTGCGCGAGATCGGCGCCCAAGACCTCTCCGGCGCGGGCGCCGCGCTCGGCACCATCACTCAGATCGGCCCGATCGTCACCGTGCTCATCGTCGCCGGCGCCGGCGCGACGGCGATCTGTGCGGACCTGGGCGCACGCACCATCCGCGAAGAGATCGACGCGATGGAGGTGCTCGGCATCAACCCGACGCACCGCCTGGTGGTGCCGAGGATCATCGCCTCGACCGGCGTCGCACTGCTGCTCAACAGCCTGGTCTGCACCATCGGCATCGCCGGCGGCTTCGTCTTCTCGGTCTACCTGCAGGACGTGAACCCGGGAGCGTTCATCGCCAATCTCACCCTGCTGACCGGGCTGCCCGAGCTCATCATCTCGATGATCAAGGCGGCGCTGTTCGGCCTGTTCGCCGGGCTCGTCGCCTGCTATCGCGGACTGAACACCAAAGGCGGCGCGAAAGGCGTCGGCGACGCCGTCAACGAGACTGTCGTCTACTCGTTCATGGCGCTGTTCGTGGTCAACGTCGTGGTCACCGCGGTGGGTCTGAAAGCGACGACGGGCTGACATGGCGCTACCCGGAACCACCAAACTGCTCACCGCGCGCGTCGCGGTGAAACGCGCAGGCGAAGACTGGAACAAGATCGGCGACCAGGCCCTGTTCTACTGGGACTCGATCGTGTCCATTCCCCGCGCGCTGCGGCTCTACAAGAAGGAGACGCTGCGGCTGATCGCCGAGATCTCCATGGGCACCGGCGCGCTGGCGATGATCGGCGGCACCGTCGTGATCGTCGGATTCCTGACGCTGTTCACCGGCGGCACCATCGCCGTGCAGGGTTACAGCTCGCTGGCCAACATCGGCGTCGAGGCGCTGACCGGGTTCTTCTCGGCCTTCATCAACGTGCGCATCGCGGTGCCGGTGATCGCCGGCATCGCCCTGGCCGCCACCATCGGTGCGGGCGCGACGGCCCAGCTCGGCGCGATGCGCGTCAGCGAGGAGATCGACGCCCTCGAGGTGATGGCGATCTCGTCGATCCCGTACCTGGTGAGCACGCGCATCGTCGCCGGCATGATCGCGATCATCCCGCTCTACTCGCTCGCGGCCCTGGCGTCGTTCCTGGCCAGCCGGTTCGCCACCGTGTTCCTGTACGGCCAGTCGTCGGGCGTCTACGACCACTACTTCTCGACCTTCTTGATCCCGTCGGACATCCTGTGGTCGTTCGTGCAGGCCATCTGCATGGCGATCGCGGTCATGCTGATCCACACCTACTACGGATTCAACGCCTCCGGCGGCCCGGTCGGAGTCGGCGTCGCGGTGGGCAACGCCGTGCGCGCCTCACTGGTGGTCGTCGTCATCATCACGCTCCTCACGTCGCTGGCCATCTACGGCGCCGACGGCAACTTCAACCTCTCGGGTTAGCGGCCATGCGGACGAGACGAACCGACCGAGTGCGCAAACTGGCGGCGACCATCATGGTCGCCCTGCTGGGCGGCGTCGTCGTGCTCGCATCGGGATCGTTCCTCGGTTGGTTCGCCGACACCCAGAACGTCACGCTGTACGCGCCGCGCGCCGGCCTGGTGATGAACCCCTCGGCCCGGGTCAAGCTCCGCGGTGTCGAAGTCGGGCGGGTCGCCTCGGTCACCAACGACGGCAATCGCGCCGAACTGGTCCTCGCCATGGACTCCGGCCAGTTGAAATACGTGCCCGCCGACGTCCGCGCCGAGATCAAGTCGAACACCGTCTTCGGGGCCAAGGCCGTCAACCTGACGATCCCCGAGGGCGGCGGCAAGGGGCAGCTGCGCGGCGGCGACGTCATCAGCGCCGACCACGTCGTCGTCGAACTCAACACCGTCTACCAGCAGCTGGTGAACGTGCTGGCCATGCTGGAGCCGGACCAGCTGAACATCACGCTCGGCGCGATCGACGGTGCGCTGTCCGGTCGCGGCAAGCAGATCGGCGTCGCGCTGGAACAGCTCACCGAGATCCTCGGCAAGACCAATCCGCACCTGCCGCAGCTCAACGACCTCATCAAGCAGGCGGCCGGGACCACTGACGTCTACGCCGACTCGATGAGCGATCTGATGCGCACCGTCGACAACGCCACCGCCATCGGCGACACCCTGGTCGACAACACCGGAAACCTCGACGCCCTGCTGATCAACGTGACCGGCATGGGCAACACCATGAACGACGTGCTCGGCCGCTCCAAGAAAGACCTGATGGCGACCCTCACCGACCTCAACCCGGTGGCGTCTCTGCTGGGGTACCAGTCGCCCGGCCTGCGGTGCTTCATCGTCGCGGCGTCGAACGCCACCGACGTCGCACGGCCCCTGCTCGGCGGCAAGAACGGCATGCTGCTGCTCGACTCCGGTCTGATCCCCGGCCAGGACCCCTACAAGTATCCGGGCGATCTGCCGGCCGTCCGCGGCGCCGGCCCGCCGACCTGCCAGGCCGGACTCAGCAACATCGACTCGACGGAGAAGATCAAGTTCTACGTGGTCGACAACGCCGCCACCCCGTACCAGCCGCGCACCAAGCCGGCGATCCGCAGCGACAAGCTGTTCAACCTCCTGTTCGGGGGTCCGCAGCGTGGCTGAACAGGACATGGTCGCCACCGGCCTGAGCAAGAGCGAGCGAGAAGCCGAGATCGAGCGGGCCAACCAGCAGGTGAATCGTCGTGCCCGCGCGTTCCGGGCGACGTGCATCAAGCTCGGCGCGTTCACCGTGGTGATGATCCTGGTGCTCATCGGACTGGTGATGGTCTTCAGTCGCTACCAGCCCGGAAGCACCGAGAAGTACTCGGCGATCTTCACCAGCGCGTCGGCGATGAAGCCCGGCAGCAAGGTGCAGATCGCCGGAATCGACGTCGGCGTCGTCAACAAGGTGCGGCTGACCCGCGACAACACCGCCGAAGTCGACTTCACCGTGAACGACGACTACCGGCTGCCGACCTCGGTGCGCGCGATCATCCGCTATCAGAACCTCACCGGCGACCGGTACCTGGAACTGCAGCCCGGCAACGGCGACCTCACCAAGTTCCTGTCGCCCGGCGCCCAGATCCCGATCGCGCAGACCGAACCCGCACTTGACCTGGACAACCTGCTGGGCGGCTTCAAGCCGCTGTTCCGCACCATGAGCGCCGACGACGTCAACCAACTGTCGGCGGCGCTGATCGCGGTGTTCCAGGGGCAGGGCCCGGCGGTCGGGTCGCTGCTCAAGGCCACCGACAGCATGACCAACACGCTGGCCGACCGCGACGCGCTGATCGGGCAGGTGATCGACAACCTCAACCAGACGCTCGGCATCCTACAGGCCGACCACAAGGGGCTGGACCAGAGCGTCGACCGGCTGCAACAGCTGGTCACCGGCCTGTCCGGCGACCGCGGGATCATCGGCAACTTCATCAGCCAGGCCGACGACGCCACCAACGGCATGGCCGACCTGCTGGACGCCACCCGGCCGGACATCAAGGGCTCGCTGGAGTCGCTCGGCCAGACCTCCGCGCAGGCCCTGGAGGCCGAGCCCTTCCTGCGCACCCTGCTCGGCAACCTGCCCGGCGACTTCAAGACCCTCTCCAACCTGGGCAGTTACGGAGCCTGGCTGCAGATCTACTTCTGTCGCATCCGGCTGCTGCTGCCCGGCCCGGGCAAATCGCAGTACTACTTCAGCGCCATCGACGTGATGGGCGACAAGACGCGAGCCGGAGGGAGGTGCGCACAGTGAGCGACGACGACACCACGCCGAAGGCGTCGACAGGCTCGGCCGGCGAAACGCCCCCTGCGCCCGCCCGGCCTCTCAACCAGGTCCGCGGCGAGAAGCGCTCCCGCGTCTCGATGGGCGTCATCGGTGTGGTCCTCACCGTGATGGTGGTGATCAGCGCCCTGCAGGTCGACAAGCTGCCGTTCCTGTCGCAGGTCAGCACCTACGACGTCCTGTTCGACGACGCCGGCGGCCTGGTCCCGAACGACATCGTGACCGTCGCGGGCGTGCACGTCGGCACCGTCGAAGGCGTGTCGCTGGCGCAGACGAGCGACGGCCTCAAGGCCAAGGTGCACTTCCGCCTCAACGACACCGTCGTGCTGGGCGACCGCACGCGCGCCGCGATCAAGACCGAGACGGTCCTGGGCCGCCGCAACCTGACGCTCATCCCGATCGGCACCGGCCGGATCCGTCCGGGCGACACGATCGGCGTCGACGCGACGTCGTCGCCGTATTCGCTCAGCGATGCGCTCGACGACGCGACGTCGACCCTGAAAGAGACGAACACCGACCAGCTCGACAAGGCGCTGCAGACGCTCAGCGAGACGTTCTCCGACACTCCGGCCGGCATGCGCGGGGCCGTCGAGGGCGTCGGGCGGCTCTCCAAGGCCGTCGCCGACCGCGACAACGCGCTCAACGACCTGATCATGCGGGCGCGGGGCGTGAGCGACATCGTCGGCAACCGGAGCAAGCAGATCGAGCAGATGATGCTCGACGCGAACGCGCTGCTCGGCGAGCTGCAGATGCGGCGGACCGCGCTGCGTCAGCTCATCACCGGCACCAAGGACGTCGCCGCCGAGCTGAGCGGCTTCGTCGACGACAACAACGAGCAGCTCACGCCGGTCCTGAACAAGTTCAACCGGGTGCTCGACATCCTCAACGACAACGCCGAGAACTTCTCGAAGGCCATCGACAATCTGGGCCCCTACGCCAACATCCTCGGCGAGGCGGTCAGCGCGGGGCCGTATTTCTCTTCGCTGGTCGGCATCCCGACGTTCGGCGACTACACCGGCGCCTTCATCAAGATCCTGCAGCGCAAGTACCCCGAGGCCGCCGAATACTTCGCCAAGTACGCGGGCTTCCCGCTGCTGCCGAACAACTGGAGCCCGGGGCCGGACAACGGCGCACCGGACGTGCAGCGGCCCACCCCGAGCAATGCTCCGCCGACTCCGGCGCCCAAGACGTCGCGGCAGGGAGGCTGACATGGCGAAGATCAGCATGCGCCCGGTGTCGGGCAAGGTCGTCGCGACAGTCGCCGGCGTCGTGGTGGTGGTGCTCGTCGCGGTCGCCGCGTACTTCGGCGTCCAGCGCGCGACGACCCGAACCCTCACCGCCTACTTCGCGGCGGTCAACGGCCTGTACACCGGCGACTCTGTCCGGATCATCGGCGTTCCGGTCGGCGAGGTCACGTCCATCACTCCGCGGTCCGGCGACGTCCGCGTCACCATGCGCGTCGACAAGTCCGCCCCGATCCCGACCGACGTGCGCGCGGTGATCGTCGCGCAGTCGCTGGTCTCCGGCCGATTCGTCCAGCTGACCCCGACATACACCAAGGGACCCGAGATCACCGGCGACGCCGACATCCCGATGGACCGCACCGCGGTCCCGATGGAGTGGGACCACGTCAAGAAGCAGCTCGACGACCTGTCCAAGGCGCTCGGCCCGAACGGGTCGAACACCGCCGACCCGGGTACCGCGGCCAAGGCGATCGACGTCGCCGCGGCCAACCTCGACGGCAACGGCAATGCGATCGCCGAGTCGATCAAAGAGCTCTCGACGCTCACCGGAACCCTGGCAGACAACCGCAAAGACCTCTTCGCGACGGTCACCAACCTGCAGAAGCTGACCGACGTGCTCAAGGACAACCACGAGCAGCTGGTGCAGTTCAACGGCCGGATGGCGACGGTCAGCAGCGTGCTGGCCGATTCCACCCCCGACCTCGGCGACGCGATGACCAACGTCAACGAGGCGCTCGGCGACCTGCAGGACTTCCTGAACCGCAACTCGGCGTCGACCACTGCGAGCATGGCGAAGCTGCAGAAGTTCACCAAGACCCTGCGCGACAAGGACGAGCAGCTGCGCGGCCTGCTGCATTCGGCGCCCAACCAGCTCGCCAACTTCTACAACATCTACAACCCGCTGACCGGCTCGCTCGACGGCGTCTTCGGCCTGGGCATGGGCAACAACCTGATCACTCTGCTCTGCGGCACCATGGCCTCCACCGACCGGCCGATGGACTCCGAGGCCGACGTCGAGAAGTGCGTCGACGTGCTGGCCCCGGTGCTCAAGGACATCGTCGTGAACTTCCCGCCGTTCATGGCCAACCCGGTCATCGGCCGGGCCGCCACCCAGAGCCAGATCACCTACCAGAACGACGACGTGCGACGTCGTGCCCAAGCCGGGACCGTCGACCGCAACACGCCGCTCACCCCGGCGGCCAAACGCTACGACGCGCTCACCAAGCTGCTGCTCCCGTTCGGAGACGACAAATGAGGCGCGCGACGAAGCTCACCGCGCTGACCGTGGCCGCCGTCGTCGGCCTCGGCGGGCTCACCGGCTGCGGTACCGACGTCATCGACAACGTGTCGGCGATCGGCGCCCAGGGCACCGGAGCGGGCTCCTACAAGTTGACCGCGCAGATCCCGTCGGCCGCCGGTCTGGTCACCAACGCGCCGGTGATGATGCACGACACCACCGTCGGCAGTATCGGCTCCATCGAGGTGAAGAACTGGACGGCGCTGATCACGCTGCGGCTGAACGAGGGTGTCCAGGTGCCCGAGGGCTCGCACGCGATGATCGGCATGACCAGCGTGCTCGGCTCGTCGCACCTGGCGATCGTGCCGCCGGACAAGCCCAACGGCCGATACCTGAGCGCCGGCGGCTCGTTGCCGCTGCCGAACTGCCCGAAGCAGGACGACATCGCCGAGCCCAAGGGACAGGCGATCCCCGACATCAACGCGGCCCGCCAGGTGGATCCGTGCCGGTATCCGACGACCGAGGAAGTGCTGAGCTCGCTGTCGGTGGTGCTCAACGGCGGCGGGCTGGCGCAGACCGGTGACATCGTGCACGAGCTGAGCCAGGTCTTCGGCGGCCGCGAGGACGTGCTGAAGCATCTGATTCCGCGGGTGAACACGCTGGTCGCCGACCTGGATAAGCAGACCGGCAACATCATCACCGCCATGGAGGGCCTGTCGCGGCTGTCCGCGGAGATCAATGCGCAGGAGCCCACCGTGCAGCGTGCGCTCGCGCAGGGACCGCAGATCCTGCAGCTGCTGGTGGACGAGCGGAAGAATCTGACGACCGCGCTCGACTCGGTGGCGCACTTGTCGGACACCGCCAACCAGATCCTGCGCCGCAACAGCGACGACCTGAAGTCGATCGTGCCGGACATGCGCAAACTGCTCGGGCAGCTCGCGCTGACCGGGCCGGCGCTGACCAACTCGCTGCGGATCCTGCTGACCTTCCCGTTCATCGAAGACACCATCGACACCGTCGTCAAGGGCGACTACGTGAACTCCGACCTGGTGCTCGACCTCACTTTCGGGCGGCTCAGCAAGTCGATGATGGCGTCGATCGCCCTGACCGGGCCGGAGGGGCTGCTGGGCATGTCGGCGGCGACGGCGCGGCAGAGCGTCGACCCGCTGCTCGCACCGCTGTTCCCGAACGGCGACGCGCCGTCGCCGAACGCGCCGAAGAAGAAGCCGTCGTCCACCGCCAAGCCGACGAGTAAGAAGTCGGCGACGAGTGCGCCGAACGGGGGCGGTCGCTGATGAAGATCACGCGCTTCGTCCGGATCCAGTTGGTGATCTTCAGCATCGTCACCGTGATCTCACTGGTCACGATGGCCGTCTACTACATCCGGATCCCGCAGATGCTCGGCTTCGGCAGTTACCGGGTGACCGTCGAGATGCCCTCCAGCGGCGGCCTCTACAAGAACGCGAACGTCAGCTTCCGCGGCGTCGACGTCGGCAAGGTGACCGGCCTGCAGCTCACGCCGACCGGCGTCGAAGCCTCCCTGACCGTCGACTCCGGCACCGACATCCCGAAGAATTCGACGGTCACCGTGCGCAGTGTCTCGGCGATCGGCGAGCAGTTCGTCGAATTCACGCCGCCCGCCGACCCGAGCCCGGACGCGCTGCGCGACGGCGCGCACGTCAAGGCCGCCGACATGCCGGTGGAGATCGCCTCGATGCTCGACCAGGCCGACGCCCTGCTCAACGCCGTCAGCGGCACCCAGTTGCGCGACGTGATGGACGAGGCGTTCATGGCGTTCAACGGCACCGCGCCGCAGCTGCAGCGGCTGATGGACTCGATGGTGCTGCTGATCGACGAGGCAGACAAGAACGTCGACACCGCGATCGACCTGGTCGACCAGGCCGGACCGCTGCTCGCGACGCAGAACCGGACCGCCGGCGAGATCCGGTCCTGGACCCGCGATGTCACCACCTTCACCGACACCGTCCGCGCCCACCGGCCCGACCTCGACGACATCATGAAGAAGGGGCCGGGCACGGCGTCGTCGGCGCAGAAGCTGTTCGCCGACATGAACCTGTCGTTCCCGATGGCCATCTCCAACCTGCGGGTCGCCACCCGCACGATGGCCGTCTACCTGCCGAACCTGCGGCAGACCATCGTGCTGTATCCGCGGGTGCTGTCGGCGCTGATCACCGCCATCAACACCGGCAGCAACCGGCACGGGCCGAACGTCAACTTCACCCTCGGATTCCAGGATCCGCCGACCTGCACCGTCGGCTTCCTGCCGCCGAAGGACTGGCGTTTCCCCTCCGCGGTCACGCCGCAGAACCTGCCGCCGGGTCTGCTGTGCCGGCTGCCGCAGAACGCGCAGTCCTCGGTGCGCGGCGCGCGCAACTTCCCGTGCGTCGAGTACCCGGGCCGGCGCGCCCCCACGCCGGAGGAGTGCAAGACCGGATTCAAGCAGTCCCCGCGCGACAACGTCGCCCTGCCGAACGGCCTCCCGGGCACTGATCTGCCACGTCAGCCTGCCGGTTTCGTGGTGCCGGGCAGTTCGACGAGCTACAGCTCCGAGCCGGCCGTCTACGCGACCACGTACGATCCGGATACCGGAGAATTCATCGGACCGGACGGCAAGCGCTACACCGCCGCACCGGCCGCGGCAGAGCAGCGAGGCCAGAAGACGCAGTGGTACGACCTGATCACGAAGACGGTGGAGTCCTGAGTTCGCACGACGAGGCCGAGAAGAAGGCTCCCTCCGAGAAGAAGGCTCGCGAGGCGGTCGTGCGGTCGAGCCCGCTCGGCCGCAAGAAGAGCCCGAAGTCGCTCCCTGAGCTTGTCGAAGGGTCTAGCGACAAGAAGCCCAGACAGGCTGACCTCAAGAAGACTCAGTCGGTCAAGACGGCTCCGAAGCCGGCCGCCCCGCTGCGGACCTCGGGCGCCGAGCGATCCCGGACGTTCACGGTGGTCGGCTACCTGGCCGGAGCTGTCGTGATCGTGCTCGGTGTGGTGGCCTCGGTGGTCTTCGCGGTCGGCACGCACCGCATCGACGATCAGCGCGCGCTGCGGGCCGAGTACGAGACGTTTGCGCGCGGCGTCGTCGTGAAGATGACGACGCTCGACCCGGAGAACGCCGACGCCATCTACAAGTTCACGATGGAGAAGACGAGCGGCCGCGCGCAGCAGACCTTCCGCGAGAACATGAAGCAGGTGTCGGAGATGATCCGGCAGGGCAACGAGATCACCAAGACGACGATCCTCGCCGACGCCGTGACTCACGCCGACGCGAACGACGGCACCGTGATCATGGTGGCTGGCTGGGAGAACCGGACCAAGGACAAGAGCGGCCCCGTCGACTTCCAGACGTTCCGGTGGAAGGTCGACGTCACCCGCATCAACGGCGAGCTCAAGCTGACCAACCTGGAGTTCGTGTACTGATGACCCGCAGAATCGTGCCCTACGCCTTCCTCGGCCTGGTGGTCGTCGTGCTGGTGGTGACCGGCTTCCTCGGCGTCCGTTACGCCACGGCCCGCGCCACCGAGAACGCGCGTGACTCGTCGCTGGCGGCGGCCAAGCAGTACGTGCAGTGGATGTACGCGTGGACCCCGCAGAACATCAGCGACAACATCAACAAGACGATGAGCGTCCTGACCGGCAAGGCCAAAGAGGACTACCAGAAGCGGGTCGTCGAGAACCGGATCGCGGAGAAGGTCAAGCAGCAGCAGAGCGTCGCCAAGGTGACCGATCAGGGCTCCGGCGTCATGGAGAACACCCGCGACACCGCGAAGGTCCTGCTGTTCATCAACCAGTCCGCCAGCCGCGGCAACTCCGATCAGGTGTCGACCAACCCCAGCCGGGTGGTCTACACGATGGAGCGCTCCGGCGGCGCCTGGCTGATCAACGACATCGAGATCGTCGACGACGACTCGCTCCGCTCCCGCATCACCGACGGCTCCGACGCCGACACCTCGACCGCCGTCCCGATCCCGGCTCCCTCGTCGTCGACCCCGGCGTCGTCTGTTCCCGTTCCGGTCCCGAGCCGGCCCGCAGGCTGAGCGTTCAGCCCGCCGACGAGTACCCGAGCGGCATCAGGATCGACTTGTGCTCCAGGTACGACTCGAGGCCTTCGCGGCCGTTCTCCCGGCCGATGCCGGAGTTCTTGTAGCCGCCGAAGGGCGACGAAGGGTCGATCGCGTACCAGTTGATGCCCATCGTGCCGGTGCGGATCTGTTTGGCGACCTCGACGCCGCGTGCGACGTCGGCGGTCCAGACCGAGCCGGCGAGCCCGTAGTCGGAGTCGTTGGCGATGGCGATCGCCTCGTCGAGGTCGTCGTAGACGATCACGCTGATGACCGGCCCGAAGATCTCCTCGCGGGCGATCGTCATGTCGTTGGTGACGCCGGTGAAGATGGTGGGTCCGACGAAGTTCCCGGTGCCGGTGTCGGGCGCCGGGACCTCCAGGGTCGCGGTCGCGCCGGCCGCCTTGCCCGCTTCGATGTATGCCCGCACTTTCTGGAACTGGCGGTCGTTGATGAGCGGTCCGAGTCGGGTGCCGGGGTCGTCGGGCATGCCGGGGGTGAACGTCGAGGCGACGGCGACCATGGCGTCGACCACGGCGTCGTGCAGGTCGCGAGGCACCAGGACGCGGGTCTGGGCGACGCACGCCTGGCCGGAGTTGAGCACGCCGGAGAAGACGAGCATCGGGGCGATCGCGGCGGGGTCGGCGTCGTCGAGGATGATCGCCGCGGACTTGCCGCCGAGCTCCAGTGAGCAGCGTTTGAGCGTCTCGCCGCAGCGGGCGGCGATGATCTTGCCCGCCGCGGTGGACCCGGTGAAGGTGATCTTGTCGACGTCGGGGTGCTCGACCAGCGCCTGGCCGGTGGCCACGCCGCCGGGGACTACGGAGATCACGCCGTCGGGCACCCCGGCTTCGGCGAAGATCTCGGCCAGCGCGTTGGCGCTCAGCGGGGTCTCCGGCGCCGGCTTGAGGACCACTGAGCACCCGGCGGCCAGCGCCGGCCCGAGCTTGTTGCAGAACAGGAACAGCGGCACGTTCCAGGCGATGATCGCCCCGACCACGCCGACCGGCTCGCGGACCACCAGCGTCTCGCCGAACAGCCCATTGCGCTTCTCCGACCATTCGTACGCCTCGGCGGCGTCCGCGTAGGCGTTCAGGCAGCCGGTGCCGGGCAGGATCTGCAGGGTCGCCACGTCGGCGGGCGTCGCGCCCATCTCGGCGGAGATGAGTGCGCAGAGGTCGGCTGAGCGTTCGTTGATGAGCGACGCCGCGCGCCGGATCACCGCGGCGCGTTCGGCCGGAGCGACGTCGCGCCAGACTCTGGACTCGAACGACGCCCTTGCGGCCTGCACGGCGGCGTCGACGTCGTTCTCGTCGCCGAGCGGGACGCTGCCGATCTTCTCGCCGGTGGCCGGCGAGAAGACGTCGAGCGTCTCGGCGGAGTGCGGCGCGGTCCACCGGCCGCCGAGGTAGAGCTCAGTGGTGTCGTGCGCGGCGGCGGCGGTCATGCGTGCTCCTCAGATCGGCTCCCCACCGATAGTAGAACACGTTCTAGAAATGCGGGAGAGGCTTCGTCAGGCGGACGGCTTCACGTCGAGCACCACGTCGAACTCCAGGAGGTCCGCACCGGTCGCGACCGGCTTGCGGTCGCCGCTGTGCGCGGCGCGGGCGCTGCCGCCGGCCCAGCCCTGGAACGACTCCTCGTCCTCCCACTGCGTCACCACGAAGTAGCGGTCGTCGCCCTTGGTGGGGCGCAGGAGCTGGAATCCCAGGAAGCCGGGGGACGAGTCGACGGTGCCCGCGCGAGCGGCGAACCGCTTCTCGAGTTCTTCGCCCTGTCCCTCGGGGACGTGGATTGCATTGATCTTCACAACGGCCATGTGGTCGAGCGTACTGGTCCGTATTCGCCGCAGGTAGGGTCTGAAGGCTGTGGAGCCCCAGTCGACTGCGTCACCCGTCCCCGGCACGACGACGGGCCTGCTGGACCACGGCGGCCGCGACGGATGCCCACCGATCCTGCTGCTGCACGGCCTGATGGGCCGGGGTCGCACCTGGCGTCGGCAGATCCCGTGGCTGCGCGACTACGGCCGCGTCTTCACCTTCGACGCCGCGTTCCACCAGGGCGCCGAACGATGTGAAGAGCCGACGCCGCAGGCCATCTCGACCGAGCGCTTCGTCGCCGACGTGGCCGAGGTGATCACCTGGATCGATCACGGGCCGGTCGTGCTGATCGGGCATTCGATGGGCGGCCTGCACGCCTGGTGCACCGCGGCGGAGTATCCCGAACTGGTGTCGGCGCTTGTCGTCGAAGACATGGCGCCGGACTTCCGCGGCCAGACCACCGGCACGTGGGCGCCGTGGTTCGAGAGCTGGCCGGACCGGTTCGACGGCCTGTCCGCGGCGCGAGAGATGTTCGGCGACGTCGCCGGCCGGTACTTCTACGAGGCCTTCGACGACGGCCGGCTGCACGGCCGCATCCCGATCTGGGCCGACATCGCCGAGGAGTGGGGCGGCCGCGATTTCTGGACGCAGTGGGACGCGGTGCAGGCTCCGTCGTTGCTGCTCGAAGCCGAGTACACCGTCGCCCCCGAAGGGCAGATGCGGCAGATGGCCCGGCGTAATCCTCGCGCGCAGTATCTGCGCGCGGCGGGCGCGGGCCACCTGATACACGACGACGCCCCGGAGTTCTTCCGGGGCGCCGTCGAGGCGTTTCTGTCCGGGCTGGAGCCCTAGAGAATCAGTGCATGATCACCGGGGGCTGGCCGCCCTCGGCGGTCGTCACGTCTTCTTCGGACTGAATCGCAGAGATCTTCTTGCGCGGCAGGAACAGCGCCGGGACGAAGGTGATCGCGATCAGCACCACGGCGACGATGAACGTGTGCCCGTACTGTGCGGCGGCATCCGAGAGGAAGTCGGCCTGCGCGGTGGCCTGCTTGTCCGCGGGCAGGGCGCCGATGATCTTGCCGGCGGCCTCCGGCGAGCTCGCCTGGAGCAGTTCGCGGGTCGTCGTCGCCAGCAGGCTGGTGAAGATGACCGTGATGACCGCGGTGCCGATCGACGAGCTGGTCTGCTGCACGACGTTCAGCAACGTCGACCCGTCGGGGACCTGCGGTCCGCGCAGGGTGGCCAGCGCGGACGACATGATCGGCATCATGGTCATGCCCATGCCGAGGCCCTGGATGAACAGTGCGACGCACAGGATCCAGTACGACGTGTCCGTGCCGATCTGAGTGAACGCGCCGACGCCGATCAGGATCAGCACCAGGCCGCCGAGTACGAACTTGCCGGGGCCGATCTTGTCGGTCATCTTGCCGGCGATCGGCATGGTCAGCATCGCGCCGAGGCCCTGCGGGGCCAGCAGCAGACCGGCAGTCAGGGTCGACTCGCCGCGCACGATGATGAAGTACTGCGGGTACAGCAGCGATGCGCCGAAGAAGGCGATCATGAAGAACACCATGGTGATGGTCGAGATCGTCATCACGCGGTTCTTGAACAGGCGCAGGTCGAGCAGCGGGTTCTTGGCGCGCAGTGCATGCCAGATGAACGTGACGATCAGGATCGCGCCGATGATCATCGGGATGTACACGTTCGGCTTGGTGAACGTGCGGTGCTCGGCGCTCGACGAGACGCCGAAGAGGAACAGCGCGAGGCCGGGGGACAGCAGCAGGAGTCCGATGATGTCGATCGACGACTTCTTCTTCTCAGCGTCGTCCTTCAGGGCGACGAAGGCGTAGACGACGGCGACGATGCCGATCGGGATGTTGATCAGGAAGACCCAGTGCCACGATGCGATCTCGATCAGCCAGCCGCCGAGGATCGGGCCGGCGATCGGGCCCAGCAGCATCGGGATGCCCAGCACGGCCATCACGGAGCCGACGCGCTCGGGTCCGGCGGCGCGAGTCATGATCATCATGCCGACAGGCATCAGCATGCCGCCGCCGAGTCCCTGGACCACGCGGAACGCGACCAGCATGCCGATGTTCGTCGCCATCGCGCACAGCGCCGAGCCGATCACGAACAGGACCAGGGAGGTCATGTAGACCTTCTTGGTGCCGAATCGGCCGGCGGCCCAGCTGGACACCGGGATGACCGCCGCGAGCGCGAGCGTGTAGCCGGTCATCGACCACGCTGCGCCCGCGGTGTTGGTCTGGAACTCGCGGATGAAGGTCGGCTGAGCCACCGACACGACGGTCACGTCCAGGATGGACATGATCGCGCCGAGCACGACGACTCCGGCGACGACGAAGACGTCGCGCCCGAGTTTGTCCGGCGCTGCGGCCGGGTTTGACGTGGTCATGAGTTTCCTTACTGGTCGCGCTACGACGAACGTCGCGGCGGGGTGAACCGACTTCAGGCGATGTGTCTACCGGCGTCGGATTCGGGCGGCGCCTGGGGCGCAGGGGGCAGATACTCGACGGCTTCGCCCAGCGCCGCGGCCAGGCGGTCGCGCACGTCGTGGGGCATGTCGGTCAGCAGGTCGGCGGCGTCCTCGGTCCGGAACCGGCACTGCTGCTCGATGAGCCGGCTCCCGTCTGCCGTCAGTGACAGCCGTTTGACGCGCCGGTCGCTGGGGTCTTCGCGCCGGTCGACCAGCCCCAGGGTGACGAGGCGGTCGGCTCCGCGTCCGGTGGCCGCCAGCGACAGGCCGATGTGCTCGGCGAGTTCGTGGACGGAGATCGGCGAGGGCTGGCGCACCAGGATGAACAGCATCCGGATCTGGGAGATCGTCAGGTCCGATTCGGCGAGGGCGTCGGCGGTGGCCGCGCGCTCGGTGCACAGGACCCGGTTGACGAAGTCCGTCAGCACGATGGCGGTTTCGTCGAGGGATCGGAATGGTCGAGGCACCCGAATAATTTACGTCCACGCAATTATTGCTGTAAAGCAACAATGGGTGAGCTTCATCACCGTCCCGTTCTGTCGGCAGTCGTGAGTACGGTGAACACCATGACTTCTTCCGCGGCAGGCATCAAGGGAATTTCGGTGAAGGCGCTCGACGGCAGCGCCCTGGATCTGGCGGACTTCGCAGGTCCGCTGCTGGTGGTGAACGTCGCCTCCAAATGCGGCCTCACCCCGCAGTACTCGACGCTGGAGAAGCTCGCCCAGACCTACGGTGAGCGCGGCCTCACTGTCGTGGGAATGCCGTGCAACCAGTTCATGGGCCAGGAGCCCGGCTCGGCCGAGGAGATCGCGACGTTCTGCTCGACGTCGTACGGCGTCACTTTCCCGCTCCTGGAGAAGGCCGACGTGAAGGGCGCCGACCAGCATCCGCTCTACGCTGCGCTGACACAGGCGGCGGACGCCGACGGCGAGGCCGGCGACGTGCAGTGGAACTTCGAAAAGTTCCTCGTCGGGGCCGACGGCGAGGTGCTCGCGCGGTTCCGTCCGCGCACCGAGCCGGACGCTCCGGAAGTGATCGCCGCCGTCGAGGCCGCGCTGGACGCTTGATCGTCGTGGCTCACGGGTAGAGTGAGCGGCGAAAACGCTGATTTCTTTGCGAACGGAGCGGTGCCTGATGGCGCGTGTAGTGGTCGACGTGATGCCCAAAGCCGAGATTCTGGACCCGCAGGGCCAGGCCATCGTCGGTGCACTGGGCCGACTCGGATTCGGCGGAGTCGCCGACGTCCGCCAGGGCAAGCGGTTCGAGCTGGAGGTCGACGACACCGTCGACGACGCCGCGCTCGAGCGCATCGCCGAAGAACTGCTGACCAATACGGTCATCGAGAACTTCTCGGTCACCCGCGTCGCGGAGTAGGACGACATGTCTGCACGCATCGGAGTCATCACCTTCCCGGGCACCCTCGACGACGTCGACGCCGCCCGCGCCGTCCGCCTGGCCGGCGGTGAGGCCGTCAGCCTGTGGCACGGCGACGCCGACCTGAAGGGCGTCGACGCCGTCGTCGTCCCGGGCGGCTTCTCCTACGGCGACTACCTGCGCTGCGGCGCCATCGCCAAGTTCGCCCCGGTGATGGGCGAGGTCGTCACGGCGGCCCAGCGCGGCATGCCGGTCCTGGGCATCTGCAACGGCTTCCAGATCCTGTGCGAGGCCGGTCTGCTGCCGGGTGCGCTGACCCGAAACGAGGGTCTGCACTTCGTGTGCCGCGATCAGTGGCTGCGCGTGGAGTCCAACACCACGGCGTGGACCACCCGGTTCGAGGCCGGCGCGGAGATCCTCATCCCGCTCAAATCGGGAGAGGGTCGCTACGTCGCCTCGCAGAGCAAGCTCGAGGAGCTCAAGGGCGAAGGTCGCATCGTCTTCACCTACGCCGGGGGCAACCCGAACGGCTCGCAGCTCGACATCGCCGGCATCTCCAGCGCCGACGGCCGCATCGTCGGCCTGATGCCGCACCCGGAGCATTCGGTAGAGGCCCTCACCGGCCCGAGCGACGACGGTCTCGGCCTGTTCTACTCGGCGCTCGACGCGGTGCTCGCCACCGCCTGAACCGTCCGACATGACCTCGCCGAGCATCGCCACGTCCGCCACCGCCGAGGGGCTCGGCGAGTTCGTCGACGCCTCGCCGTCGCCGTTCCACGTCTGCCGGACGG
>JASGFV010000054.1:0-17536 GCA_047605365.1 Gordonia sp. (in: high G+C Gram-positive bacteria)
TGATCGGCGACGACCACTACGCCCCAATCCTCGACCGCCCCCTCTGGGACAAGGTGATGGCCGTCCTCACCGACCCCGACCGGCAGCGGTTCGTGTCCAAGGACGCGCCACGCCCATCCGTCGCCGCCGGCATCCTCCGATGCTCGGTGTGCGCGTCCACGATGTTCCGCGCCGGCCGGGACTGGGCGTGCGACAACCGGGACTGTCCGGCGCGCCCGCATGTGCGGGTCGACCCGGTGGAGGTGGAGATCTCTGAGCGCGTCCTGACGCGTATCACTTCCGAGGCGTGGCTGGCCGAGCTGCGGCGTGCCGTCGACCGCGGCCGCGACCACTACCTGTGGATGCGGGACACGGCCGCCGACCGGATGCAGGCCCTCGCCGAAGCGTTCGGCGCCGGCGGCACCGAGCGGGCGGCTCTTGATGCGGGGCTCGCTGCGGCGCGCGGCGTGATCGCCGAAGCGGACCACGGGCTCGCATTCCTCGACGCCGCCGGCAGCCTCGCCGACCTCTCGGATGCTCAGGTCGTCGAGTGGTGGGCGGACGCCCCGGTCACGGCCCGCCACGACGTCGTGAAAGCCGTCGTCGACCGGATCGACGTGACCCCGCCAGCCGCGGGCAGAGGTGTCGCGGACCGCCTGGTGTGGCACTGGCGCTGAGATTCAATGGTGGGGAAATTGTGGGGATCGCCGCGCTGATGAAAAAGGCCGCAGGCCAGGAACTATGTCCTGACCTGCGGCCGAGTGAGCCGCCTGCCGGAATCGAACCGGCGACCTAGTCATTACGAGTGACTCGCTCTACCGACTGAGCTAAGGCGGCGTGCCGTCCGTAGACAGCCTCACGATGATACCGACTGGTGTGCCCGGTGGGCAAAACGGGTCCCGCGCCGATACCGTTGCCTTCCGTGTCCAGGGTCTTCAGGTGGCCGGCGGTGTCGCTGGCAGTGTTCGCAGCAGCCTGGGGCGGTAACGAGTTCACGCCCCTGCTGGTGATGTATCGCGCGGCGTCGCACATCTCCGACGTGACCGTCGACTCCCTGCTCTTCCTCTACGTTCTCGGCATCGTGCCGGCCCTGTTGATCGGCGGACCGCTGTCCGACCGGTTCGGCCGGCGGCCGCTGATGCTGCCGTCGCCGGTGATCGCCGGCCTCGGCTCGGTGCTCCTGGCGTTCGGCGAGCATTCGGTGCCGCTGCTCGCGGCCGGGCGCGTGCTCAGCGGCATTGCGCTCGGTCTGGCCATGGCGGTCGGCGGCAGCTGGATCAAAGAACTGTCCGACGCCGACGGAGCCGGCGTGTCGTCCGGCGCACGACGCGCCGCCCTCAGCCTGACCGCCGGCTTCGGACTCGGCGCGGCCCTGGCCAGCATTCTGGCGCAGTGGGCGCCGCTGCCCGGCCAGCTGGCCTACCTGGTCAACATCGCGCTGACCGTAGTGGCGTTCGTGATGATCCTGCGCACCCCGGAGACACGACCGAGGGGCGACGCCGAGGGCTCCCTGCTCGACGACCTCAAGATCCCCTCCGCCCGCAATCGCCGCTTCTGGCTGATCGTCGCGCCCGTCGCCCCGTGGGTTTTCGGCACCTGCGCCGTCGCCTACGCCGTGGTCCCGGTGCTGTTGGCCGGGAAGACTGCGAGCTGGTCGATCGCGTTCGCGGGACTCTGCTGCCTCGTCGGACTCGCCGCCGGATTCTTCATCCAGAGCGTCGGACGTCGTCTCGACCGCCCCGGCAGCGCCCGCGCGCTGGTCGTCGCCCTGATCGTGGTGGCGGCGGGCATGGGCTTGGCCGTGCTGGCCGCGTACGAGCGGACCGTGGTGCTCGGCATCGTCGCCGCCGCGGTCCTCGGCTGCGGCTACGGCCTCGCCCTGATCGGCGGCCTGCTGGAGGTGCAGCGCATCGCCGGACCCGACGACCTCGCCGGCCTCACCGCCGTCTTCTACGGCCTGACCTACCTGGGCTTCGCGTCGCCCGCGGCGATGGCCTGGTGCCACAGCCGCTGGGAGGTGATGAGCTATCCGCTGATGCTCGGCATCGGGGCGATCGTGGCGCTGCTCAGCGTGGTGTTCGTGACGGTCGCTCAGCGGATGCTGGGCGACGGCGCGCCGGACGCGGCGTCGTCGACGAACGCCGGCGAGACGCCTGTCGAACTGGACTGAGGCCCGCTCGATCCGGTCCCGCCGAACCGCGCGCGATAGCCGGCCGGGGAGACGCCCACTGAAGTCGCGAAATGCTGGCGCAGCAGGGCGGCCGACGAATAGCCGACGCGCCGCGCGACCTCCTCGATCGTGACGTCGGGCTGTTCCAGCAGGCTTTTGGCGGCCAGGATCCGCTGCTCGGTGAGCCAGCGTCTCGGCGACAGTCCGACCTCGTCGACGAATCGGCGAGCGAACGTGCGGCTGCTCATGTGCATGCGCGCGGCGAGTGCCTCGACGGAGACGTCTTCGTCGAGGTGCTCGATCATCCATTCCAGCAACGCGCCGAAGCCGTCGTCCGCGCAGGTGGGGATCGGCCGGTCGACGAACTGCCGCTGCCCGCCGTCGCGGTGCGGAGGCACCACCATCCGGCGCGCGATGCGGTTCGCGACCGGCGCGCCCCACGCCTCGCGCACCAGGTGCAGCGCTGCGTCGATCCCGGCGGCCGTGCCGGCGCTGGTGGTGACCGGCCCGTCGTCGACGAAGAGCACGTCGGTGTCGACGATCGCTTTCGGAAACATCTGTGCCATCAGGTCGCCGTAGCGCCAGTGGGTGGCGCAGCGGCGTCCGTCGAGGAGTCCGGCGGCTCCGGCGTAGAACGCGCCGGTGCAGACGGTCAGGACCCGACCGCCGTTGTCGACGACCGCGTTCAGCGTGTCCAGGATCTCCGACGGGTAGTCGCCCGACACCGAGCCGCCGGGGATGGCGACGAGGTCGACGTCGCGACACTGCTTTAGCGTGTGCTCGGCGGTCAGCGTGGCATCGGTTCCGGTGATCCGGAGCGCAGTGCCGGGGTTCACCGAGGCGACGCGGAAGTCGAAGGCGGGTACGCCGTCGTCGGTGCGGTCCAGGCCGAAGACCTCGTTGAGCACTCCGAACTCGAACAGTGCGATGGGTTCGGACAGCAGGACGGCGATCTTCTGCAGCACTCCACGAGTATGGCAGATTTAATGCGGTAGTTGGCTTTCCTGCCACTGGTGGCAGGAATCATTCGGGCGAAGTATTTCTGTCATGAACATTCGCAGAGTCCTCACCGCCCTCGCCGCCGGAACCGCGGCGGTGCCGTTCCACACGGCCGCCTTCCACCGCTCTTCGCCCGGCGGTCCGGACGCCGCGCGCATCGAGACCGAGCTGCTGGTGCGGCGGCGCGACGAGGCGATCGCCGAACCCCCGACTCAGTCCGGGTAGCCCTGCGGGTTCTGCGACTGCCAGCGCCACGAGTCGGCGCACATGTCGTCGACGCTCCGCGTGGTCTTCCAGCCCAGCTCGGCGTTCGCCTTGGACGGGTCCGCCCAGTTGGCGGCCTGATCGCCGGGACGGCGCGGCGCGATCTCGTAAGGGATCTCCCGGCCGCTGGCCCGCGCGAACGCATCGACCAGTTGCAGTACCGAGACGCCCTGTCCGGAGCCGAGGTTCCACACCGACCACGCGTCGTGGATCTCGCCGATCCGGTCCAGCGCCGCGATGTGACCGGCCGCCAGATCTTCGACGTGGATGTAGTCGCGGACGCCGGTGCCGTCGACGGTGTCGTAGTCGTCGCCGAACACCGACAGCTTGTCGCGGCGGCCCACGGCCACCTGCGTGATGAACGGCATCAGGTTGTTCGGGTAGCCGCTCGGATCCTCGCCGATCTCACCGCTCGGATGCGCGCCCACCGGATTGAAATACCGCAGCACGGCGATCCGCCACGAGTCGTCGGACACGGCGACGTCGCGCAGCACCTGCTCGATCATCACCTTGGTCCAGCCGTACGGGTTGGTCCCGACGTCGGCATGTCCTCGGTGCGCTCGAGCACCGGGTTCTCGCCGTAGACGGTCGCCGACGAGCTGAACACGAACTTGCGCACCCCGTGCGCGTTCATCGCGCGCAGCACCGAGAACGTCGAGTCCAGATTGTTCTCGTAGTAGTCGAGCGGCTTGGCGACCGACTCGCCGACCGCCTTGAAGCCGGCGAAGTGGATCACCGCGTCGACCGGCTCGGCGGCGAACAGCGCTTCGGTGGCGGCCCGATCGGTGAGGTCGACGTCGTGCACCGGGATCGACTGCCCGGCCAGCTTCTCCAGGCGTCCGATCACCGAGGGCTTCGCGTTGGAGAAGTCATCGGCGATCACCACCTGATGACCCGCGGCGATCAATTGCAGAACCGTGTGCGAGCCGATGTAGCCCGCACCTCCGGTGACGAGGACGCGCAATGAACTCTCCGATCTAAGAGGAACTATGAGGGATTGGGAGGGGCCGCTTTTAGTCGATGACGTGCTGGGTCTTGGCGTACGACGCTTCCACCTCACCCTTGAGCGGAGCCCACCAGTCGCTGTGATTGCGGTACCAGTCGACGGTGGCCGCCAGCCCGGACTCGAAATCGGTGTACTGCGGGGACCAACCGAGTTCGGTGCGCAGCCGCGTCGAGTCGATCGCGTACCGGAGGTCGTGCCCGGGGCGGTCGGTGACGAAGTCGAAGGCGTCGGCGGGCCGGCCCAGCAGGCGCAGCACCGACTCCACGACAGTCCTGTTGTCCACCTCGCCGTCGGCCCCGATCAGGTAGGTCTCGCCGACCTGCCCGCGCTCCACGACGGCCCACACGGCGTCGTTGTGGTCGTCGACGTGAATCCAGTCGCGCACGTTGCGGCCGTCGCCGTACAGCTTGGGCCGCTCACCGGTCAGGACGTTGGTGATCTGCCGCGGGATGAACTTCTCGACGTGCTGGTACGGCCCGTAGTTGTTGGAGCAGTTGGAGATGGTCGCCGCGATGCCGAACGACCGCACCCAGGCGCGCACCAGCAGGTCGCTGCCGGCCTTGGTGGAGCTGTACGGGCTCGACGGGTTGTAGGCCGTCGACTCGGTGAACCGCTCGCCGCCGTCCAGCGGCAGATCGCCGTACACCTCGTCGGTGCTGATGTGATGCAGCCGGACGTCGTGGCGTCGCACCGATTCGAGCAGCGTGTACGTGCCCACCAGGTTGGTCTGGACGAACGACGACGGGTCGGCCAGCGAATTGTCGTTGTGCGACTCGGCCGCGAAGTTCACCACCAGATCGGTCTGCGCGATCAGCGGATCCACCACTTCGGCATCGGCGATGTCGCCGGTCACCACCCGGATCCGGTCCGCGACCGGTTCCAGCGTCGACGGATTGGCCGCATACGTGAACTTGTCGAGCACGGTCAGTTCGACGTCGGGCCGGGTCGCCAGCGTGCGCAGCACGAAGTTCGCTCCGATGAAGCCGGCCCCGCCGGTGACAAGCACTCGCACGGTTCAAATGTACCGATAGGGTTGTTTCATGCGCGGAATCATCCTGGCGGGGGGCACCGGCTCGCGACTGCACCCGATCACCCAGGGCGTCAGCAAGCAGCTCGTCCCGGTCTACGACAAGCCGATGATCTACTACCCGCTCTCCACGCTGATGCTGGCCGGGATCCGCGACATCCTGATCATCACCACGCCGCACGATCGCGCCGCGTTCGAGCATCTCTTGGGCGACGGCTCGCAGTTCGGCATCTCACTGTCGTACGCCGTACAGCCCGAGCCGAACGGGCTGGCGCAGGCATTCGTGATCGGCGCGGACCACATCGGCGACGAGTCGGTGTCGCTCGTGCTGGGCGACAACATCTTCTACGGGCCGGGTCTCGGCAGTCAGCTGCGCGGCTTCGGCGACGTCGTGGGCGGCTCGATCTTCGCCTATCCGGTCGCCGATCCGTCGGCGTACGGCGTCGTCGAGTTCGACGGCGACGGCAAGGTGCTCTCGCTGACCGAGAAGCCCGCGCAGCCCAAGTCGAGGTATGCGGTGCCGGGGCTGTACTTCTACTCGAACGACGTCGTCGAGATCGCTCGCGGCCTGACGCCGTCGGCGCGCGGCGAGTACGAGATCACCGACGTCAACGCCGAATACCTGCGACGCGGCGCCCTCCACGTCACCGTGCTGCGGCGCGGCACCGCCTGGCTCGACACCGGCACCTTCGACTCGCTGCTCGACGCCGGGAACTTCGTGCGCACCGTCGAGCAGCGGCAGGGCCTCAAGATCGCCGTGCCCGAAGAGATCGCGTGGCGTTCGGGCTATCTGGACGACGACCAGTTACGCTCTCGCGCAAAGGAATTGATGAAATCCGGCTACGGGTCGTATCTGCTCGACCTGCTGGAGAGGGGCGAGTAGATGCAGGTGCGCGAACTGTCGATCGCGGGGGCGTGGGAGTTCACGCCGAAGCAGTTCGGCGACAGCCGCGGGCTGTTTCTGGAGGTCTTCAAGAGCGACGTCTTCGCCGAGGCCGTCGGGCATCCGCTCAATCTCGCGCAGGTCAACACCTCGGTGTCGGGGGCCGGCGTGCTGCGCGGCGTGCACTTCGCAGACGTGCCGCCCGGCCAGGCCAAGTACGTCACCTGCACGGCGGGGGCGATCCTCGATGTGATCGTCGACCTGCGCATCGGCTCGCCGACCTTCGGCCGGTACGACGCCGTGCTGCTCGACGACGCCGACCGCAAGGCCGTCTACCTGGCCGAGGGACTCGGGCACGCGTTCTGTTCGCTGGCCGACGGCTCGACGGTCACCTATCTGTGCTCCACGGGCTACAACCCGTCGGCCGAGCACGGCATCGACCCGCTCGACCCGGAATTGGGCATCTCGTGGCCGTCCGTCGGCCGCAACGGCGCCCCGTTGTCGTACGAGCTGTCGGAGAAGGACCGGGCCGCCCCGACCCTCGCGCAGGCTCGCGAGGCGGGTCTCCTGCCGGCGTTCGCGGGCTGAATCGGTAGCGGTCATCCCGCAATGGACGACCGATCCATCGCAATGGACGACCGATCCATCTATGGATAGGCGTCGATCCTGAGATGGACGTGCGGCGCCGGCGTCATGTCTGGCTACCGGGACAGTGTCACGAACGAGCTGGGGGGAGACGTTCGGTGTCAGCTCGGCCCGTCGGCGTCCTTGACGGTGCAGACTTGTGTCAAGGGTCACACCCGGCGGGCGGCCGACAGCGGTGGCTGATCCGAGAAAAGGGAGGTTTTCGGTGAGTGAAGTAGTTCTGGTGGATGCGCGGACCGACTGCGAGCGGCAGGTGATCGGCGAGTGGGCCGCGATCCACCATCCGCACGCGCGTCTGCAGACGGTGGGGCAGACCGACTTCGAGCGGCTGCCCGCCGACACCGAACTGATTCCGGTGCGCGTCGTCTGGCTGCCTCCGGTGCGACGCGGCGAGCGCCGGGTCTCCTTGGCCGACGCGATCGCGCTGTCCAATCCCCGACGGCCCCCGGCCTTCCGGCAGCAGTCGATCCGCAAACGCCACCCGGACCGTGTGCGGGCCGTCGCCGGCGCCTCGGCCACCGTCGAAGAGCTGCGCGAACGGTACGCGGCCAAGCAAGCCGCCGGAGAGTCGTTCGAAGGCTTCGTCGGGATGCAGGCCGAGCTCGCGGCCGAACGTGCCGAACTGCAGATCGTCGGCGACCGCTACAAGGTGCCGCGTCTGGTCGCCGAACAGATCAGCACGTCGGCGCGCTTCCAGTCCGCGGCGGCGTCGCTCGCCGAAGAGCTGGACCGCACGCCGTCGTCGGTCGCGGCGGAGGCCACCGACAAGATGAGCGACTTCGTCGCCACCCAGAGCCGCCTGATGCGCGACGTCTTCAACTCGACCTTCAGCGGCCTGTACGAGCGCGCGTGGACGGTGTCGACCGACCTCGACACGCTCGGCAAGCTGCGGGCGCTGAACAAGTCGACGTCGCTGGTGTTCCTGCCGTCGCACCGGTCCTACGTCGACACGCTGGTGCTCGGCGGAGTGCTGCACGACCACGACTTCCCGCCGAACTTGGTCCTCGGCGGCATCAACCTCGCGTTCTGGCCGATGGGGCCTATCGCGCGCCGCGCGGGAACCATCTTCATCCGCCGGCAGTTCGGCTCCGACCCGGTCTACAAGTTCGCGATGCGGTCGTACCTGTCATTCATCGTGGAGAAGCGCTTCAACCTCGAGTGGTACATCGAAGGCGGCCGCAGCCGCACCGGAAAGCTCCGCCCCGCCAAGCTCGGTCTGCTCGCGTACGTCGCCGACGCCGTCGAAGCGCTCGACGACGCCGACGTCACGCTGGTCCCGACGTCGATCGTCTACGACCAGCTGCCCGAGATCGCGGTGATGGCGAAGGAGTCGGCGGGCGGCGCCAAACGGCCCGAAGACCTCAAATGGCTGGTCAAGTACGCCCGCGGCCAGCGCGAACATCGAGGTGAGGCGCGGGTGCGGTTCGGTGAACCCTTCTCGCTGCGCAAGGCGCTCGACGACGCCGGGGACGGTCGGGCGCGCCTGGAGAAGGTCGCCTTCAAGGTGATGGACGAGATCAACGCGGCGACGCCCATCTCGGCGACGTCGCTGGCCGGCTTCGCGCTGCTGGGCGCCGCGGACCGCGCCTACACCGCCGTCGAGATCGAAGTGATCCTGGAGCCGCTGCTCACCTACATCGAGGATCGCGAACTGCCCGGCCCGGATCCGGCGCTGTGCCGCGGCCTCGGTCTGCTCGCCACCCTGCGCGAGCTCACCGACGCGGGCGTCCTGGACACCTACGACGGCGGGCCCGAACAGGTCTGGTCGGTCGCCGAGAACAATCACGCCATCGCCGCCTACTACCGGAACGGGGCCATCCACCACTTCGTCAACCGGGCGATCGTGGAGATGGTGCTGCTGGCCATCGCCGACGGCACCATCCGGCCCGACCCGAACGCCGACCGCGCAGGCGCTGCGCTCGGCGGCATGCTGGAATCCGCCCGAGAAGACGCTCTGCGTATCCGCGACCTGCTCAAGTTCGAGTTCTTCTTCCCGGCCAAGGACGAGTTCTTCCACCGGCTGGCGGCCGAACTGGACCTGCTCACGCCGACCTGGCGGACCGTCGACACTGCCGAAGAAGCCCAGTGGGTGGACCGCGCGCTGCTGGCCAGCGTCGGCCGGCTGTTCGCGCGGCGCACCCTGCAGACCTTCTTCGACGCCCAGCTGGTGGTCGCTACCCACCTGGTCGCGGTGCGGCCCGGGCGCGAGGACAAAGCGCAGGTGCTGCAGGACTGCCTCGGCCTGGGGCGGCAACTGTCGTTGCAGGGCGTCGTTCTCACCAAGGACTCGGTGTCGATGGACCTGTACGACGCCGCGTACCAGCTGGCCGAGAACCGCGGAGCCGTCGGCGACGGCCCGGCCGCGGAGCAGCGCCTCGAACGCGCCCGATGGCTGGCCGACGTCAAGGAGATGCGCAAACGACTGGCCTGGATCGCGGCGATCGAAGCCGAGCACGAGGGTTGCGACGAGTTGGGAGGAGGGGCATGAGCGCGCTCGCCGACCGGCTCAAAGAGATCCGTTCCGCTCCCGAAGGCCCGCACGTCTGCGCGTTCTTCGACTACGACGGCACGCTGATCGAAGGCTTCTCCGCGACGGCGATCGTCCGCGAACGCATCCGGAGCCTGCAGTTCACTCCCGTCGAACTCGCCGACTTCCTGCTGATCGGCCTGCGCGGCGTCACCTCAGAACAGGATTTCGCCGAGGTCCTCGAAGCGACCCGGCCCACGTTCGCCGGCAAGACCTACGACGAACTGCTCGCGATGGGCGAGCGGCTGTTCAAGAACGACACCGCCGGCAAACTGCGCCCCCAGATGTGGCAGATCATCCGGGCGCACCGGGCGCGCGGGCATCGGGTGGTCATCGCGTCGTCGGCCACCCGCTTCCAGATCGAGCCCATCGCCCGGGAGATCGGCGCCGACCGCGCACTGGCGACCGACGTCGTCGTGGAGGACGGCATCGTCACCGGCGACATCCTGGGCCGCCCGCTGTGGGGGCCGGGCAAGGCCGCCGCGGTGCGCAGGCTGGCCCGCGAATGGGATCTGGACCTCGACGCGTCGTTCGCCTACAGCGACGGCAACGAGGACGTGCCCTACCTGGAGTCGGTGGGCCATCCCGCGGCCGTCTCCCCGCAGCACGGACTGCGCGGCGTCGCCGAGGCGCGCGGCTGGCCGATCCTGGACCTGCGCAACCCGCACGCCAACCGGCTGGAGATGCTCGCCCGGACCGGCGCGTTCTACGGTTCGTTCCTGAGCGGCGCGGCGGTGGGCTTCGTGAAGTCGCTCGTCACCGACGACGGCACCGCCGCCATGCAGTCGGGCGTCTCGTCCGGGCTCGACGTCGGGCTGGCCCTGGCCGGGGTCGCCGTCGAAGTACTCGACGGCGAGGAGTATCTGACGTCGGCGCGGCCCTGCGTCTTCGTATTCAATCACCAGTCCAAACTCGACCTGCCGGTGATGATCCACCTGGTCCGCGAACAGGCGACCGGCGTCGCCAAAAAAGAGATCGGGCAGCTGCCGGTATTCGGTCAGATACTCGACGCCGGTGGCGTCGTCTTCATCGATCGCGCCGACGCGGGAAAGGCCATCGAACAATTGGAGCCGGTGGTGCGAAAGATCGTCGACGAGAATTTCTCACTGGTCGTCGCACCGGAAGGAACACGATCCTCGACACCGCGCCTTGGCACATTCAAAAAGGGCCCTTTCCACATTGCCATGCAGGCGGGAGTGCCCATTGTGCCGGTCGTCCTGCGTAACGCGGGCGAGGTGATGTGGCGTGGCGCGCAACTGATAAAACCTGGGGTGGTGGAAGTGCGAGTGCTCCCTCCGGTCGACACGTCGTCGTGGAAACCGGAGACCGCGGGAGAACACGCCGAACAGGTCCGGGACCTGTTCGACGAGGCGCTCACCGACTGGCCGGTCACCGCGTTCGACGACGGGCGCATGACGCGAACAACGGGGGTATTCGAATGGCAGGGATCCGAGGAATGACTGACGCTCAGGCCGCGCGGGAAAGCGCGGCGGCACAATCCGCGGATCCAGAGACCGGAACCGGTGGACTCCGCGACATCGACAAGCCGATCGCGTGGGGGCTCGACCCGCACATGAGCGCCGTCGACGCCGTCATGTGGCGGGGCGACGCGGACCGCCGTCTGCGATCCACCATCTGCATGCTGGAGATCTACGACTGCGCACCCGACTGGGACCGCCTGGTCGCCGCACACGAGTGGGGCAGCCGGATGGCGCCGCGGTTCCGGCAGCGGGTGATCGAGTCGCCGCTGCAGACCGGCACCCCGAGCTGGGCCGTCGACCCCGAATTCGATCTGCACTATCACCTGCGGCGCATGCGGCTGGGCGGCGACGGCTCGATGCGCGAGCTGCTGAGCACCTGCGAGCAGCTCGCCATGACGCCGCTGGACCCCCTCCGGCCGCCGTGGGAGGGCTACCTGATCGAGGGTCTGGCCGACGGCAAGACCGCCTACTTCCTCAAGGCCAACCATGCGCTGACCGACGGGCTGGGCGCGATCCTCGCACTGGCGCAACTGCATTCGACGTCGCGCGACCCTATTCCCGGCAAGCCGCAGCCGCCGGCCCCGGAGGTCGACGAGCCGTCGGCCGTCGACGTGCTGACCCGTCAGATCGGCGAGGAGGTGCGCCGTGTGCCGCACCTCGCGGGTCTCGCCGTCGAGGGCGTACTGTCGCTCCGCAATCCGCGCAAGGCCCTGCAGAACGTGCTCCGGTACGGGCGCTCGGTGCCGCGCGTCGCCGGACTGATCAGCCCGCCGGGATCGCCGCTGCTGTCGGGCCGCAGCGTGTCGTGGCGGTTCGCCGCGTTCGAGGTGCCGTTCGCCGGGCTGAAAGCGGCGTCGACCGCCGCCAAGGCGTCCATCAACGACGTCTACCTGGCCGGCCTGATCGGCGGCTTCCGCAGATATCACGACGCGATGGGCGTGCACGTCGACGCGATCCCGGTGACCATTCCGATCTCCGTGCGACGCCCCGAAGATCCGGAGGGCGGCAACCGCATCGCCGTCGGCCGGCTCGCCGGACCCGTCGGGATCGACGACCCGTTCGAGCGGGTGCTCACCATCCGCGAACAGGTCCGGGCGGCCCGCTCAGAGCCCGCCGTCGACATCTTCAACACCGCCGGACCCGTCCTGGCGTGGCTGCCCGGCCAGGTGCTGGCGCAGTTCAGCGGCACCACCGCGCAGAACGACCTGCAGGCCTCCAACGTGCCCGGCATCCCGTGGGAGACCTTTGTCGCCGGCGCCAAGGTGGAGCGGATGTATCCGTTCGGGCCGCTGCCCGGCTGCGCGGTGATGGCCACCATGATCACCCACAACGACGTCGCCTGCCTCGGCCTGAACTACGACGCCGCGGCGATCGTCGAGCAGGAACTGTTCGCCGAATGCCTGGTGGAGGGGTTCAACGAGGTCATCGACCTGGCTTCAGACGTCGTCGACGATCTGCCCCGGATGACGCGCGTGGTATAGGCCCGCGGGACCGTTCGACCCTTCGGCAGGCTCAGGGAGCGTGCCTTCAGGGAGCGTGCCGTCAGCGGGCGCGCGGGCCCGGGAAGTCGGGCAGCTCCGCGGAGAACAGCCAGTTCGTCCACAGGTCGTTCAGCGGCTCGGACGCATACGTGCCGGCGAGGGCGATGAAGTCCTCCGTCGTCGCCGAGCTGTACCGGTACTTGTCGGTCCAGCGGCGCAGCAGCGCGAAGAAGTCGCTGTCGCCCAGCCGCAGCCGCAACGCGTGCAGCGTGATGGCGCCGCGCTTGTAGACCCAGTCGTCGAACATGTGCTTCTCGCCGGGATCGGTGAGCGGCACCGACACCGGGGCGGCGGCCAGCTTGGCGTAGTAGTGGCGGGCCCACTCGTCGGCCGACCGGCCTCCGCTGCGCTGGCTCCACAGCCATTCGGCGTAGCAGGCGAAACCCTCGTGCAGCCAGATGTCGCGCCAGCGGGCCAGGGTGACCGAGTTGCCGAACCACTGGTGCGCCAGCTCGTGCGCCACGAGTCGCTCCGACCTCCGCGTGCCGTCGCAGTGGTTGGCGCCGAACGTCGAGAAGCTCTGCGCTTCGAGCGGGATGTCGAGGTCGTCGTCGGTCACCACCGCGGTGTACTGCGGGAACGGGTACGGGCCGAACATCTCGGTGAACGCCTCGAGCATCTGCACTTGCGGGGCGAAACTCTCGGTGAACTCGGCGGCCAGCCGCCGAGGGCGCAGCGCGTACACCGGGACCGGCGACGTCGCCAGCTGCAGATGCTCGTACTGGCCCACCTGGATCGACGCGAGATACGTCGACATCGGCTCCACCTGCTCGTACACCCAGGTGGTCTGCGCCGCGGCACGCTGCTTGCTCAGCAGACGGCCGTTGGCCAGCACGTAGTACGGGCTGTCGGCGGTGATCGTCAGGTGATACGCGGCCTTCGCCGCCGGATGGTCGTCGCACGGGAACCACGACGGCGCCCCGTTCGGCTGATTGGCGCACAATGCGCCGTCGGTGAGTTCCTCCCAGCCGACTTCACCCCACGTCGAACGCAGCGGCTTCGGATTGCCGGCGTAGCGGACGGCCACGTGTATCGCGCCGCCCGGCGGGATCGGCGACTCCGGCGTGATGTTCAGCTTGCCGCCGCGATGGGTGTAGCGAACTCGCTTGTTGTTCACCGACACTCGTTCGACGCGCAGCGACGACGCCAGGTCCAGACTGAACTTGGCGAGCTGCTGGTACGACGACGCGGTGATCGTCATGGTGCCGGACAGCCGGTTGCTCGATACCTTGTACGTCAGCTTCGCCTCGTAGCGGGAGACGCGGAAACCGAGGTTGCCGTTGCGCGGCAGGTACGGGTCGAGCTGGTGCTCGACGGCGCCGAGGCGCGGTGCATGAGTCGGTCCCTTGGCGGATTTGCCAGGCAACGTGACCGGCCCTCCTTCTGCGCTCGACCCCGAGATTGTGCGGACCGGTCAACCCTACCGTCGAACCCGGCGTAGCGCGCGCAGTGCAGTACTCCCGCGGCGGGCGATTTTGGACTGTTCGGAGGAAAGTCGGAAACGTCGCTCTCGTGCTAGGTTGCCGTTCGACGCACCCGCCCCCGGTCGCCGAATCAGAACGGACCCCCATGCACCCCCAGCAGCCACCGCCCGGATACGGTCCCGGTCAGCCCGCGCCCGCGGCCTCCGGCGGCGCCGACGTCGTCGCCACGTTGCGCCGGATCCCGCCGTTCCCGACGGTGCTGGCGTTCTTCGTGCTGGTGGGCCTGATCTTCGGGATCGCCGGCGGATGCGGATCGGGCGACTCGACGTCGTCGTCCGCGGCCACCGAGACCACCCCGCAATCGTCGTTGTGCAGCGCCTACGAGAAGGCGCGCAAAGCCGTCTACGACGACGAGGGCAGCTACACGTCGACGATCAACCGGCTGTCCCGCATCGCCAAGGCCGACTCGCGGTCCGGCGTCCGCAGCGACGGCCGCGAACTCGACGCGCTGACCTACTTCACCGAGGCGGACTTCGCTGCAGCCTCCCGGAACATCGCGGCGGTGTGCTGACATGAGCGTTCCGAACCAGAACTGGCCGGGGCAGAATTCATCGCTGCCGCCGCACGGGGCGCCTCAGTACAGTGCGCCTCAGTACGGGGCGCCTGGGCAGCATGGCGCTCCGCACGGGACGCCCGGGCCGCAGTCGGGGGTGCCGCAGCAGCCGGCGAATCACGGCGGACCCGGCGGTTCGCCCGTACCGATCCCGTTCCTCGTCGCAGGCGGTCTCGCAGTGCTCGCCCTGCTTCTGCTGTTCCTGTCGTGGCCCTTCGGCGTGCTGGTGCTGCTGGTCGGCGCTCTGTACGTCGCGCTCCTGTTCAAGGGGATGCCGCCGCTGGCCGACGCCGCGGTCACCTTGGTCTACCTGCGCGGACTGGTCAACAGCGGTTCGACGCCGGCCCCGATGTATTCAGGTCCCGGCCAGGCGCCGGGCGGTCCCGGGATGCCGGGGGCGTCGCCGTTCGGGCCGGGCGCGCCGGGTACCCAGGGGATGTCGAATCCGAATCTCCCGATCCCGAACTCTCCCTTGCCGCACGGGGGACGCTCGAACCCCGCTGTCCCGAACCTCGGCGTCTCGAATCCTGCTGTCTCGAATCCGGCGGTTCCGAACCCGGCGTTCTCGAATCCCGCTGCTTCGAACCCGGCGGTCGCGAAGCCGGGCTTCTCGAATCCGGCGGTCTCGGGGCCTGCGCATCCGCGCCCGCAGGTTCCCCGGCCGGCGCCCCCGGCGGTCGAGGCGGCGACCACCGTCCACCCGGTGATTCCGGCGGCCCACCAGTCGACCCAGTCGGCGATCGACCTGCGGTCCGCGGTCGACATGCGCAAGCGCGAGTCGACCGCCGCACAGGCGCCCCCTGCCACTGCGACACAGTCCGTCGCTCCGGCATCGACTGCCTCGGTGCAACCCGCCCAGATCCAGTCGGACGAGGCCACGTCTCAGTCGGCGGGTGCCCACTCGGACAGCGCCCCGTCGGACAGGGCCGAGACCACGATGATCGCCGCGTCGCGCACGGAACTCACCGAGGCCATCGCCGCCGATCCGAACACCCCGGCGGCCACCCTCAACAAGATCGCGGGCTCGCATCCGGAACTGCACGCGGCGCTGGCTCGCAACCCTTCGACCTACCCCGACCTGCTGACCTGGCTCGGGCGGCTCGGCAACCCGGCGGTCGACGCCGAGCTGGCCAAGCGCGGGCATTCCCGGCGCTGATCCCCGTCCCTACCCGGACGTCACAGGAGGGTCCAGGCCCATATGCGGCCTGGCTGTCGCTGTACCCCCGGGTAGGGACAGCGATCGGTCGCAAGCGGCGACCGCGTGGCCGGTCAGCGGGGCCAGGGGGCGATCGGATTGCCTTGCCAGCGGGTGTAGTCCGGGACGTGGTCGCCGCGCATCACCAGCGACGCCGGGCCGACCGTCGCCGCCGAGCCCACCCCGGAGGCGGGCAAGGCGACGCAGTGCGGGCCGAGGGTGGCGCCGGGGGCCAGCTCGACAGTGTCGATGGCCATCACGCGGTCGTGGAACAGGTGCGTCTGGACCACGCAGCCGCGCTGGACGGTCGCGCCGTCGCCGAGGGTCACCAGGTCGGCCTCTGGCAGCCAGTACGACTCGCACCAGACGCCGCGGCCGATCTTCGCGCCGAGCGACCGCAGCCACCAGTTCAGCACCGGCGTGCCGGCGGCGGCGTTGGCGAACCACGGGGCGGCGACCGTCTCGACGAACGCGTCCGACAGCTCGTTGCGCCACACGAACGAGCTCCACAGCGGATGCTCGCCGGCCCGGATCCGGCCCACGACGAGCCACTTCGCGATCGACGCGATCAGACCGGCGATGACGCCCGTCACCAGCAGCACCACGCCGGAGAGCACCACCGCGAGCCACAGACTTTGGCGCGTCGCGAAGTACTGCAGCGCGATCAGCACGCCCAGCCCCAGCGTGAACGACACCATCACCGCGACCAGACGCAGCGTCTCGACGACGGCGCGTGCCACCTTCAGGCGGGCCGGGGGGGCGAAGGTGCGTTCGGAGTCGCCCGAACTCGCGGTGCGACGCAGCCGCTCGGGCGGGCTGCCCAGCCAGCTGGAGCCCGCCTTGGCCTTCTCGGGTGCGGCCGACAGCACCGCGACCAGACCGCCCTTGGGGACCTTGCGTTCGGGCGCGACCATGCCGGAGTTGCCGAGGAACGCGCGCTTGCCGACCTTGGCCTCGCCGACCCGCATCCAGCCGCCGCCGAGCTCGTACGACGCGACCATGGTGTCGTCGGCGAGGAACGAGTCGTCGCCGACGGTGGTGAACTTGGGCACCACGAGTGCGGTGGAGATCTCGGTGCCGCGGCCGATCGACGCGCCGAGCGCGCGGAACCACCAGGGCGTCAGCAGGCTCGCGTACAGCGGGAACAGGTAGGTGCGCGCGGAGTCCATCACGCGCTCGGTGAGCCACATCTGCCAGCCGGTCCGGGACCGCACCGGGTACACGCCCGGCTTCAGTCCGATGCCGGCCAGACGCACGACGATCAGCGTCAGCAGGGCGAACACCAGCAGCGCCGCCAGCGTCCCGAGCGGAGCCAGGGCCAGGGCACGGAGCGCGGCGTCGCGCAGCCGCTCTGCCGACAGCGCCCAGCTGAAGGTGACGATCAGCCCCGCGCCCAGGGAGACCAGCGGAATGCCGGCCACCAGCAGCGCGCTGAGCGCGTACAGCGGAATCCACCAGCGGCGGCTCTCCGGCCGCTGAGCAGGCCACGTCGGGCGGGCCTTCTCGATCTTGATCGCGGGCGAGCCGCCCCAGCGCTGCCGGGCCTTGATCTTGCCGATGACCGCGGAGCCGGGGTCGACGATGGCGTCGCGCCCGACGACCGCGCCGGGCAGCAGGGTGGAGCGAGCGCCGATGGTCGCGCCGGCTTTGATGTCGACGGCTCCGATGTGCAGCACGTCGCCGTCGATCCACCAGCCGTCCAGATCCACTTCGGGCTCGATCGCCGCGCCGTCGCCGATGGTCAGCAGACCGGTCACCGGCGGCAGGGTGTGCAGGTCGACG